>JBAXRO010000072.1:0-8850 GCA_037131165.1 Actinomycetes bacterium | reverse complement strand
GATCTGCCAGACGGTGTGAAGTTCACGCCTGGCACTGGCGCAAGCGCGAACACGGGCACGATCACCGGGCAAGTTCGAGCTGCGGGCGTTTACGAGTTCACGATCACCGCGTCCAACGCTGAGGGAGTGATCACGTCACAGACGTTCACGTTACGAGTCGATGATGCGCCACCCACGGATGCAACAACGGCAACAGTTGGCGTTGGCACACCGTGACCATCACTGTTGGAACAACGGATCCTCAGGGATCCGACCCCCGCTGAACGACCGCGCGCCAGCCCGTCAGCCGTTCACACTCCGGGGGTCGACGCAGCGATCACCCGAAGCGCCGGAGGCCGGCTCAGCCCGGAAGTCCCAGCAGCCGCTGCGCCCTGGGGTCGTCGCCGCCGGCCACCCCGGCAACGGCCTCGGCCGCGGCCCGCACGTCCAAGGTCCGGGCCGAGACCATCGCCTCGAGGTCGGCCCAGTCGCGCGTCCTGTTGAAGAGGGTCTTGAACGCGGCGAGTTCGACCGGCCCGAGCACCGGGATCTCGGTGTCGGCAAAGGGAACGGTCCGCGAGTTGGCTCGGGCGGCCGTGTGCAGCGGGACGTTGTCGAAGAAGAGGTCGACGGGGTTTTCGCCCCACCAAAGCCTTGCCTGGCCTGACTCGAGGATCGCGGCCGTGGCCGATTGCCTGTCGGCGATCCCCTCGGGGAGAGCGGCCAGCGCCGCCTCCGGCGTCCGTTCGGGCACGAACAGGTTGAGGTCGACGTCGCTCGTTCCCCGCGGATCGAGCGTGTAATAGGCGAGGGCGATCGCTCCGCCGAACGCATGGGGAATCCGCTGGCGTTCGAGCGCGCCGTGGATGGCGACGATCTTCTCTGCGAGGGTCACTTGGCGAGCCTCGGGAACTCGAGCGTCGGGCTGTGCCTGGTAGGCAGCTTCGCAGCGAGGTCGAGTACGTCCATCAGCTGCCTGTTGACTCGCTCGAGCTCAGCCCGGCCGGGTGTTCTAACCTGCGCGTGGCCGCCTTCCACCCGCAGTCTTGATCCGGTCGCTGCGAGCAGTCGCGCCAGGGTCGAGGCGCCGGGCTCACGCTCTCCCGACTCGTACATCGCTACCGCAGGCTGCGAGGTGCCGGCGAGATCGGCCAGCTCGCGCTGCGAAAGGCCCGCCGCGCGACGGGCTGAACGGATCTCGGCGCCGGCGTCCATGGACGCAGGATATCGGATGCGATATCGAGGCCGGCCTCAGTCAGGCGGGTTTCAGCACTCTGGCGGTTTGGTGTCAGAGGGCCTTGCGGGCGCGCGCTGTGGCGCGCGCCTTCTTGGCTGCTGGCTTTGCCTTGCGGCCCAGTCTTGCCGCTGCGACGGGGCCGCTGAGGCTGGATGACGCGGTCGCGGTCTGCCCGTTGGTGGTGAGTGTCGCTGTGACTCGCAGGTACTTGCCCTGATCGGCGCTTACGGGCTTGTACCACTGGCTGTTGGTGCCTACGTTGGTCGCGCAGGAGGACGAGTCGTTCGTCGTGCAGCGCTGCCACTGGAAGGTGACGGTTGTCAGCCCGGCTCGGTAACCGCTCCAAACGCCGAAGCTCGAGTGAATCGACGTGCCGACTTTTGGTGCGCCAGAGACAAGGCCTTGGTCGATTGTCGGCGCGGTGGTGGCGGTCGGGATGAACACCCCCGTGATCGTCGAGAATCCCGTGATCGTCGAGTCGAGCGTGTCCCAAACGGCCTTCAGCCTCACGCGGTTGCCGATGTCGGCGTTTCGTGACCCCCACCACGCTCCGGTGGAACCAGCACCGCTGATGTCACTGCAGTCGACTGCGCTGCTGGAAGTGCATCGCTGCCACTTGTAGCTGCCCGGCGGGCCGCCCGCAGGAGTCGCCGCGTCACCCTTCACGGTGGTCCCGCGAGAGATCGTCGCGGCACTCGTGTCCAACGTCGGAGAAGGCATGCCTGTGCCCCAACTGCCGAGGGTGCCGTCGGTACCGACTGCAGCAACACGGGTTCGGGTCGTTCCACCAACGGTGGTGAAGATGCCGCCGAGGTACACGGTCGAACCGCTCGTCGCCAACGCGTTGACGTTACTGCCCATGTTCGGGTCCCAGGCTGCGAGGCAAGCGCTCGCGTAGGCCGTGAGGCACGAGCCGCCGCTGCCGTTGCCGGTGTCGCTGGTCGACACGGCGGCAGCGCGGTTTCGGGTCGTTCCACCGACTGTGGTGAAGGAGCCGCCGAGGTAGACGGTCGACCCGGACACCGCCAACGACCCGACGACCCCGCCCATGTTCGGGTTCCAGTCCTGAAGTGTGCCGTCGGTTCCGAGGGCGGCTGCGCGGTTCCGGGTCGTTCCACCGACTGTGCCGAAGGCTCCGCCGAGGTACACGGTCGACCCGGACACCGCCAACGCACGCACTTGCCCGTTGGCGGTCGGGCTCCAACTTGTGACCGTGCCGCCGGTTCCGACAGCGGCAGCGTTGGTTCGAGTCGATCCGCCAACGGCGCTGAAGAGGCCGCCGAGGTACACGGTGGAGCCGGACACCGCCAAAGCGGTGACACCGGTGCTGCTGGCTGTCACGTTGGGGTTCCAGGCTGTCACGCAACTGCTCGTATAGGCAGTGAGGCATGAGCCGGCGCTGCCGTTGCCGGTGTCGCTGATCGACACTGCGGCGGCGCGGTTTCGGGTCGTGGAACCGCCGGTGCCCATGAAGGTGAAATCGCCGCCCAGGTACACGGTGGAGCCGGACACCGCCAAAGCGGTGACACCGGTGGTGCCATTGGTTATGTTGGGATCCCAGCTTTGGAGTGTGCCGTCGGTTCCGACTGCGGCAGCGCGGTTTCGGGTCGTTCCACCGACTGTGGTGAAGGAGCCGCCGAGGTAGACGGTCGAGCCGGATACCGCCAACGCACTGACGGTGCCGCTTACGTTCGGGTTCCAAGTGGTGCTGAGTGTGCCGTCGGCATTGAACGCGGCAGCACCGTTCCTGATCTGACCGCCAGCGGTGGTGAACCGGCCGCCGAGGTAGACGTTCGAGCCGGCCGCAGCCAGCGCGTTGGTGGTGCCGTTCAGGTTGGGGTGCCAGTCTTGGAGCGTGCCGTCGGTTGCGACAGCGGCAGCGCGGTTCCGGGTCGTTCCACCCACGGTGCCGAAGGCTCCGCCGAGGTACACGGTCGAGCCGGAAATTGCCAGCGCGTTCACGGTCGAGCTCATGTTCGGGTCCCAGGCCCCGAGGCAACCGCTCGCGTAGGCCGTGAGGCACGAGCCGCCGCTGCCGTTGCCGGTGGCGCTGATCGCCACGGCGGCAGCGTACCTACGGGCCGTTCCACCAACGGTGGTGAAACCGCCGCCGAGGTAGACGGTCGAGCCGGACACCGCAAGCGCGTACAGGCTGCCGTTCAGGTTGGGGTTCCAGTTTTGGAGTGTGCCGTCGGTTCCGACCGCGGCGGCGTAGTTACGGGTCGTACCACCGACGGTGGTGAAGTCGCCGCCGAGGTAGACGTTCGAGCCGGACACCGCCAACGCGCGGACGATGGCGCTCATGTTCGGGTCCCAGGCCCCGAGGCAACCGCTCGCGTAGGCTGTGAGGCATGAGCCGCCGCTGCCGTTGCCGGTGGCGCTGATCGATACGGCGGCAGCGCGGTTCCTGGTCGTTCCACCGACCGTGGTGAAGGATCCGCCGAGGTAGACGTTCGAGCCGGACACCGCCATCGCGGTGACGCTGTTGTTCAGGTTCGGGTTCCAGTTTTGGAGGGTGCCGTCGGTTCCGACCGCGGCGGCGTAGTTACGGGTCGTACCACCAACGGTGGTGAAGGCTCCGCCGAGGTACACGGTCGACCCGGACACCGCGATCGCTGTGACGCTGTTGTTCAGGTTCGGGTTCCAGCTCGAGTCGAGTGATCCGTCGGAGTTGATGTGCGCGGCACGGTTGCGCGTCACGCCATCCACTGTCGTGAAGTCGCCGCCGATGTACCAGCCACCGCTCCCGTCAGCGGCAGCCGCGTTGACATTGCCGCCAGACACCTTCGGGAACTGCGTCTGAATCACGTTCGAGGTCGAGTCGACTACCGCCGCGTAACCAGTGTCGAACGCGTTGTAGGCGGTGAAGAGACCGCCGACGTAACTGATGCCGTTCGAATCCGGCTCGGAGATCGCGTTGACACTGCCGTTGAAGCCCGGCAGCACCTTGGTGCGTTGCGCCGCCGAGGCTTGCGGCGCGACCATCACCGCGAGAGCGGCCGCGGCAGCGGCAGCGATCGTCAGAGAGCGCGCGAGGCGGCGGAAGGTCAGGCGGTCTCTGCTGGAAGGACCATGGTCGAGAGCGGGGCGCTGGGCTGCGGTGGCTTTTGGGGAAGCGGATGAAGAGAGCATGAGAGCCTTGAATACAGCACTGTTCTCAGCTTGTCAAGGACGCCGAAACCGGATCTTCACATTGCCTCAGGAGGCGCCCCGGATCAGCGCTTGGTCTCTGTAGCCGCGCTGCAGCTCAGGCCGAAGCGAGGTTCCGCAACACGTAAGGCAGGATGCCGCCGTTGCGGTAGTACTCGGCTTCCTTGGGAGTGTCGATCCTGACCTTCACGGTGATCGCCTTCCCGTCTGCGGTGATCTCGATTGTCTCCGGCACGGCGCCGTCACCGATGTCGGGGATTTCGAAGGTCTCGGAGCCCGTCAGCCCGAGCGACTCGGCCGACTCGCCGTCCAGGAACTGCAGCGGCAGGACGCCCATGCCGACGAGGTTGCTGCGATGGATCCGCTCGTACGAGCGTGCGATCACTGCCTTCACTCCGAGCAGTGCTGTGCCCTTCGCGGCCCAGTCGCGTGAGCTGCCCGAGCCGTACTCGACTCCGGCGAGCACGACCAGCGGCACTCCCTCCTGCTCGTAGCGGATCGCTGCGTCGTAGATCGACATCTCCTCGCCGCTCGGCTGGTGCAGGGTGACCCCGCCCTCGGTGCCGGGAGCGAGCAGGTTGCGCAGGCGGATGTTGGCGAAGGTACCTCGCACCATCACCTCGTGGTTGCCTCGGCGCGATCCGTACGAGTTGAAGTCCTTCGGCTCGACCCCGTGATCCATGAGCCACTTGCCTGCGGGGCCGTCCTTGCGGATCGCGCCTGCCGGTGAGATGTGGTCGGTCGTGACCGAATCGCCGAGCAGGGCGAGCACCCGGGCGCCTGAGATCGCGCCGGTCGGTGTCGGCTCCGGCTTGAGGCCCTCGAAGTACGGGGCGTGGCGAATGTAGGTCGAGTCCGTCCAGGCGAAGCGGTCGCCCTCGGGAGTGTCGAGCGAGCGCCACTGCTCGTCGCCCTCGAAGACGTCGCCGTAGCTCTTGCGGAACATGTCGCTCGCGAGGCAATGCTCTACAGCCTCGGCTACCTCCGCAGGTGAAGGCCAGATGTCGGCGAGCATGACCTCGTTGCCGGCAGAGTCCTGGCCGATCGGGTCGGAGTAGAGGTCGATGTCCATCGTGCCGGCAAGCGCGTAAGCGACGACGAGCGGGGGCGAAGCGAGCCAGTTCATGGTTACGTCCGGGTTGATCCGGCCCTCGAAGTTGCGGTTGCCGGAGAGCACAGAGCTCGCCTCGATCCCGTTCTCGCGGATCGCCTGCGAGATCTCATCCGGCAGCGGGCCGGAGTTGCCGATGCATGTCGTGCAGCCGTAGCCGACGAGGTTGAAGCCGAGGGCGTCGAGGTCGGCGGTCAGCCCACCGCGGTCGAGGTACGAGGTGACGACCTTCGAGCCGGGGGCGAGCGAGGTCTTGACCCACGGCTTCGTGGTCAGGCCCTTGGCGACCGCCTTGCGGGCCAGCAGGCCCGCGGCGACCATCACCGACGGATTCGAGGTGTTGGTGCACGACGTGATCGCGGCGATCACGACGTGGCCGTCTGCGAGCTCGGTGGTGGTGCCGTCTGCGAGCTGGACGGCAACTGCCTCCTTGAGTCCACCTGCTGAACCCGAGATCTCAGCTCGGGCAGCGAGAGCATCGCGCCATGCGGACTGCGACCCGCTCAGCGAGACCCTGTCCTGAGGGCGCTTGGGGCCGGCGATCGAGGGGACGACCTCGGAGAGGTCGAGAGTCATCTGCTCGGAGAAGACCGGCGAGGGCGAACCGGCCTCATGGAAGAGACCCTGAGCGCGACAGTAAGCCTCGACGAAGTCGACGTGATCGTCCGGTCGGCCGGTGAAGCGCAGGTAGCGCAGGGTCTCGGCGTCCACGGGGAAGATGGCGCAGGTGGAGCCGAACTCGGGGCTCATGTTGCCGATCGTCGCCCGGTCGGCGAGCGGCAGGGAGGCGAGGCCTTCGCCGTGGAACTCGACGAACTTGCCGACGACTCCGTGCTCGCGCAGGCGCTCGGTCAGGGTGAGGACGAGGTCTGTCGCAGTCGCAGCCTCGGGCAGCGAGCCGACGAGCTCGACACCAAGCACCCGAGGGATCAGCATCGGCATCGGCTGGCCGAGCATCGCGGCCTCGGCCTCGATCCCGCCGACTCCCCAGCCGAGCACACCGAGGCCGTTGACCATCGTCGTGTGCGAGTCGGTGCCGACCAACGTGTCGATCCAGGCGCGGCCCGAGGTCTCGTCGCGGAAGACGACCCGCGAGAGGTACTCGAGGTTGACCTGGTGGACGATGCCGGTCTCGGGCGGGACGACTGCGAAGCCGTCGAACGCGCCCTGGCCCCAGCGGAGGAACTGGTAGCGCTCGCGGTTGCGCTCGTACTCGAGTTCGGTGTTGCGCTCGAACGAGCCGGCAAGGCCGAACGAATCAACCTGCACGGAGTGGTCGATCACGAGCTCGGCCGGGACGAGCGGGTTGATCTTCGCCGGGTCGCCACCGAGGTCGGCCATCGCGTCGCGCATCGCCGCGAGGTCGACAACCGCCGGGACGCCGGTGAAGTCCTGCATTACGACACGGGCGGGGCTGAACGCGATCTCCTTCGACGGCTCCGCGGCTGCGTCCCACGAGGCGAGCGCCTCGATGTCCGCCGCCCTGACCGAAAGGTCGTCCTCGCAGCGCAGCAGGTTCTCGAGCAGCACCCTCAGCGAGAAGGGGAGCTTGGCGACGTCGAAGCGGTCGCTGAGGGCCTGGATGTCGAAGTACTCCCACTCACGGCCGCCATGGCTGAAGGTGCGCAGGGAGTCGAACGAGTTCAGTGACATCGCCGCCTAGTTTGACAGGGGCGGGGCGGAACGGGGGCGTGGCTGCTTCACACGCCGAACCGCTGCATGTGCCGAGCGATCTCCGGCTGGCGCCTGCGCCAGTAGGCGGATATTTCAGGTTTGCCACGGGGCAGGGAGTCGTCCTCGTCGACGTCGTCGAAGTAGCCCAGTGCGGCGAGCACCGGCATCAAGACCTGATTCTCCGGCTGGCGCCTGAAACGGGTGAGGAAGAAGCCAAGGCCTTCCTCGACTCCCAGTCCTGTCTGCTGCTCGATCACCATCAGATCGAAGTAATCGCGCAGCTCTCCCCGGTCGGCAATGACCTTGAGCTTCATCGCGAAGATGTCGGGTATCCCGGCGACATGGAGCCCGGCGACCTCCGATGGCGGCTTGCTCACGCCTTCGCCCTTATGGGCGAAGTTGCGCGCCATCGCCTGCTGGGGTTTGCTGAGCCCGCGGGTTCCGGCCGCACGAAGCCAGTCCTTGCGAGTGAGGTTCGCGGCTCCCCAGCCAAGCCCCTCGATGTCACCCTCGGTGATCAGGCGCCGGGCAATGTAGGGCCCCGAGTCGGCAGTGCCCATCTGAGAAGAGGCCGTGTTCCAGAACAGGTGGCGGAGGTGAGCCGGCACGCGCTTGGCTGGAGTCGTGCGAACCTCTGGGGGGACGGTCCTGGCGAGGGAGCAGTCCAGCTCCGGCCACTGGGCCGAGCATGGATTCGCTCTCAGTACCTCGACTGACTTGGCCCGGCCCGCGGCGACCATGGCCTGGTCGCGCATCACCAAGCCTCTCGACTCGAGGGCGGTGAAGGCGTTCGAGGCGGCCGTGGGCGACAGGCCCGCTCGCGCTGCCAGCACGCGGATGGAGGCCAGTCCACGCGGGGCTTTTGCGAGCGCTGCGAGGACCTTGACCTCGGTCGGGGTGAACCCCTCGATTCGCGGGGCGGCTCCCAATTCGCGGCGGAGCCTCTCTGCCTGCTTGGCCGTGTAGCGAGGCCGTTTCCGACCGTCCCCATGGAGCCCGAGCCGACCAATCGCTCTTTGGACCCTCGGAATCGAAGTGCCAAGCGACGCGGCAATCTCCGTGGCGGAGAGAGTGTCCATATCGTTAGTTTAGCAGCGCCTGTTGGCGCTCGACGGTGCGTCAGCGGCTGCTGATCAGTGAGTTCCCGACTTCGCCCGCCTTGTCGAGCGGCCAGCCGGGAGCGACTGCAAGAGCGGTGATCGCGAGCGCGGCGACGACAGCGACGACTGCGACCTCCGGTGCGCGGCGGACGCCTTCGGCAGCCTCTGCGTCGGAGTCGCCGAGCCACATCGCCGCCACGACCCTCAGGTAGTAGGCGAACGAGACGAGCGAGCCGAGCACGAGCATCCTACGCATCATCTGCATTTCTCCATTGTGATGAGCGGGCAATTGTGATGAGCGGGCAATTGTGATGAGCGGGCCGAGGGGCCTCGGCGGTCATGGGCCGGGGTCGAGCGGCCACCGATGATGCAGCGTACCCCATCCCTGCAAAAAACGAGAGCTTCTGGCAGCTTCGCCTCATTTGGGCAAACGCCCTAAACCCCCGCTGCCTACTCGCCGATCACCTTGACGAGCACCCGCTTGGCCCGGCGGCCGTCGAACTCGCCGTAGAAGATCTGCTCCCACGGGCCGAAGTCGAGCCGGCCGTCGGTCACGGCCACGACCACCTCGCGACCCATCACCTGCCGCTTCAGGTGGG
>JBAXRO010000071.1:0-9234 GCA_037131165.1 Actinomycetes bacterium | reverse complement strand
ATCGACTGGACAAGGTCGCCGAAGCGGCCGCCGCACGGTCGGTTGAGGAGTGGTTCAGCCATCGTTCGCGTCCCGAACCATGATTCTAGCGCCGTCCCGGCGCCAATTGCGAGCCTTGGCGGTTCAGCGCCCGCCGGCCATCGCCGGCAGGATCACGAGCTGGTCGCCGTCGCCGACTGCGGTTTCGAGCCCGCCGAGTACCCGCACGTCCTCATCGTTGAGGTAGACGTTGACGTAACGGTTGAGCGTGCCGTCGGCCGCGAACAGCTGGTCCTTCGTGGCGGGGTGCGCCTCTGCGAGCGAGGCCAGGACTTCGCCGACTGTCGAGCCGGAGGCTTCCACTTCCCGTTCGCCGTTGGTGCTCGGCCTGAGGACCGGGGGAATTCGGACTATCGCCATCGTCGGCAGCCTAGTGAGTGCCGGAGCAGAAGGCGTCGTAGTCGGGGAAGACGCCCATCTCCGAGTCGTCGATCGAGTCCGGCTCGCGTGAGCAGATCGGGCAATCGGGGTCGCGGGAGATCTTGAGCGTCGTGAACGAGGTCGCGAGTGCGTCATAGAGCAGGAGTCGCCCGATCAGAGGCTCTCCCTGGCCGAGGATCAGCTTGACGACCTCCGTGGCCTGCAGCAGGCCCATCGTGCCCGGAAGCACGCCGAGCACGCCGTTGGCGCCGCAGGACGGCGCCAGCTCGGCCGGGGGTGGGACCGGGAAGAGGCAGCGGTAGCAGGGGCCGTCGTAGGGGGCGAACACGGAAAGCTGGCCCTCGAATCCGAGGATCGACGCTGAGACGACCGGAATCTTCAGTCGCACCGACGCGTCGTTGAGCAGGTAGCGGGTCGGGAAGTTGTCGACCCCGTCGACGACGATGTCGTAGTCGGGGATGATCTCCATGATGTTCTCGGCGTTGAGCCTGACCGGGTGCTGGACGACCTTCACATCGGGGTTGAGAGCGGCGATTGCCGTCGCTGCCGACTCGACCTTCGGGGTGCCGATCCGATCCTCGGTGTGGATGACCTGGCGCTGGAGGTTGCTGCGGTCAACCACGTCGTTGTCGAGGACGCCGATCGTCCCGACTCCGGCGGCGGCCAGGTAGAGCGCGGTCGGCGAACCGAGGCCGCCTGCGCCGAGCAACAGCACCTTCGCGTTCAGCAGCTTGAGTTGACCCTCTACCCCGACCTCGCTCAGGAGCAGGTGGCGGCTGTAGCGGTCGCGCTGCTCTTCCGTGAGGGTCTGGGGCACGTCGAAGGGAAGCCCGTTGTCCTTCCAGAGCTGGAAGCCGCCGCGCATCGAGCGGACGTCCTCATAGCCCATGCCCTCGATCAGCGCCTTCGCAGCGAACAGAGAACGCACGCCGCCGGCGCAGTAGAGGACGACCGGCTTGCTGCGGTCGGGCGCTGCTGTTTCGATCCGCTGCTCGAGGTAAGAGCGGGGGATGTGGGCAGAGTCGGGGATCACACCGCCTGCGAGCTCCGGGTCCTCGCGGACGTCGACGATCACGGCGTCCTCGATCAGGCCGTCGGCTACGTCGAGCGGCTCGACCTCCTCGACTCGGGTCTTGATCTCCGCCATCAGCTCGGCGGCGGTCTTCGCTCCGGATCCCTGTTTCGTTGACCCTTCCATCGGGTAAGTGATGATAGCCGAACGGCGGCGTTACGCTGACGGGGTGGCGACCTCCCGCACACGCCTCGCGTTGCTCGTCTCCGCGATCCTCCTGCTCGGAGGAATGGTGCTCGTGCTCGCGCTGCGCCCCGGCACCGGCAGTGGCGATTCGACCGCCTACAAGGGATCGATGATGCCCCCTCAGGTGCCGATCGAGGAGTTCTCACTCAAGGACGAGAACGGAAAGCCGGTGACGCTCGACTCACTCAAGGGCGGGCCGTCGATGCTGACCTTCCTGTTTGCGGCCTGCACCGACGTCTGCCCGCTCACGGCGCAGCAGATGCGAGGGGCGATGGACAAGCTCGGCCATGACGTGCCGGCCGTGACAATCACCGCGGACCCGAAGGGCGACACGCCGGAGGCCGTCAGGCGCTGGCTCGCCGACCAGAGGATGCAGGGTCGGATCCGCTGGGGCCTCGGCTCGCAGTCACAGGCCGAGGCCGTCTGGAAGCAGTACGGGGTCGCCGGACAGAGCGCCACCAGCGATCACAGCAGCTACGTCTTCGTGCTCGACCGCGACGGGCGCAGGTGCGTCTCCTGGCCGGTCTCGCAGCTGACCCCGGAGGGCCTCGCCCACGACCTCAAGGTGCTGGAGGACAACGGAGGCCGCTGCCACACCTGATCTCGCGCAACCCGCGGGGCCCGGGCGACTGCGGCCCGTGGCTCGTCACGCACGCGATTGCGCATCGGATCCAGCCACGACCCGCGCCCTGACGGTCAACTGCGGGACCGGTTGCTCCCGGCCTCGCAGCGCCCGACGGTCGGGCCCGCAGCGAAGTGCGGGCCCGCCTGGTGGCGTTCGCCTTTACCTGCGGCACGGGTCGATGTCCAACACCGAGCTGGCGTCGGGCACCGGCAGCACCGTCTCGGCCCTCTGGCCGAGCGATGTGTCGATCGGGATGTTCTTGCCTTGGGCCGAGTTCCAGATCAGGCCGTCGTTGTCCTTGCGCTGGGAGTAGACGGACTCGGCCTTGAGGGTCCACTTGCCGCTGCTCGGGCAGGAGCCGGCCTTGAGGTACTTGCCGTTGGTGATGCTGACGGAGAAGTCTGAGATGACCCATCCGAAGAACATCTCACCGGGGTACGAGCCGCTGCCGTAGAGGGCAGGCAGCTTGACGGTCAGGACGTTCTTGTTGACCTGGCCCGAGAAGGAGATGATCGAGGCCGTGTTCTCGGACACGAACAGAACAGAGTACGAGTCGCCCTTCGTGCGGCTGGGAGGAGAACCTTCAGGGATGCCGCCGAGGTAGACCGAGACCTTGTTCCACAGGTGCCCCTGCGGCACGCAGTCGGCAGTCAAGCCGAACAGCCTCGAGTACTGGGTCCAGTTCATCGGGTCACCCGACTCCGTCGCGCAGGCCGCCGGGGCCCCGGCGAGCTGGGGCCTGGCCTGCGGCGTGCCACCCGGCCCTTGGTTCTGGCCCGTGTTGACGAGCGCCCAGCCGGATCCGATCTTCGACCTCGAGCACTTGGCCATGATCTGGGAACCGAGGCCCGCCGGAACGTTGCAGACGGGGACGCCGGTCTTGGTCGGCGTGGTGTGGCCGCCCGTGGGGAAGGTCAGGACGATCCTGCCGACCGGGTTGGCCATCCTCATCGGGCGAGGTGAGGAGCTGTCGCGCGTCGCGAGGTAGATCCTGAGCTTGACGTAGTTGTTGCCCTTCGCGACACCGGTTCCGGTCGCAGGGGAAGTCGTCACATCGACGTTCTGGGTGATCGTCGCCGATGCAGACGCCGGGGCGATCGCCACTGCGACTGCCGTTGCACCCATTGCGAGCTTTGTCCTGATCATTTCGTTCCCTCTCTCCCGGTTTGCTGTCGCGTCGCAAGCGACGCTGGATCTCGGATCTTAAACAGACGAAAGCCTCTTCGGTAGCGGTCTTGGGGAAGTTTTTCCGATCGCTCCCCGCCGCCCGACCGAGGTCGGGCGGCGGTTTGCGACGGAGCGTCACCTGCAGGAGGTGTACGTGCCGACCGTGACCGGTGCCGGGACCGGTGCGGCTACCTCCGGCTTGACGCCGTTGGCGATGTCACCGGCCGTTATCGGCCTGTTGGCCTTGAGGACCGAATCCCACACGAGCCCATCGGTCTCCTTGCGCTGCGAGTAGGTGACCGCCGTGTTGACCTTCCACCTGCGGGTGGAGCTCGGGCAGCTCCCGGACTTGAGGTACTTGGTGTTGCTGATCGTCAGCTGGAAGTCCGAGAGGACCCAGCCGAAGAACAGCTCACCGGGGTACGACCCGCTGCCATAGAGGGCAGGCAGCTTGACCGTCAACACGTTCTTGCTGATGCTCCCCGAGAAGGAAACGATCGAGGCCGTGTTCTGCGAGACGAACACGACCGAGTTGGCCGATGGCGTCGTCTTGCCCTCCGGGATCCCGCCCAGGTAGACGGACACCCTGTTCCAGAGGTGCCCCATCGGCACACAGCCCAGGGTTCCACTCGGCCAGACCGCCGAGTACTGGGTCCAGGACAGCGGGTCTCCGGTGCCGGCGGCGCAGTCGGCCGGTGATCCCGACAGCTGCGGCCTGGCAAGCGGAGTGCCGTCCGGCCCAAGGTTCTGGCCGGTATTGACGAGCGCCCATCCGCTGCCGATCTTCGAGTTCGCGCAGTTGGCCATCACTGCAGCGCCTTGGCCCGCCGGCTGTTTGCAGACGGTTCGACCAGTGCTGCCCGGCGTGATGTAGGAACCCGACGGAAAGGTCACGACGACCTTGCCGACCGGGTTGGTCTGGTGCTGCGGCTTGACCGAGGTCGCGTCGCGGGTTGCGAGGTAGGCACTCAACCTCACGTAGGACTTGCCTGCGGGCTTCGCCGTGCTCGTGGTCGAACTGTTGAGCAGCTTCACCTGAGCCTGTTGGCTGAGCGCCATGGCCGATGACGGCATGGCCACGGTCGCGACTGCCACTCCTGCTGCGATCGCCTTGATCCTGAACATCATCCCCACCTCCGTTCGGCCCGCCTCGGCGAACCGCTTGCAACCCCGTACCAGAAGGCTAAGGAGGCCCACCGGGCGAGGAGCAACGGTTTGCCAAAGGACCGGGCAAACCGGGGAACAGCATCCGAGAGCGCATTAAGGGTTGCCGAACGGTCGAGTGGCCCCCGTGCCGAAGGTGATCGGGCGTCGGCTCGATCGCCCCGGGAACGAGTCAGCCCCGCCGGATGGCGGGGCTGACCTTGAATCCGTTCCGGGTGTTCAGCCCGGGTGCCTCATGCTCGGATCAGGAGCAGGGGCTGACTTCGTTGATGTTGGCCGGGGCCGGTGCGAGACGGTCGTCCTCGCTCGGGTTCGGCGTGCCGTTGGCGTTCAGTCCGTCAAGCACCTTCTGCTTGGAGTAGCTGATCACCGAGTTGGTCGTGACCTGCTTCGAAGTCGGGCACTTGCCCATCTTGAAGTAGCCGGGCTGGTTGAGGATCACCCGGAAGTCCGAGAGGACCCAGCCGAAGAACAGCTCACCCGGGTACGAGCCGGTGCCGTAGAGAGCCGGCAGGTTGACCGTAAGCGTGCCCTTCTTGCTGTCGATCTGGCCGTCGAAGGAGACGATCGAGGCGACGTTCTGCGACACGAAAGTCACGGAGTTGGGGTCCGGAGCGGTCTTGCCGAAGGGGATGCCACCCTGGTAGATGCGCACCTTGTTGTACAGGTGGCTCCACGGGACGCACGGCAGGGTGCCGTCAGCCTCGTAGGTGCGGCTGTACATGGTCCAGGTCGACGGAGCGCCGGGCTCTGCCGTGCAGGGGGCGGGAGCGTCGTCGAGCTGCGGACGCGGAGCCGGAAGGCCGCCGTCACCGAGTCCCTGGCCTGTGTTGACGAGTGCCCAACCGCTGCCGATCAGCGCGCCGGCGCAGTTGGCGATGACCCTTGCTCCCTCACGTGCGGGCATATTGCACGTCGTCTTGCCCGACTGTGTCGGAGTGATGATCGTGTTGGTCGGGAACGTCATCACGACCTTGCCGACCGGGTTGCCCTGAAGGGTCACATTGGTCGAGTTGGTGTAACGGGTTGCGAGGTAAGCGTCGATCTGAGCGGTCTTCGCGGCCTTCTTGGCCGACGTGCTCGAAGTCGACTTCAGCGTCGCGTTGCCCTTGACCGTGGCGCAGTTGCGCTTGTAGTCGGTGGCGATCGATGGTGAAAGCGCACACATCAGGACCTTCGACTGCTGGGTCTTGTTGAGTGCCGGCAGAACTGCTGCCGATGCGGTGCCGCTCAGAGCCATCGCCCCGATCGCAACCGCTGAGAATGTGAGAACTGTTTTACGCAAGACATCCCCTCCTTGGGAATCAACTCTGGTTGACTGATCCGAAGTATGACGCGGATCACACGACTTCGCAATATGGAACAGTAGCCGCACCAAAGAGTTGCGGATCCGAAGGCCAAATCGGAGTAAAGCTTTGCGGCCTCGCCGCAGCTTCGTTCAGGGGTCCCGCAGGTCCCTCTTGGCGGTGATCCACTTGGAAAGACGGGCGATCCCGGCCCATCCGAGCAGGATCAGGACCGGCGCTGCATAGAGCAGGGCTGCGTAGTGGCCCATGTGGGCCAGCGGCACGGCGAGGGCGTCCAAGATCGAGCCGCTCACAGGTTCGCCGCCGATAGGAGCCAGAGAGCCAGAGTCGTGAACGCAACTGTCGCGACGAGCATCGGCACCTGCGAGCGGGTAGCGAGCCTCGCATCCGGGGCGATCTCGAGTGCGCGATCGTGTGCGACCGCGAGAGCGGCGACATGCCCGAGGATCAAGGCCACGAGCTGGACCCACCAGATCGCAGTCGGCCCGACGACTCCGTAGTCGATCGTCCACCTCGCGGTGCCGAACCAATCCGCGCCGGTCCCCGCCGGATCGGACGCGAGATAGCCGAGAGCCTGACCCTGGTAGATCAGCAGCGAGGCGTAGTGGGCGACCGTGTAAGCGAGCGCGATCGGGATCAGCACGCCGACGAAGGCGGCTGCCGTCGCCCGCCGATCGTGACCGAGGGCCGAGGCCGCACCGGCAGTCCCGGCAGTCCAGATCGCCCAGATCACGAGGAACGAGCAGGCCAGCCCGACCGTCGAAGCGAACTCCGCAGCGCCCGTCGGGCCGAAGCCGATCTCCCTCCCCCGCTCGATCAGCCACTGCGAACAGGACGGCCAAGCCGGCCCGGCGAGAAAACCGTCGAACGAAGTCGCACCGACCAACACGATCAGAACCGCCTGGACTCCCGGGATCGGCTCGAGCCGACTGACCCCGGAGAGCGGGACCCTCAGCTTGAGCCGCCCGTCGACCCGCTCGAACGGAGCGACCTTCGCGATCAGCGAGAAGGCGACACCGAACGAATCACCGCGGCTGCTCCAGGTCTCAACCCCCCAGATGCTCATGCCGACCAGCTGAATCGCCGCATAGCCGAGGGCCAGGGCGGCAAGGGTCGAAGGGTCGTCGCGCTCGAGGAAGGCCAACTCGAGCCACACCATCCCCAGCAGCCCGATCACTGCCGGACGGCAACCGAGCCGCTCCGGCCAGCCGGCAGGGGTCGGCAGGCCGGACGGCGAGAGCTTCGCCGCGACCCAGCCGACTCCGCGGCCGACCGCCCGCCACGGACTGAGCAAGCGAAAGACGTCGCCGAACAGGGCGCTCGCGATCGGCACCCCGACCCAGAACGCGACCCAAACCCCGGTCGGCGCGATGTTGGCGGTCGAGACGAAGGTGCCGGTCAGGCCCGCCCAGCAGACGACCGCGAAGGAAGCGACACCGAAGGCCCCGAGCAGCAAGTCGGCCCAGACGCCGAGCGGAACCAGCGACCGGCTCCGGAAACCGGCGAGGACCGGCTCCCGCCAGAGAACTGCCAAACCGGCAAACGAGACGACCAGCACGAGGGTCGCAGCCCAGGCGAACATCCAGGCGGGGATCGGCAGGTCGGCCTTCGCAGCCACCCCGTGAGCAGCGGCGAGCGTCGGGAACATCGCGGCGACCAGCAGGGCGCCGAGCGACAGCGCCAGCGACCGCCGCACGATCACGGCGAGATCAGCAGCTTCGCGATCTGGACCGCGATCGCCTCAAGCTCCAGCTCGAAGCTTCCCTGACCGCTGGGCTTCGAGGTCTGCGCTGCGCTGACCTCGAAGATGGCGGGCTTTCCGGGCGCGACGTCACGCATCACGTCGAAGCCATGGAGGTGGGCCTCGCCGCTGTAGCCGGTCGACTTGACGGTGATCACGATCCGCTCGCCCGCGTTGGCCCGAATCTCGGCGACCCCACCGACCGGTCCGTTCGAATCGACCGTGACAGTCCCTCTGACAACCCTCTGCGCGGGGGTGCTGGCGACGGGCCGATCGGGAGCCGGTCTTGACGGGCCGGCGCCCTCAGGCCGTGCCGCGGGCGGCCCGGGCTTCGGGTCGTCGCCGGGCTTCAGGGCGATGAACGCCCCGACCGCGACCGCAACGGCCGCGACGAGCGTGAGGATCTTCGCCCTCTGGCTCATCGCGCCGTCACCACGGTCCAGTCAGTTCAGCGGCCGAGGAGCTTCTCGACGCCGTCGAGCAGCTCCCAGTTCGAGCGCAGCGCCGCCTCGGCGACCTCGAGCAGGGCGTCCTCGTCCGCTCCCTCGAGCCGGGGCTCGATCGCCTTTCGGGCCTGCTCGGCGTGCTCGACGTCGAGGACGGCGTGGAGGTCGAAGTACTCGGTTGCCGGGCCCTCGGGGGTGTAGCCGTACCGGGCGACCAGGCCCTCGCGCTTGGTCTCACTGATCGCCGGCTGGCCGGACTCGATCGAGTAGAGGGTCACGAGCGTGTCGAGCAGCGGTCGGTCGGCCGAGCCGGCCCACTCGCTGACGCAAGCCTCGGTCTCGGGCGTGGCGGACACGGCTGCGTCACCGCCGACCTCGTCGACGAAGCGATCCCAGAGGCGGACGTGGTCGGCTTCCTCTCGGGCGTGCTCGGCGAGCCCGGCAGCCAGCTTGCCGTCGGCTGCCGAAGCGGCCTGGGCCGAAGCGTCGGCGATCGCGACGACTGCGTGGCGGTACTGGCCGGAGTAGACGGCGAGCTCTGCCTTCGTCAGCTCTCCATTGGTCCAGCGCTGGTAGAAGGGATGCTCAAGGACGTTCCAGCGGCTGCGGGTCTCCTCAAGGCGGTCGAAGAAGTCGGACATCGTGTTACTCCGTGTGAGTGGTTGGGCGGCAGCGCGAACGGTACCATCGGCGTCCCCTGCGCCCGCCCGTCGAGATCGTCGCCCCTCCGTTCCCACGCGGAGCAACGTGGTTCAACACCGCTCCCCTGCGGATGGACCAGCAACGCCACCGCCCGGTGCTGGTCGAGTTCTGGGAGATGACGATGCCACAGTCGATGCGCACTCTCCCCTACCTGAAGGCTTGGCACGAGCGCTATTCCGGCGATGGGCTCAGGGTCGTCGCCGCCCACACGCCGGCCTCCGCCGAGACGGAATCGGACGAGGTGGTCGAGGCCGCAGTCGCGAGGCTCGGGATCGAGTTCCCTGTGCTCAACGACAACGAGGGCGAGCTCTGGTCCTTCTGCGGCGCGACCGGCTACCCGACCCGGTACCTGTGGGACGGCGACTTCCGCCTCCATGACCTTCAGATCGGCGAGGGCGAGTACC
>JBAXRO010000070.1:0-9452 GCA_037131165.1 Actinomycetes bacterium | reverse complement strand
CGCTCCAATCGACCGCTCCGCTCCTGCCGCCACGCCGGCCTCCGCCGTCCATCAGGAACTTCCGGGCGAGCAGGTCCACGTTCAGCTGGCCGGCCTCGGGCCGGGGCGCGAGAGCGACGATCGCTTCACCGTGGCTGCGCTGAGCACCATCCTTGGCGAGTCGACCTCCTCGCGGCTGTTCACCGAACTGCGAGAGAACCGCGGACTCGCCTACGACACCGGTTCTTACACCGCTCCTGCGCTCGGAGCGAGCGAGGTGGGCGTCTACATCTCCACCGGGATCGACAGCGCACCGGAAGCAGCGGCGTTGCTCGGTAGCGAGGTCCGGAGCTTCCGTGCTGATGGCCCGACGGATGAGGAGGTCGAGCTGGCCAAGAGGCAGCTCAAAGCCAGGGTCATGCTCGCACGCGAAAACATGAGCGAGCGGGCTGCGTCGCTTGGGTCAGCCCTCCTGGCCGGACGGCGCCCGCTGCCCGTGGAAGAGGTAATCGAGCGCATCGAGTCGGTGACGACCGAGTCCGTGTGGGAGATGGCAAGCACCGTGTTCGAGCCCGCGACCCTTCATGCCGGGAGTGCCGGGCCTGGGTCCGACGTCGCGGCCGCGGCACTTGAATCCGCCGGTTCTGGCAGTCTGAACGCATGATCAGAGTCGTCGTCGCCGGGTCCGAGGGAAAGATGGGTGCTGAGGTCTGCTCGGCCATCACCTCCGCCCCGGACGCGGAGCTCGCGGGGCGGGCTGACCCGACCCTCGGGATCTCCTTGGCCGATGCACTCGAGTCGGCCGGGAACGTCGACGTGGTTGTTGACTTCACAGTCCCCGAGGCTGCACTCGACAACATCCGCCTTGCTGCTTCGAGGGGCGTCCACTCGGTGGTCGGGACCACCGGGTTCGACCTCGGTGAGCTCGATTCGATCAAGGGCGCCAACGTGATCGTTGCTCCCAACTTCGCGATCGGGGCCATCCTGATGATGCGGTTCGCCGAAGAGGCCGCGAGGCTGATGCCTGGAGCCGAGATCGTCGAACTCCACCATGACGCCAAGCTCGATCGGCCGTCCGGCACAGCCCGCCTTACTGCCGAGCGGATGACCGAGGCCCGCGGCGGAGCCGAAGTGCCTGTGCACTCCGTGAGGCTTCCCGGGTTGGTTGCCCACCAGGAAGTGATCCTCGGCTCGGAGGGGGAAACCCTCACAATCCGCCACGACAGCATTGACCGCAAGTGCTTCATGCCTGGGGTTCTGCTGGCAGTCAGGCGGGTAGCTTCGCTTGCCTCGAGTCCGTTGATCGGGCTCGAACAGCTGCTGGGGGACTCATGATCACTGAAGAGTCCGGACTCGGGACGGTCATCACAGCACTGGTCACTCCCTTCGATGCCTCCGGCGGCGTTGACACTGATGGCTTTCGCTCGCTGCTCGACCACGTCACGTCCACCGGATCAGACGGAGTCGTGATCGCCGGGACAACCGGGGAGGCACCGACCCTCAGCGACGACGAGCAGATCGACCTGATCGCAACAGCGGTGGAGCATGTCGGCGATCGCGTCTGCGTGATCGCGGGGGCCGGGGCGAACGACACCGCTCACGCCGTCAGGCTCACTGAGCGCAGTGCCGCCGCTGGTGCTGACGCGATCCTCTCGGTGACCCCGTACTACAACCGCCCGAACGAGCGCGGGATCCGGGAGCACTTCAAGGCGGTTGTGAACGCCAGCGATCTGCCGGTGATCCTTTACAACATCCCCACGCGCACGGGCACCGACATGTCCGACGAGCTCTGCGCCGAGCTGGCAGCAGTCCATCCGACTATCCGGGCGATCAAGCAGGCAAGGTCTGGTGTGCCCCAGCCGATCGAGGGACTCGAGATTTACGCCGGCGACGACGAGCGCTTCGCTGCCGCACTCGACGCCGGGGCCACGGGAGGGATCCTCGTAGCCAGCCATATCGTCGGGCGGCTGATGCGCGAGATGGTTGACAGCCCCGAGCGGCGGGCGGAAGTTGACGCCCGGCTGGCGCCCCTGATCGCTGCACTCGGCGTCACTGTCAACCCGATCCCGATCAAGGCCGCGCTCGACCTTCTGGGACTGCCCAGCGGGACCCTTCGGCTCCCGCTCGTGCAGGCGGATGAACGAGAGCGGGCCACGATCCGCCAGGCACTGATCGACTTCGGCCTGCTCGGCAGCGACTGATGGCCGGCGAGATCAAGGTGATCCCGCTCGGTGGAGTGGGGGAGATCGGCAAGAACATGACGGCCCTGGAGTACGACGGCCGGCTGATCCTGATCGACGCAGGTCTGCGGTTCCCGGGTGGTGACCTGCCTGGGATCGACCTGATCCTGCCGGATTTCTCTTGGCTGCTCGACCGCAGGGAAGACCTCGAAGCAATTGTCATCACGCACGGGCACGAGGATCACCTGGGAGCGCTCCCATGGCTACTGAGGGGATTCGAGGGCGACCGCGTCCCGGATGTGATCAGCGGACCGTTGACGATCGAGATGGCGCGGTCCAAGCTCGACGAGCACAAGCTGCCGGTCGACTGCCTGAACGTTGTCGACTGTGGGGATGTACTCGAGTACGGCCCGTTCACCATCGAGCTTGTCCACCTGACCCATTCGATTCCGGATGCCTGTGCCGTGTCCGTGGGAACCCCATTGGGAACGGTCCTCTTCACCGGCGACTACAAGTTCGACCAGACCCCGGTCGACGGCGACCCCGCCGACATCGCGAGGCTCGCGACACTCGGAGACGAAGGGGTGCTCCTGCTCTGCGGGGACTCGACCAACGCCGACCGACCCGGCTTCTCTCCATCGGAGAGCCTGGTCGGTCCTGCTCTCCTGAAGGTCTTCGAGCAGGCCGACGGCAGGCTGATCGTCACCAGCTTCGCGTCGAATGTCCATCGGGTGCAGCAGGTGATCGACGCAGCCGAGCTCACCGGACGCAAGGTCGCTTTGGTCGGACGCTCAATGCGCAAGAACGTCAAGATCGCGGCGAAGCTCGGGCACATCGAGATCCCCAACGGGATGCTGATCCAGCCTCGCGAGATCGAAGACCATCGTGACGAGCGGGTGGTCGTCATCTCCACCGGTTCCCAGGGCGAGCCGCTCTCGGCCCTGAGAAGGATGGCCCACCATGACCACGCCCAGATCGAGCTTCATTCCGGTGACACGATCGTCTTCTCGGCGACACCGGTTCCCGGGAACGAACGGGCGGTCAACGAGACCGTGGACCGCCTCTTCCAGATCGGATGCACCGTCATCACGGCCTCCGACGCGCCGATCCACGCATCCGGGCATGGGTACGTCGAGGAGATCAAGCTGATGCTCAACCTGACCCGACCGAAGTACGTGATGCCGGTCCATGGCGACGCGAAGCGCCTAAGGTTGCACGGTGACCTCGCCGAGGCGGTCGGAGTGCCGCCTGAGAACATCTTCAGCGGCGCTAACGGTTTGCCGCTCGAGATCGACGAGCGCGGCGCCGGGTTCGGCTCGCGGATCCGCTCGGGGGTGCTGCTGGTTGACGGGATGGACTTGGGTGAGCCGGCTGACGCGGCTGTGCGCGACAGACGTGCCATCGCCGATGACGGACTGGTGATCGTCGTTGCCGCCGTTGATTCGGGGGACGGGCGCCTCGTTTCCGAGCCGGAGATCGTCCTCCGCGGACTGCCGATCGAAGCCGACCGTGAAGACGAGGTGATCGACATCCTCGGTCAGGTGGCATCGGAGACCTGCGAACAGGCAGCCAAGTCGGGCGAGGCCGGACGCGACGAACTCGAGCGCAGGCTCCACGACGCTGTCGCCGCGGCTGCGAACAGTCAGCTGCGCAGGCGCCCGATGGTCGTGCCGGTGGTCGTCGAGGCCTGAGCCGCCGGGAGTCTCAGCGCGAAGCGAGCGCCCCCGAGACGCGAATCGCCGACCGAGACGCTGCCGCCGTGGCTCTGGGCGACCGCCTTGACGATCGAGAGCCCGAGCCCGGTGCCTGGCCCGTGGTCACCCCCTCCGCTGATGAACCGCTCAAAGATCCTCTCTCGTTCCTCGGGAGGGATCCCGGGGCCCGAGTCATCCACGGTGACGACAGCGTCCTCGCCTGAGTGGGCAGGAGAGAGGGATACGACGACGTTGGTCCGGTCCGGGGTGTGGACGATCGCGTTGACCACGAGGTTCCTGACGGCGCGAAGCAGTGCGGCCCGATCGGCCTCCACTGCGACGTCCGACCCTTCGACGCTGATCTCGCGCTTCTCGAGTAGCGGGGCCACCTCCTCGAGCACGGCGTTGACGAGCGGCCTGATCTCGACCCGCTCCGGAGTCAGGCGGTCCGCGTCGGCCCGGGCCAGAAGCAGGAGGTCGACCACGAGGTCGCGCATCCTGCGGCCTGATCGCAAGGCGGCCTCCGCGTCCTCGAGTGCGGCGCCGTCGACGTCCCCGGTCAGCATTTCGAGGTTGGCGATCAGTGCGGTCAGGGGCGTTCGCAGCTCATGGGAGGCATCGGCGACAAACTCGCGCTGGCGTTGGAGCGACTCCTCCGTCCGGGCCTTGGCGGCGTCGAGCTCGGCGTAGGAACTCGAGAGTGTCTCAGCGAGGTCGCGGACCTCGTCGTTGGTCGGTGGCATCGGGATCACCACGTCGGGGCGGCCTGTGAGGGAAACCTCGCGCGCAGCATTGGTCAAGTCGGCCAGCGGGCGCAACGTCCGGCGGGCTATGGCAAGCCCTGCGAGGAGCGCAAGGAGCGTCCCGGCTGCCACCCCGATCGCGAGCAACAGCCAGATCCGCCGGATCGCCCGGTTGAGGTCCGTGGTGGGGCGCGCGTATTGGACCAGCACGTTTCCAGTCGGCTCCACCGGTGTCGATCGGGTTTCGATCAGGAAGTCGTCGCGCGTTGCCTGTCCGGGGATTGTGATCCCGATGTCAGGCGCGTCGATCGTGGCCCCGATCACATTCCCCGAAAGGTCGAGGATCCTGATCTTCGCGTGCTGGGCTGCTGCGTAGTCGTTGAGTTCGACTCCGGCGAGAGTGAAGCCGGCCGGGTCCGCGGAGACGCTCAGCGACTCGGCGAGGATCACCGCGGCGTCTGCCGTCTCGTCGCTGAACTCGCTCCTGAGTCGGTCAGAGAGCACGACGCCGATCGCCACCCCGAAGACCATCAGGATCAGGAACGTCATCAGCGCGCTCCCGCCGGCGAGCCGCCAGCGGATCGGAACCCGCCGCCTCAGCCTGGTGTCAACCTCGAATGACATACCCGGCGCCACGGACCGTTTCGAGTACCCGGTCCTCTCCGCCGAATTCGAGCTTCTTGCGCAGGTTGGAGATGAATACCTCGATCGTGTTGGTCTCGGCCATCGGCCCGTACTCCCAGACCTCGTCGAGCAGACGCTGGCGGCTGATCACCACGCCACGATTCCGCATCAGGTACTCGAGGAGCTCGAACTCCCGGGTCGTCAGGTCGACGACCCGCTCGGCGATCGTCACGATCATCGAGTCGGGATCGAGGACCAGCGGTCCGACCACCACGGCAGCGGCGCCCTCGGGCGGGCTGCGCCTCAGGACGGCGCGGATGCGCGCGAGCAGTTCGGCTCGGTCGAACGGCTTGACGACGTAGTCATCCGCTCCGGCATCCAGACCCTCGACCCGGGACTCCGACGCATCCCTTGCGGTCACCGCAATGATCGGAGCCGACTCGCCGGACGCCCGCAGGCGTCGAATCACCTCGACCCCGTCGATCCCGGGAAGGCCAAGATCGAGGAGGATCGCATCTGGCTTGAAGGTCGAGGCGTCATTGAGGGCGGATGCCCCGTCGGGGCTGACCTTCGCCTCGAGTCCCTCCGATCGGAGCATCCTCGCGAGGACGGCTGCGATTTCCTCGTCGTCCTCGACAACGAGGACCCTCACGGCGCGTCCGACCTCTGGCCAATCCTCCATCCAACGAATGGTAGGGGGAAGGTACGCCGTTCCCCGTGTCGAAAGGCTGCCTGATGCCGACACGCAAGAAGACACCAACTCGCAAGCCGGCTGCCAAGCGCAAGCCGGCTGCCAAGACGCGAAAGTCCAGCTCGAGGAAGCCGCGCAGCCGCGCGAATGCACCGGCCCGCCTGAGCGATTTACAGGTCGACCTCATCGGCGTTGGACTTGCAGTGCTCGGGGCCTTCATGGGTGCTGTGATCTGGGGCGGATGGAACGGAGGCCCCGTCGGATCGTCGCTGGCGCAGGGCGCGCGCATTCTGATCGGCTCGCTCGTACTCTTGCTCCCGCTGGCTCTGATCGTGGCCGGCGTCCTTGTCGTGGCGCGGGAGTCGCTCCCCGGAGGACTCGCTGTCCGAACCGGGGCCGTCCTGCTGATCTGTGCGGGAGCGCTGGCATTGACCCTCGGGACATTCGGTCTCGCTGCCGATGCCCCGGCTGCCGGCTGGCGCCTCCAACCGCTGGAGCAGCGCGGGGGGATGCTCGGGCAAGCCATTGCCTCGGCGATCACTCCGCTGGTCGGTGCTCTCGGTGGGCACCTCTTGGCGGTGTTCCTCTTCACTGCAGGCTTCGTCTTGATCTCCGGGTTGAGCCTTGCCTCGCTGGCCAAGGGCCTGGGGACCGGCGCAGTCGATGCGACTCGGAGCTTCGGCAACGCGGCCGGGAAGGTCAAGTCGCCCCGGCGTCGCCCGGCGACCAAGCGTCCGCAACCCAAGGCCGACCCCGTCGTCCCGCCCGAGCCGGAACCGGAGGAGCTGATCGTCCGCGCGACCCACGTAGAGGCCGGTGCCCCTCCGGAGTACGGGGACACCCAGGAGGAGTTCGACCCGATCGAGGACCCGCTGACCCTTCCACCGGAGCCGGTCGCGGTTCCGATCGCTGAAGTTGATGAACCCGACGACGTGCCCGGCGTCGACGACGATGCCCTGACACCGATGGGTCGATACCGAGACTCCGTCGTGGACGATCCGGGCTTCAAGTGGAAGCGCCCTCCGAAGCGGCTGCTGACACGCTCGACGAAGGAGCAGAACCGCCGCGATCCGGCAGAGCAGCGGGAGACTGCCCAGCGGTTGGTCGAGTCCCTCGGGCACCACGGCGTCAACGCGACGCTTGTCGGCACTGTCTCGGGCCCTCACATCACCCGCTACGAACTCCAGCTGGCCCCGGGGATCAAGATGAGCAAGGTCGCCAACCTCCGCGACGATCTGGCCTACGCCCTCGCCTCGACCGAGATCCGGATCCTCGCCCCGATCCCGGGCAAGCAGGCAGTTGGCGTCGAGGTGCCCAATGAGAACCGCCAGACGGTGACGCTCGGCGATGTCTGGCAGGACCCGCCGAAGGGCTGGAGCCCACTGACCGTGTGGCTCGGCAAGGACGTTGCCGGAAGGGCGATCGGCGCTGACCTTGCACGGATGCCGCACCTTCTTGTTGCCGGCACCACGGGCGCGGGCAAGTCGGGCTGCATCAACGCGATGCTCAGTTCCGTCCTGCTCAGAGCCGACCCGAAGGAAGTCAGGCTCGTGCTGGTCGACCCCAAGCAGGTTGAGCTCAACCATTACGAGAGCGTGCCGCACCTGCTCACTCCTGTGATCACGAACCCTAAGAAGGCCGCCAACGCGCTCGCCAATCTGGTCCGTGAGATGGAGAGTCGGTACGCGCTGATGTCGCTCGCGAAGACGAGGGGACTGGGGGAACTGAATGCCGTTCGTTCCGGGCGTGGCGAGCCGCCGCTGCCCTACATCCTCTGCGTGATCGACGAGTTGGCCGATCTCATGATGGTCGCGCCGGCCGATGTCGAAGACTCGATCATCAGGCTTGCCCAGAAGGCCCGCGCAGTGGGAATCCACCTCGTCTTGGCCACCCAGAGTCCGAGAGTGGATGTGATCACTGGCATGATCAAGGCGAACGTCCCGTCGCGGATCGCTTTCGCGGTGTCCTCACAGACGGACTCGAGGGTGATCCTCGACCAGAATGGCGCCGAGGCGTTGCTCGGGCAGGGCGACATGCTGTTCGCGCCGGTTGGTTCGTCTCGCCTTCAGCGGATTCAGGGCGCCTACATCGACGAACCTCAGATCGCCGAGATCTGCAACCACTGGCGGACTCAGGGCGAGCCGAGCTTCAACGAGGATCTGCTCGAGGAGGTTGAGACCGAGGATGTCGCAGGGACGAGGGGAGAGGGAGAGTTCGACCCCGACGACGATCCGCTGCTCGATGAGGCGATCGCGCTCGTGGCCCAGATGCAAACCGCTTCAACGAGCATGATGCAGAGGCGCCTCCGGGTCGGCTACACCCGGGCCGGCAGGCTGATCGACATGCTCGAGCGGAGGGGGATCATCTCCGGTTATGAGGGCTCAAAGCCCCGCCAGGTGCTGATCACGGAGGGTGACCTCTCACGCGTCCTCTCCGGCCAGCCCGAGGAAGCTGCGGCATCCGCGGCCACAGGCGAGTTCCCGGCGACGGACTGAGCTCGCTGCGCCGGTAGCCTCTTGCCTCATGGGCATCGGCAGTGTTCTCAGGGAAGCGCGAATGCGCGAGGGTATTGACATCACGGATGTTGAATCCGAGACGAAGATCCGTACCAAGTTCCTCCGCGCCCTCGAGAACGAGGAGTGGGAGATGGTCGGCGACGACACTCTCGTGAAGAGCTTCCTGCGGACCTACGCCCAGCACCTCGGGCTCGACCCCCGCCCGCTGGTCGAGGACTTCACGCTCGGCAGATCCAGCGAGCAGTCGGCAATCGGGCCCCTTCCCACTGGCCTGCGGGGACGGACCGAACAGGCCTCACCGTTCCTGCTTCGCGCTGCGTTGGCGCTGGGGCTCCTCGCTGCGGCAGTGCTGCTCGTACTTGTCGGGACGGGCCGAACATGAAGCTGAGGGCAGGAATCCTCATCACCGGTACCGAGGTGCTGACCGGGATCATCCAAGACCGCAACGGTCCTTGGCTCTCGGAGCGGATGCGAGACGTCGGGCTCGAGGTTGCCCGGATCACGATCGTCGGCGACCGCCCGGAGGACTTGCTGCACGCTCTTGAGGAGATGGCCTCGGACGGACTCGCCCTGATCGCCACGAGTGGCGGCCTCGGCCCAACGGCCGACGACCTGACGGCTGAGGTGGTTGGACGCTTCCAGGGGCGCGAGATGGTCCTCGACGAGGCGCTGGAGGGACGAATTGCCGAGATCCTCAAGCCGCTGATGTCCCGCTGGCCCAACCTCGACCAGGAGGCGGTTCGCGCATCGAACCGCAAGCAGGCCGTCATTCCAGCTGGCGCCACGATTCTCGAGCCGGTCGGTACGGCACCCGGGCTGGTTGTCCCGCCGAAGGACGGTCAGGGTCCGACTGTTCTCGTCCTTCCCGGTCCACCGAGGGAGCTGCACCCGATGTGGCATACAGCTTTGGAGACCGAGTTGATCCGGGGCGTCCTTGCCGATGCCCCGGCCTATGAGCGCCGGATGATCCGGATGTTCGGCATTCCCGAGTCGGAGCTGGCCCTGACGCTGAGGACGATCGAGGA
>JBAXRO010000069.1:0-9513 GCA_037131165.1 Actinomycetes bacterium | reverse complement strand
TCCTGCTCCTCTTCTACCGAGTTCTCGGCCTGATCGCCTGTGGAGCGCTGCTGGTCTATTCGACCTACCTCTACGCGCTGGTCAAGTTGATTCCAATCACGATGACCCTGCCTGGCATCGCCGGTCTGATCCTCACGATCGGAGTGGCAGCCGACGCCAACATCGTCATCTTCGAGCGCGTGAAGGAGGAGATCCGGGCCGGGAGATCCGTTGCTTCCGGCATCGCGCAGGGCTATCGCAAGGGGCTGTCGGCGATCATCGACGCGAACGTCGTCACCCTGATGACGGCCTTCATCCTCTTCGTGCTCGCCACGTCGGGAGTCAAGGGGTTCGCCTTCACCCTCGGTGTCGGCACGATCGTGTCCCTGCTGACCGCGGTGGTGGCCACTCAGGCGGCCCTGACCGCGATGTCCAACTCGAGCCTCGTCAACAGCCCCTCCGCGCTTGGGGCCGGGGCCGGCGGCCGGGAGTGGAAGTTCGACTTCATGGGCGCATCGAGGTGGTTCTTCTCCTTCTCCGGCGTGATCCTCCTGATCGGGGCGTTCGCGATTGGCGGCAAGGGACTGAACTTCGGGATCGACTTCACGTCCGGGACCCGGATCGTCACGGCCTTGGCACAACCGGCGACCGAGAATCAGGTTCGCGACGTGCTCAAGACCAAGGGAGTCAGCGACGCAAAGATCCAGCGCGTCGACAACAAGGAACTCGGTGCCAACGGGATCCAGATTTCGACCGCGCAGCTGGCGCCGGACAAGGTGGTTGGAGTCGAGGCGGCGCTCGCCAAGCAGTTCGGTGGCACCAAGAACTTCAATGCGGAGTCGGTTGGACCCACTTTCGGTCAGACGGTTGCCAACAGCGCGATCATCGCGATCATCGCCTCGTTGCTCGTGATCAGCGCCTACATCGCGCTGCGGTTCGAATGGAAGTTCGCCGTGCCGGTGCTGATCGCCCTGATGCACGACCTGCTGATAACGGCAGGCGTCTACTCGTTGACAGGCCTGGAGGTGACAACAGCGACAGTGGCCGCGCTGCTTACGATTCTCGGCTACTCGCTGTACGACACGATCATCGTCTTCGACCGCATCCGCGAGAACGCTCCGAGGATGCCGCGCGCAGCCTTCTCTCAAATCGTCAACCGCGCCATGAGCGAGGTCCTCACGCGGTCCCTCGCGACGACCTTCTGCACTTTGATTCCGGTGGTCTCACTGCTTCTCTTCGGTGGCGAGACGCTGCGCAGCTTCGCGTTCGCCCTTCTGGTCGGGGTCGCTTCGGGCGCCTATTCCTCGATCTTCATCGCTTCTCCGGTGTTGACCCACTGGAAGGACCGGGAGCCCGGCTACGCGAAGCGCAACGCAAGGCTCCGCGCATCGAGCCCTAACGGCCGCGTTCCCGCCTACTACGAATCGAAGACTGGAGAGGGCGACCTCGAGCCGGTCCCGACACCGAAGCGGGCGGACCGCCCAACGCGGCTGTCGAGCGACTCCCCGGAGCAGATCTCGGCTGAGGAATTCAAGAGGATGACCGACGAGGTCGCTGCCGACCTTGCGACTGACGCCGACGGTGCTCTCGTCACCGAGATTGGCTCGTCGGAGCCGGGCGACGTCTCCGACGAGTCCGGCTTCGAGCACGCACCTGACGCGGCGGAGTCGGATGTCGCGCCGTCCGATCGCAACTCGAAGAAGTCATCGCGCAACCGACGACACGGGAGGCCCCGCTGATGGGAATGCTCGCCTGGCTCATGGCCGGAATCGCCGTCTGGCACTTCACGATCTGGCTCCCTGACTGGTGTTGGGGAGGGATCGTCGGCGCTTTCCTCGGCGCAGTTATCGGTGCCGCCGTGTTCGGTTTCGTGATCAGCGGATTCTCGATCCCTGGTGAGGACTCGACGACGATGCTGACCGCGTTCGAGGGCATCCCCGGCGCGATGATCGGCATCGGTGTGATGATGGCGATCGGCAAGCCTCGCGGCGAACAGTCCACGAGCTGAGCGCCGCGACCCATCCGCTGTAGTTCGGCCAGTCGACCGCCAGCGGCCTTAGCCTGCGTCTGTGGGAATCGCTTCAGGCTCAACCTCGCGGTCACTTGCCCCAGGGCTCTGTTCGCCCGATGAACAAGGCGATCGTGGGCGTCTGAGGCCCCCAACAGCAGCGATCAACACCGAGCCGTTCGCTGCAGAGGCAGCAGCCACTCTCGTCAGCGAGCTCGGCCTGAGCCCGGTCATGGCTGCTGTGCTCGCCTCGCGGGGGATGACTGACCCCGCTGAGGCACAGGCATGGCTCGATGCGTCGGATTGCCTCGCTGCTGGTTCCCTCGGTGAGGTCGAGGCGGCCAAGCGGATCGCGGAAGCCCTCCGCCAGGACAGAACCATCGCCGTGCATGGCGATTACGACTGCGACGGCGTCTGTTCGACAGCTGTGCTGACCCTCGCGCTGCGGGCGCTGGGAGGGGCAGTCGTACCGCGCGTGCCGGAACGTTCCGATGGATACGGCCTCTCGCTCGGGGCGATCGACGACCTCGCCGCCACGGGGGCGTCTCTGCTGATCGCCGTCGACTGCGGGATCACCGCCGTTCCCGAGGTGGAGCACGCCAGATCGCTGGGGTTGGAGGTCGTGGTGGTGGACCACCACAGGCCGAGGCCCGACGGCCTTCTGCCGGACGCCCTGATCGTCCATCCCCAGCTTGCAGACCCCGGCGCGCTGGCGATGTGCGCTACCGCTGTGGCCGTCACCCTGGTCGAAGCCGTGGCGGGCGAGCTCGGGCGCAGCTTGCCCGACCTCGGACTGGCAGAGCTCCAGGCCTTGGCCACCGTGACCGACGTTATGCCCCTGTCCGGGATCAATCGCACGATTGTTCGGGAGGGGCTCTCGAGGCTTGGGTCGACATCGAGGACCGGCCTTGGGGCTCTGCTCGACTCAGCTGGGGTCGACCGCGCATCATTGACGGCCCGCCACCTGGGCTTCACTGTCGGACCGAGGATCAACGCGGCCGGACGGGTCCGCGCAGCGGCCGCTGCGCTCGAGCTCCTGCTGACCGACGATCCGATCCGAGCCGATGCACTCGCCGGAGATCTCGAGGCCGCCAACGCGGAACGGCGATCAATTCAGCAGCAGACAATGATCGCTGCGGAGCAGCAGGCGGTCGCAATGCCCGACGCAGCCGGATGGGTCGTCGCCGGCGACGGATGGCACCACGGCGTGGTCGGCATCGTTGCGGGTTCCCTTGCGGGTCGGTATCACCGGCCCACTGTTGTACTCGCCGTGGAGGGGGAGATGGCCACCGGGTCGGCTCGCAGCGTTCCCGGTTTCGATGTTGCCTCGGCCCTCGACTCGTGTGCCCACTTGCTCGAGCGCCATGGTGGACACGCCGCAGCGGCAGGGTTGACGATTCGGCGGGAGTGCATCGCGGACTTCACCGCAGCGTTCGCCGACGCTGTCGATCGCTTGCTCCCCGAGGAGCTCAGGGTCCCAAGGGTGAGGGCAGAGGCACGCGTAGCGCCCGGGGAGCTGACGCTCGCCCTCGCTGAGGAGCTCGGTCGGCTCGAGCCCACAGGGGAGGGCAACCCTTCTCCGATCCTTTCGCTTATCGGGGTCTCGTGCGAGCGACCCAGGCGGATGGGCGACGGGCGCCATGCACGTTTCGTGATCACGTCCGGCAACAGTTCCAGCAATGCGGTGGCGTTCGATTCGCGCGATCGGATCAGCGTCGGATGGGGGGAGCCGGCAGAGATCGTCGGCCGGCTCGAGCTGAACCGTTGGAACGGCAATGAGGAACCGCGCTTCACAGTGGAGCGAGCGGTTGCAGGCTCGAGCGGCCCGGTGGGAGTTCTCGGGGGCGGGTTCAGTTGGCTCGACAGGGTTTCCACTGTGCTGGAGGGCGCTGGAGGCTCGACCGAAGGGCTGCCGTCGACCCGCCGGCTCGACAGTTCCGGACGATCCGCCTCCGGTCTGTTGGCCGCTTTGGCGGATGACGGCCGGCCGGTCGTCGTGGTCGCCGACGTTGATCGGCGCCTGGCCGGGCTCGAGCAGCTGGGGTCGGGCTTCGACGTGATCAGCTGGCTCGATGTCGACCTCTGGCCGGATCTGATCGAGTCGCGACGCAACCTCGTTCTCCTCGATCCTCCCGCGACCGCTCGGCCTCTCGAGCGCCTGCTCTCTGCCGGGGAGGGAACGGCTTTCCGGGCCTGGGGCTCAGCGGAGGTACGCTTCTCACTCAGGGCACATGAGCACCAGACAGACATCGAACCCCGCATCCGACCTTTCTACGCAGAGCTCCGCGACGCTGCCGGAGGAGGGGCCGATGGTGTTCTCGCCGCTCTCCGTGGTCGGGAGCACCGTCCGCGCCCACCGAGGCAGGTCGCCTCGATGCTCATGGTCCTCGGGGATCTCGGCGCGATGCGGGTCGCCCTCGAGGTGCTCGAAGTCGAGCAGGGTCAGCCAACGGGTGCCCTCGATGAGTGTCCGGCGTTGCTTGAGAGTCGGCGCGAGCTTGAGGAGGGGCGGAGATTCCTCGGCAGGCTGATGAGCGAATTGGCCTGATCGCCGACGACGAGCCGCGTGGAGCGATCGTCGAGCAGGTTGGTGATCTGATCGCCCTCGCTACTGAGCGTGGGAGCAGCGACACAAAGGTCGACGGGGGCGCTGTCCGGAGGGCGTTCCACTTCGCCGATCGTGCCCACTCAGGGCAGGCGCGTCTCTCGGGTGAGCCCTTCGTGAACCACCCTGTCGAGGTGGCCCGGATCTGCGCCGGGCTCGGACTCGACACCTCGGTGCTTCAGGCGGCCCTGCTGCACGACACAGTCGAGGACACCGAAGTCAGCCTCGCGGACATTGAGCGGGAATTTGGCGCAACGGTGTCGGAACTCGTCGACGGTGTCACCAAGTTGACCGAACTGACGTTCCAGAGCAGGGACGAGGCGCAGGCCGAGAACTACCGGAAGATGGTCGTTGCGATGACCCGCGATGTCCGGGTGATCCTGATCAAGCTTGCCGACAGGCTCCACAACATGCGGACCGTTGGCTCGCTCCCGAAGCAGAAGCAGGTCGAGAAGGCGAAGGAGAGCCTCGATATTTACGCGCCGCTCGCGCACAGGCTCGGCATCCACGCGGTCAAGTCCGAGCTCGAGGACATCGCGTTCGCGACGCTGCATCCGAGGAAGTACAACGAGATCAAGGAACTGGTCAGCCAGCAGCGGACCGAGCGGGAGCGATACGTCGAGCAGGCCGGGCGGATCCTCAACCGGGAACTCGGAGCCCTTGGAGTCGAGGCAGCTATCTCCGGGCGGGCGAAGCACTTCTACTCGATCTACTCGAAGATGTCGACGAAGGGGAAGGAGTTCAACGAGATCTACGACCTGACGGCGATGCGCGTCGTCGTTACCGGTGTCAAGGAGTGCTACGCGACAGTCGGCGCAGTACACACCCTGTGGAAGCCGCTGCCGGGTCGTTTCAAGGACTACATCGCCATGCCGAAGCGCAACGGCTATCGGTCACTCCACACGACGGTGATCGGCCCCGAGGGGCGTCCTCTTGAGATCCAGATCCGCACGCGCGAGATGCACCAGACGGCCGAGTTCGGGATCGCGGCCCACTGGGCCTACAAGGGCCGCGACGGTGCCGGTGGCGATCTCACGTGGCTGAGCAATGTGACCGCCGGCGAGGGAGCCGGGACGACCGACCCCGCCGACTTCCTCGCGGCACTGCGAGGTGAGCTCTTCGAGGACGAGGTGTATGTCTTCACGCCGAAGGGTGAGGTCAAGTCGCTCTCGGCCGGGGCCACTCCCCTCGATTTCGCCTACGAAGTCCACACCGATGTCGGCCATCGGTGCGTGGGCGCGAAGGTCAATTCGCGGATGGTCCCCCTGAGCTATCAGCTCAAGAGCGGCGACATCGTCGAGGTGATCACTTCCAAGCGCGAGCGCGGGCCATCTCGTGATTGGCTGGCGATGGTCAGGACGCCTCGGGCACGCAACAAGATCCGGGCTTGGTTCCGCAGCGCGGACAGGCGTGATTCGGAACAGGCCGGCCGTGAGCAGCTGGCCGAGGCGCTGCGCAGGGACGGACTTCCGTCGCAAAAGCTGAGCGGTTCCGTGATGCTGGCCGAGATCACGAGGGAGCTTGGCTTCAGACGGGCCGACGAGCTCTACCGCGCGATCGGCGGAGGGAAGATCTCGGCGTCGCTCGTCGTGCAGAAGGTCCACCAGCGACTCAGGCGAGGCGAATCGGCCGAGACCGAGGGGAGCGCCGCCGAAGACCTGCTGCGCAGCGGACGCAACCGCGAACAGGCGCGCACGGCCGCTGGCAGCTACGGCATCACGGTCGAAGGCGTAGGCGCCGACGTGATGCTGAGGATGGCCAAGTGCTGCATGCCTGCGCCCGGTGATCGGATCTGCGGTTACGTCTCGCTCGGTCGGGGAATCACGATCCACCGCGAGGAATGCCCGAATGCAGTGGCGCTCCGCAAGGACCCGAGCCGCTTCGCACAGGTGAGGTGGGAGGGGGACCCGGAAACAAGCTTCAGGGTGGAGCTCCAGGTCGATGGCTGGGATCGCCACCACCTTCTCGAGGACCTCTCGCGCGCTTTCTCGGAGGCAGGAGCGAACATCGTCGAGGCAAAGGTCACGACCGCAGATCCGATGGTCCGCAACCGCTTCGTGGTTGAGGTTCCGGATACCCGGGCGCTCGACCTCGCAATCGGCAAGCTGCGCCAGATCGACGCCGTTTACGACGCCTACCGGCTAACGCCGGGTTCGGACTGACCCCGACTCAGCAGACGACCCGCATCGCGCCGGCCTCGACCGAGTAGCGGGCCTCGTCGAAGCGACCGATGTGGTCGCCGTCGACATGGATATCGATGCTGTCCGATTCGAGTGGCCGAACCGAGAAGTTGGAGGCCGTTACCTCGGTGATCCTCGGGTGTCCCTCCGATCCTCGCCCTGAGAGCACGCGCCAGCCGATCGACGGGTAGTCCCACGGACGCGGGGTACCGACAACGGTGGCGGCAAGAGTCCCGGTAACAAGGCCTGCGTTCTTGGAGACGGTCACGGGTCGCCTTCCGAAGTAGGTCCACGGCCTTCCGTTCTGCACCACGACCGCCACTCCCCGGGTTGTTTCCACCGATTCGAGTTCCAAGGATGGCGGGTTGAATCGATAGTCGGCCGAGATCGTTCGGCCCGCCTCGGTCACGAACCACCATTGCCTCCAGCGACGCTTGAGGTCGGGGCGCGCATCCACCCCTTCGAGGATTCTCGCATCGAGCCCGACTCCGCTGGTGAAAAGGAACCGGCGACCGTTGACCGACGCTGCATCGACCTGTTCCACGCGCCAGTCATCGGCCCGGCGCAACAGGTTGCGGACAGCTCCAGCCAAGTCTCTTGGGATCCCGAGCACACCGCAGTAGACGTTCGCCGAACCGCCGGGCAGGCAGCTCAAGGGCACCGCGCTCCCCGCTACGCCGTTGGCAACCTCGTTGGCGGTTCCGTCACCACCGAACGCGATAACGCCGTCCAGCTCCTGGGCGGCGGCCTCCTCCGCCAGCTCGACCGCGTGGCCCTTTGCCTCGGTTACCGCAGCAGTGACCTCGAACCTCGTCGCCAAAGCCGAGATCATCAGCGATCGAAGTGTCGAACTGACGGAACTGGCGGCCGGGTTGACCACCACGAGGATCTTGCGCTTTGCAGCCGGCGGAGCCATGGAGCTTCGTGATTGGGCGGAATCCCGGGGCACCCCCGCAGCCTAGCCGCGCCTGGGACCGATCAGAGCCAGCCGCGCGACTTGAAGAACGCGAGCGAACCACCGAGCATCACTCCAACCACCACGACGACGCCCCAGAATCCCACCGCGGTGTTCTCACCTGGGATCCCGACGTTCATCCCCATGATTCCGGCGACGAGAGTCGGGGGCAGGAAGATGACGGTCAGGACGGTGAGGATGCGCAGCACGTCGTTGAGCCTGTGCGACAGGACCGATTCGTTCGTCGCCTCGAGTGCTTCGATCGTCTCCTTGTACCCGTCGAGGATCTGCCAGATTCGCTCGGAAGCGTCCTCGAGGTCGTCGAAGTAGATCTCCAGCTCGGCGGAGACCGTCGGGTGCCTGGACCTCTCGAGGTCGCGGAAGACAACGCGCTGCGGTCGCACGATCTTGCGGAAGTTGATGATCTCCTGTTTGGCATTGGAGATGTCGAGGACGGCCTCGGAGGAGTGGCCGGCGAAGATCTCGTCCTCGAGGTGCTCGAGCTTCGCGCCGATCTTGCGGAGCATCGGGAAGCCGGCATCGACACAGGCGTCGACGACCCGGTAGAAGAGGTAGCCCGCCCCACGGCCGAAGAGTTCCTCGCGAACTTCCTCGCTCTGCCGGCAGCGCTCGAACAGGTACGTGATCGGATCGATCGGATCGATCGGGAACGTGATCAGGTAGCCGTCACCGACGAACGCATTGAGCTCCGAGGCGCCGAGCCGGCCCTGTTCGGCGTTGAACCGGGGAAACTGGAGGATCGCGAAGAGGTGATCGGGGAACTCATCGATCTTCGGCCGCTGGTTGCGGGAGAAGACGTCCTCGAGGGCCAGAGGGTGGAACTCGAAGCGCTCCTGGAGCCACGAGCGCTCAGCCGAGCGCGGCCGCTCGATGTTTATCCAGCGAAGGCCGGCGAAGGAAATCTCCTCGACGTGGAGGCGATCAGGCTCGGCGGAAGCAGGAGCGACGGCCCGTGTGCGGGCAGAGCGACGCAGGCGGGGCTTGGGAAGGCTCGCCATCGGGACTTCGGGGTTCGTCTGTCGACAACACGGGATCCATCTGAACACAGGGTACCCGGAGAGGGGTTTCGACTGTCGACGTGGGCGAAGTTGCATCGCAGCTTGCGTCGCGTCCGGCAGGTCGCTATTCTGTCGCTCACATAGCAGTACACATCGAGAGGCGTGGAGGGATAGGCCCTTTGAAGCGCCGGCAACCCCCCGGAAGGGGAAGGTGCCAAGTCCAACGAGTTAACACTCGGGAGATGTGAGGCAGGCGTTGATCGCTTTCGCCCACGAATCCCGGCGGAAGACGAAAGGTCAAGATATGCCGCCGACATCACTGAAGTGCAAGGAGTGCAAGCAGGATCATCCCCTCGAGGCCCTCTACGCATGCTCGAACTGCTTCGGGCCTCTGGAGGTGAGCTACCAGCATCCGTCCGACACCGATCCAGGCGAGCTTCGCCGCCGGATCCAGGCCGGTCCTCACACCCTCTGGCGCTACGCCGACTTCCTGCCGGTCCAAAAGGCTCCGAAGGGCGCGTTGCCGACCGGTCTCACCCCGCTGATCAAGGCCGATCGGCTTGCAGCGCAGCTGGGGATCGACGAGCTCTGGATCAAGAACGAGGCCGCCAACCCGACCCACTCCTTCAAGGACCGGGTCGTCTCGGTGGCACTGGCGAGGGGTCTGGAACTGGGATTTGAGACCTTCGCCTGCGCCTCCACTGGCAACCTCGCGAACGCCGTGGCCGCCCACTCCGCTGCGGTCGGCTCGCCGGCATACGTCTTCA
>JBAXRO010000068.1:0-10203 GCA_037131165.1 Actinomycetes bacterium | reverse complement strand
CGACCAACTCAGCTTGGCGATCGGCAAGCGGGGCCAGAACGTCCGCCTCGCGGCGAGGCTCACGGGTTGGCACATCGAGATCAAGTCCGAGAGCGACTACGCACAGGATGCGGTCGACTCGGAAACCAGTGACGATGAAACACAGGTCCGGTGCGCGGCCGTTCTGAGCAATGGACGACGCTGCCCGAACGCACCTATCGAGGGCTCGCGCTACTGCGGACTCGAGGCCCACCAGGCGCTCGAGGGCACTGAGCAGGCAGAGCCGGTGGAAGAGCCCATGTCCGAGCCGGAGCGTGCAGGGGAGCCGACGAACGAGACTCAGGTTGACGAAGAGTCCGTCACGGAAGTCACCTCGGAGGCCCCGGTCGACGAGTTCGTGGCAGGCGACGAAGGAGCCGCGACGGGAGCCGACGAGCCGGGCGAGCGCGCGGATGATGGCGAGCCGGAATCCGACCTCCAGGGCGAGGACTGATCGGTATCGGCTGCGCGGCGAACGGACCCATCCTTTCGGCCCGATCCGGTCGGGAACTAGACTGAGCAGAGATGGCGAAGAAACGCGTTCACGAGATAGCGAAGGAGCGAAACCTCACGAGCAAGGAGGTAATCGCCAAGCTGCAGGCGGCAGGTGTCGAGGTCAAGGTCGCGGCGTCGTCGGTTGACGAGGCAGTTGCGGCGAAGGTACTCGACGCTTCCGCCAAGGCCCCGGCGGCCACCGAAGCCAAGCCAGAGCCCGCTCCGGTCAAGCCTGAGGCCAGTCAGGCCGGCGCAAAACCCGCAGCGGCCAAGCCGCCAGCTCCAAAGGCGGAGGCAAAGCCCGCAGCGGCCAAGCCTGCATCGCCAAAGGATGCGACAACGTCCTCAGAGGCCAAGCCGGCCGCAGATGCGCCGGCCGCTCCAGAGGCCTCCGCCAATCGGCAGCAGCGCCCGAGCCGCGAGGCCGACGCCGGTGCCGGCAAACGCCGGGTCGTGATCGACGCCCAGGCGGCGAGACGCCCTGCCACCGGACCACCACCGCCGGCGGCAGGCCCGCGCCGGACGCGACGCAAGGGTGGCCGCAGGCGGTCCTACGAGGAAGTGTTCGCCGAAGCGCCGGAGAAGGCCGACTCCGGGCCTGCGAGGGTCCGGATCAACTCCGGTGCGACGGTCAAGGACGTCGCCGAGTACCTCGATGTCCCCGTACCCGAAGTGATCAAGAAGCTGATGTCGCTGGGCGAGATGGCAACTCTCACCCAGACTCTGCCCGACGACGTGATCGAGGTCGTCGCAGCCGAGCTGGACAAGGACATCGAGATCGTGCACGCTGACGAAGAGGCCATCGAGCTCCCCGAGTTCGAGGACGAGGAGGCCGACCTGGTCGAGCGTCCCCCTGTCGTCACTGTCATGGGCCACGTCGACCACGGCAAGACATCGCTCCTCGATGCGATCCGCAAGACCGAGGTCGCGGCGGGCGAGGCTGGCGGCATCACCCAACACATTGGCGCCTACCAGGTCCACGTGAACAACCACTCGGTCACGTTCCTCGACACCCCTGGCCACCAGGCTTTCACCGCCATGAGGGCACGCGGCGCGCAGGTGACCGATATCGCGATCGTCGTGGTCGCCGCTGACGACGGCGTCAAGCCCCAGACAGAGGAGGCCGTCGATCACGCTCGGGCGGCAGGCGTTCCGATCATCGTCGCCGTCAACAAGATCGACAAGGAAGGTGCTCAACCGGAGCGCGTTCGTGGCGAGATGGCCCAGCTCGGGCTTCAGCCGGTCGATTGGGGAGGGGACACCGAGTTTGTCGACGTCTCGGCCAAATCGGGCGACGGGCTCGACTCGCTGCTCGAGACGATCACCGTCCTGGCCGAGATCGAGGAACTCCGAGCGAATGCGGGCGCCGAGGCGAGCGGGACGGTCATCGAGTCCCGTCTCGATCCCGGCCGAGGCGCGGTCGTCACCGTTCTCGTCCAGAGGGGCACCCTGCGAGTCGGCGAGGCCGTCGCTGCCGGGGCACACTTCGGCCGTGTCCGGGCGATGCACGACCACATCGGAGTCAAGGTCGACGAGGCCGCTCCCGGGGAGCCGGTCGAGGTGCTCGGGTTCGACTCCGTCCCCGATGCAGGCGAGTTCGTGAAGGTCTTCGAGACGGATCGCGCCGCCCGCGACTCCGCCAAGGAGCGAGCGACAAGACTCAAGACTGAGGCGCTCGCCCGACGCTCAAGCCGCAGGATCAGCCTCGAGGACATCTTCAGCAGCGGCATCCAGGAACTGACGATTGTGCTCAAGGGCGACGTGGCCGGATCGATCGAAGCGATCGAGGACGAGATCGCGAAGCTCCCCCAGAGCGAAGTGCAGGTCAACGTGATCCACCGCGGCGTCGGCGGGGTAAACGAATCCGACGTCATGCTTGCTGCCGCCTCGGGCTCGGTGATCCTCGGCTTCAATGTCCGCCCTGTCGGGGATGCGAGGGCGCTGGCGGAACGTGAGGGAGTCGAGATCCGCTCGTACTCGATCATCTACAGGGCCCTTGAGGACCTGCGAGCCGCCATGACAGGGATGCTCGAGCCCGACCAAGTCGAGAAGGCCGTAGGAACCGCCGAGGTTCGGCGCACATTCAAGGCTTCGAAGATCGGCACGATCGCCGGTTGCCAGGTCGTATCGGGCAAGGTCGAGCGAGGGTCTGCGGCGCGGCTGGTCCGGGACGGTACCGTCGTCTACGACGGGACGATCGACACCCTCCGCCGGGAGAAGGACGACGTCCGTGAAGTCCTCGACGGATTCGAATGCGGCATCGTCCTGAGAGACTTTGGCGACGTCAAGGAAGGCGACGTGATCGAGGTCTACTCGACTCAAACGGTGGAGAGGGAACTCTCCTGAGCGGGAGTTCGGACCTGGAGGTCGAGCGAGGATGCCCGGTTCGAGAATGCGGCGAGTGGACGAGTCCCTCCGTGAGGTCATCTCGGACGCGTTGCAGACGGATTTTCAAGATCCACGGGTCGGTTTCGTGACCGTGACGGCAGTCGAGACGAGCCCCGACCTGAGGCACGCCAGGGTCTGGGTGACGGTCCTCGGCGACGAGCCAGAGCGATCGGAGACCTTGGAAGCTCTGCGTGCTGGGCACGGTCGCTTGCAGCGTGTGATCGGGCGTCAGCTGAATCTCAAGAACACACCCGAATTGGATATTCGCTACGACGACACCACCGATCGCGGGCTTCGCGTCGACGAGATCCTCGAGCAGGAAGCCGAAACGCCGGAGGAGCGGGAGTGAACGCCTCGCGATCAGAGGTCATTGCTGCCCTGACCGGGTCCCGCCCGTTGCTGCTGATGACCCACGAGCACCCCGACGGCGACGCCATCGGTTCGCTGGTCGCCATGCACCGCATCCTCGAGGCGCTGGGGATCTCCGCCCCGATGCTGATCGGGGACGGGGACGATCCGGCCGAGGAATACCACTTTCTCGTCTCGTGGGACAAGGTCCAGCGCGAGTTGCCCGCAGACCTCGCGGACCGAACGCTGGTGATGCTCGACTGCGGCAATTATGAGCGCAGCCCGCTCGGCGACGTCGATCCCGGCAGTGCCGAGATCGTCAACATCGACCACCACCACGACAACACTCGGTTCGGGACCATCAATCTGGTGATCCCGGAGGCCTCCTGCACGGCCGAGATCGTCTGGGGCCTCTCGAGCGACATGGGCGCGACGATCGACCTGACCACCGCTCAGGCTCTCTACGCGGGCCTGATCACCGATACCGGCAGGTTCATGTACTCGAACACCGGGGTGGAAGCCCACCGCATGGCCGGAGAGCTGATCGAGCTCGGTGTCGAGGTCGAGCCGATATACCGTCGCATCTACGAAGGCGTCGAGGAAGGGCGCGTCCGGCTCCTTGCAAAGGCACTCAGTTCGATCGAGCGGCACGAAGGCGGCGCCTTGACCCTGACCTGGCTCTCCCGCGACGACTTCGACTCCGCATCGGCTCCGGACGACTGGTCCGAAGGGGTTATCGACCACCTCAGGGCAATTCAGGGAACGGCTGTCGCAGCAGTGATCCGCGAACCGAAGCAGGATCCGATGACCCGACGAATCTCGCTCAGGGCTGCACGCGACGGCGTCGATGTCTCACTGATCGCCCGCGAAGGCGGAGGCGGAGGCCACAAGGGCGCGGCCGGGTTCAGTTCGGACCTGCCGCGCGAGGAGCTTCTGGAGTTCATCCGAGCTGCTGTCGCGGATCAGGTGGCGAACAGCACAGTCGCCTGACCGGTGCCCGATTCGGTCCTGCTGATCGACAAGGCCGAGGGGCCAACGTCTCACGACCTTGTCGCCGAGGTGCGGAGACGATTTGGTCGAGGGGTGAAGGTGGGCCATGCCGGCACCCTCGACCCGTTCGCAAACGGCCTGTTGATCGTGTTGATCGGCCGAGCCACAAGGACTCAGAGGCTGTTCATGAGCCTCAACAAGACCTACGAGGCTACGGCCCGGTTCGGGGCGGTCTCGACTACCGGGGACCGGGACGGAGAGATCACCGAGACCGGGGTCGTACCGGTGGGGGATCTGGCTCTGCCTGCGGGGCCGATGATGCAGCGACCGCCCGCATTCTCGGCAGTCAAGGTTGGCGGGAGGAGGGCCTACGACTTCGCAAGAGCGGGAGAGGAGGTCGAGCTTGCCGAACGCCCGATCAGGGTCGAGTCATTCGTCGAGACGTGGCGCAGCGATGATCGGCGTGGCTTCCGGATCGAATGCTCGTCAGGGACCTACATTCGCTCGCTCGTGGCCGATCTCGGCGACGCCTACTGCGAGGAGCTGCGACGCACAGCGATCGGCCCCTTCGACGTTGGCGAGTCGTCGGGACGCGAGCCGATCGCGCTGGTCGATGCTCTCAGGCGGGTCATGCCGGAGATCCCGGTGGGCCCTGCCGATGCCGACCACTTGGCGCACGGCCGCATCGCCTCCCTGGGAGAAGGAGAGTCGGGGCCCAATCCCCGGTCAGAGGCGATCGCAACCCTCGATGGGGAGTTGATCGCCGTCGTCGAGGTGGGCGACGACCGTTTTCTCAGGTCGGTGATCGGATTCCCTTCCGACTAGGCTCCGCGGCGATGATCACAACGGAGCTCAGCAAGGTGGAATCGCGCCGGCGGAAGGTCGCCGTCGGCGAGTTCGACGGTGTCCACCTCGGGCACCGGGCCGTGATCGAGGGAAGCGACACCGTTCTGACCTTCGAACCCCACCCCCGGGCGGTAGTCGGTCCGACAGGTGCCCCGCTGCTGCTGACCACGCTCGAACAGAAGCGTGAGGCGATCGCCGCGCTTGGCGTCCGGGAATTGGTTGTGGCCACTTTCGACACCGAGTTCAGCAGGATGACCGCCGATCGCTTCATCGCCGACGTTCTGATCGGAGCGCTCGGGGCCACCGAGGTAAGCGTTGGCGCGAACTTCCGCTTCGGCGCGAAGGCAACTGGCGACTCGGAAGTACTTCGGGCCGACTCCCGGTTTGAGACGAAGGTCGCTGAGATCGTCAGCGGCGAGCTCGGCCTGATTTCATCGAGTCGGATCCGGGCGTTCTTGGCCGAAGGCGAGATGGAGGCAGCGAGCGCGATGTTGGGCCGGCCGTTCGAGATGTGGGGGGTGGTTGGCCACGGCGAGAAGCGGGGACGCGAGCTTGGCTACCCGACCGCGAACCTCAGGCCGCAGCCCGGATGCGTCGTGCCTGCCTTCGGGATCTACGCCTGCGTTGCCAATGGCCACCCGGCCGTGGCAAGCCTCGGAGTCCGCCCGACCTTTGAGGACGAGGGTGAGGTCCTGCTGGAGGTCCACCTGCTCGATTACGAGGGAGATCTGTACGGCACCGAGCTCCATGTCGCGATGCTCAGCCGGCTCCGTGGGGAGGAACGGTTTGACTCCGTCGACGACCTGATCGCCCAGATGAACCGTGACTCTGCCGCCGCGGCCGAGGTCTGCAAGTCGCATGGCAACTGACGCGCAGGCGCGAATCGGCTTGGCCCTGCTACGGTAACGCGCCGATGCACCTGACTTCAGAGAGAAAGCGCGAAATCGCAGCCGAGTTCGGCAGCGGACCTCAGGACGTCGGCAAGACCGAGGTTCAGGTCGCGATGCTGACGGAGAGGATCAACCACCTCACAGAGCACCTCCGCTCCCACAAGAAGGACCATGCGTCCCGCAGGGGCCTTCTGATGCTGGTTGGGCGCAGGCGCCGTTTCCTCGACTACCTGAAGCGCAAGGACCTCGACGGTTACCGCGCCCTTGTCGAGCGACTCGGCCTCCGTCGGTGAGCGTCCTCGAACCAGGGTCGGCAGTTCCCGACTTCTCGCTCAAGACGGGCGGCGGCGAGACTTTCGGCCCATCGGAGCTCGAGGGCAAGACCACGGTCCTCGTCTTCTACCCGTTCGCCTTCAGCGCGGTCTGCACCGACCAGTTCAACATCTATGAGGAAGTCCTGGCTGACATCGAGGCACGGGGAGCCCAGATCTACGGAGTCTCGTGCGACAGCCCGTACTCGCAGACCGCTTTCATCGAGAAGCTCGGAGTAACCATCCCGCAGCTGTCGGACTTCGAGCCCAAGGGCGCTGCCTGCGAGGCATTCGGCGTCCTCCACCCGGGAGGCTTCCCGCAGCGCGCCCTCGTCGTGGTCGGCCCCGACGGCAAGATTGCCTGGAGTCACGAGGCTGAGAACCCCGGCGTGCTGCCCGGCGCGAACCTGATTTTCGACGGCCTCGACGCCGCCGGGGCGGTCGCCTGAGCCTCAGCAGCAGTGACCCGGATCCTCCGGGGCCGGCAGACAGGCTGCGCGGTGCGGTCGATCACCCGGCCGTCGTCCTATACGCCGACTTCGAATGTCCCCGATGTGGATTGGCTTGGTCGCGAGTCAGGGAGCAGCCGCTGCGGCTCGGCCTGAGACACTTTCCCGTGACGTCAGCCCACTCGAGGGCGATGCAGGCCGCCTGTGCTGCAGAGGCCGCAGCCGCACAGGGCCGCTTCTGGGAGATGGTCGACTCACTGTTCATGGATCAGGGTCGACTTGAGGATCCGCATCTATGGGAGAGGGCGGAGGCACTCGGCATCGATGTCGAGACCTTCGACGCCGACCGCCGGTCGTTCGCCGTCATCGAGAGGGTGAAGGGAGACTTTCGTTCCGCTATCCGTGCGGGTGTCGCCGCTACCCCGAGCTTCCTCGTCGGTGGAAGCCTGTCTCAAGGCGTGCCCGACCCGGGTCTCGTTGCTGCCTGGGTTTCCCGCAGCGACGCCTGATCCAAGGCCCGCTACCATTCGTCCCACTTCGGACAAAGACAGAAACAGCAAGCACCCGGCTCTCCGAAACGCCAGGTGGAAGGAACAAGTGATGCAGAAATGCCAGACTCGCTGACGCGCGTCTCAGCCGAGATCTCGGGCACCGAGATCTCCATTGAAACCGGCCGGATGGCCAAGCAGGCCTCAGGAGCAGTGGTGATGAGGGCCGGCGACACGATGGTGCTGTGCACCGCCACCGCCGGAAATGAGAGGGATGTCGACTTCCTGCCGCTGACGGTAGACGTCGAAGAGCGCATGTACGCCGCCGGCAAGATCCCCGGATCGTTCTTCAAGCGCGAGGGCCGCGCGGGCGAGAAGGCGACGCTCGTCGCCCGCCTGATCGACAGGCCGATCCGTCCTCTCTTCCCCAAGGGTTGGCGGCGGGAGACCCAGCTCGTGGCGATGCCGCTCTCGGTCGATCACGTCAACAGCTACGACATCCTCGCGATGAACGGTGCCAGCGCGGCGCTGATGGTCTCCGACGTCCCGTTCCCGCAGCCGGTCGGCGCTGTCCGCGTCGGCAAGGTCGAAGGCAACTTCGTCGTCAATCCCTCCGAGGAGCTGATGGGCGATGACTGCGAGCTCGATCTCATCGTCGCCGGCACCGAGACGGCGATCTTGATGGTCGAAGCCGGTGCCAGCGAGGTCAGCGAGGCGGAGATCCTCGACGCTCTCGACATCGCCCACAGCGCGATCAAGAAGCTCTGCGCACTGCAGATCGAGCTTCGCGAGAAGGCCGGCAAGGACAAGGTCGAAGTTGTCGTGCCCGGAGTCAACGAAGAGCTCTACGCCAAGATCCAGGGTTCTCACGGTGCCAAGCTCGAGGCGGCCACCCAGGTGGTCGACAAGCTCGAGCGCCAGGACGCCTGCAAGGCGGTCGAGCAGGAGATCGTCGCCGAATACGGCGGCCCGGCCGATGCCGAGGACCATGGCGAGAAGGCAGCCGATGCGGCTCGCGCCTTCGCCAAGCTGGAGAAGTCGATGATCCGCAACAGGATCGCGGTCCAGAAGGTTCGACCCGACGGCCGCGCAGCCGACGAGATCCGCCAGATCACCATCGAGGTCGGTGTGACACCGCGGACCCATGGTTCGGCCCTGTTCACCCGAGGTCAGACCCAGGCACTCAGCACGGTCGCGCTCGGCACCACCCGCGAGGAGATGCGGGTCGACGGGCTCGGACTCGACACCGTGAAGCGCTACTGGCACCATTACAACTTCCCGCCGTTCTCGGTCGGGGAAGCCGGGTTCATGCGCGGTCCCAAGCGTCGCGACATCGGACACGGAGCGCTCGCCGAGCGTGCACTTGTCCCGGTGATCCCGTCGCAGGAGGACTTCCCTTACACGGTCCGCGTGGTCAGCGACATCTTCGAGAGCAACGGCTCTTCGTCGATGGCGTCGGTCTGTGGTTCGTCGCTCTCGCTGATGCAGGCCGGCGTGCCGATCAAGGCGCCGGTCGCCGGCATCGCGATGGGGCTGATCAAGGAAGGTGACGACTACATCGTCCTGAGCGACATCGCCGGAGTCGAGGATCACCTCGGTGACATGGACTTCAAGGTCGCCGGGACGAAGGACGGGATCACCGCCCTGCAGATGGACATCAAGATCGACGGGGTCACGTTCGAGATCCTGCGCGATGCACTCGAGCAGGCCAAGGCTGGACGCGAGTTCATCCTCGGCAAGATGGCCGAAGCAATCGAGGCACCGAGCGAGGAGCTGTCGCAGTACGCCCCGCGCATCTCGCAGGTCAAGATCGACCCCGAGAAGATCGGCCTCGTGATCGGCAAGGGCGGCGAGACCATCCGAGCACTCCAGGAGGAGTTCGACGCCCAGATCACTGTCGACGACGAGGGCATGATCCTGATCTACGCCAGCTCCGGCACGCTCGGGGATGCCCTGGCCGACAGGATCACCTCGATGACCAAGGAAGTCGAGATCGGAGACGAGTTCGACGGCAAGGTCGTCAAGACCACGACGTTCGGAGCGTTCGTCGAGCTCGCCAAGGGCACCGACGGACTGCTGCACATCTCGAACGTCAGCCCAGGCAATCGAGTCGACACCGTCGAGGAAGTCCTCAACAAGGGTGACGAGATCAAGGTCCGAGTTGTCGAAGTGGACCGCGAACGCGGACGCATCGGCCTCAGGCTCTCCGACGATCCCTCGATCGCCGGCAAGTCGGTCGAAGAGGTTGCTGCGATCGGAGCCGGCGGAGGAGCCGGTGGCGGTGGCGGCGACCGCGGTGGAGACCGCCGTCGCAGTGGTGGCGGTGGCGGTGGCGGACGTGGCCGCGGAGGCCGCGACCGCGATCCGGATCGCCGCTGAGCCCGACCTGTTGACCGAAACGACTGCAACAACGCTCGATGGCGGCCTGCGGGCCGTCACCGAGCGGGTTGGGTCGGCCTCTTCCGTCTGCCTCGGCTTGGCGATGGCAGTCGGTTCGAGGGATGAGCGGCCTGAGGAGGCCGGCTTTTGCCACTTCCTCGAGCACCTTCTGTTTCGCGGTACGGAGCAGACGAGCGCCCGCCAGATCAGCGTTGCCTTCGACTCGATGGGTGGCATGGTCGACGCGATGACATCGCGAGAGTCGACCATCCTTACCGCCAGGGTTGCCTCCGAGGATGCGCCGGCTGCGCTTGCGCTGCTACTCGAGATGGTCTCGAGGCCTGGACTCACTGGCGTGGACACCGAACGCCGCGTGATCCTCGAGGAGATGGCGATGATCGAGGACGATTACGCCGACCGTCTCTCCGAAGAGGTCTCTCTCCGGGTCCACGGAGGGCACCCGCTCGGTCGCCCGATCGCCGGCACCCGGGAGTCGGTTAAGGCGGCGAGTCGCGAGCGGCTGGCCGGCTTCCATCGGTCTGCGTACAGCAGGGCAGGAATTGTCGCTTTCGCTGCGGGCGAGGTCGACCACCAGTGGTTT
>JBAXRO010000067.1:0-10263 GCA_037131165.1 Actinomycetes bacterium | reverse complement strand
GGCAGCAGTTGGGACCAACGGAACGCTCCAGCCAAGTTGGAACCCAAACCTCAACGGCGATGTCTACGCGCTTGTGGTTGCGGGCTCGACCGTCTACCTCGGCGGCCGGTTCACCACCGCCGGCGGCACGACGCGCAACCGTGCGGCAGCTGTTGAAACCGACGGAACGCTCGCGACCTGGAACCCAGACCTCGGCAGAAGCGTCTACGCGCTTGGTGTTTCAGGCTCGACCGTCTACCTCGGCGGCTGGTTCACCACCGCTGGTGGCACGGAACGGAACTATGCGGCAGCAGTTGGGACCAACGGAACGCTCCAGCCAAGTTGGAACCCAAACCTCAACAACACCGCAGCCGCGATTGCCGTTTCGGGCTCGACCGTCTACATCGGCGGCGACTTCACCACCGCTGGTGGCACCACACGAACCTACGCGGCGGCAGTTGGAACCGACGGAAGGCTGCTGGCACCGTGGCCTGTTGTGGCGACCGCGAATCCGGCTCCCGCGAGACCAGCTGTCAAGTGGTCATCGTCAGCGAGAGCAACGACAGCTACCGCTCTGATTACCCCGGTCAGAGGGGTCACGTACAAGCTGACCGCGAAGCAGGGTCGAAAGACCAAGACCGGGAAATGCAAGAACGTCACGATCAAGCAAGGCAGGAAGAAACTCGCTCGCCGCTCCTGCAGCGTGAAACTCACGAAGGGCACCTGGCTCGCGACAGTGACCCCGGCCAAGGGCGCCACCAAGGGCACAGCGAACAGCAAGAAACTCCGCTTCAGGTAGCCGCCGCGAAGAGCAACCGCCGGCCGAAACGTGCGGCGCTGTCGCCGCCGCTACCAGCCCGGGTAGGCCGAGGCGAACACTTCCTGCTCGGTGTCGTTGGACCCGGTCCCATGGATGAACGCGGTGACCCAGTCGGTCGCGATCATCTCGACCGTCTCGCGCTGGTCGAGCAGCGCAACCCACTCCTGCGGGACCGCCGCCGCCCCGTGGAGCGCGCCGAGGATGTTGCCTGTGATCGCACCGGTGCTGTCGCTGTCGCCGCTGTGGTTGACGGCGAGCAGCAGACCGGAGCGCACGTCACGGGAGACGAGCGAGCAGTAGAGCGCGATCGCGAGGGCCTCTTCGGCGACCCAACCCCCGCCGAGTTCCTCGACCACATCCGGGCCGGGCTCCCGCCCGCTCCTGAACAGAGAGAGGGCAGCTTCGATGGCTTCGACGGTCTCCCGCGCCGAGTCGCGTTTGCGGATGTCTTCGATCGCGTAGTCGATCGAGTCGCGGAGGCCCCAGCCGAGGCAGATCCGGCTGATGATCACGGCGAGGGCGCCGGCAGCGATCTGGCCCGTCGGGTGGCCGTGGGTAAGGGCAGCGATGTCGGCTGCCATCTCGAACCGGTTCTCGGATGCGATGTACGGCTCGAGCAGGCCGACCGGAGCGATCCTCATCACGGTCCCGCAGCCCTTGCTGTCGTTGAGCGGCTCTCCGACCTTGCCGACCCTGCTGTCGCGGACGGCACTCAGGCAGGTATGACCCGGCGCCCTGACCGAGTGCATCCCCGGTTCGTGGTGCAGCCAGCCGCTGTCGGTCAACTCGTCCCAGCCGGGCGGCTCCTCTCCCTGGGTGTGCAGCCAGCGGCGGTAGGCACAGTCGAGCAGCGTGATGTGGTCGGGTCCGATCCCCTTGTTTCGGAATCGCACGAGGCAGCGGATCAGGCCCTCTGCCGTGAACAGCAGCATCTGGGTGTCGTCGGTGATCGCGAACTCCTGGCCGTAGGCGGGCAGCGGTCCGGTCACTCCGGCCGGCCCGTGCGCCTTGCGGATCTCCTCGATCGTCTGGAACTCGACCGCAGCCCCGAGCGCATCACCGACTGCGCCCGCGATGATCGAGCCGCGCATCCTCTCCTCGAGCGGCGGCTCGCCGGGTCGTTCTGTGTGGGGGTGTTCGACACTCACAGCCGCCCGGTCGTCACCGCCGGGCGGTTCCTGACTGGCGCGAGCGGGCTGCGGTCAGGCGCAGGCCAGCGGCTGCAGCAGCCGGGCAGCTGCCGGCGGCAGCACGTAGACCGTCTGCCCGTAGCGGGAGTTGCCGCTGTCACGGGTGGCCGGAGCGCTGCGGAAGACGTCGAAGTGGCGGCCCTTGATCGCGCCGCCCGTGTCGGCCGCACAGAACCAGCGGTTATAGGCGGGCAGCCAGACCGCGCTGCGGTACGGGACGACCTTCGGGTCAACCGCGATCGAGCGCAGCGGCTTGATCACGAGGCCCGAGGAGCCGAGCGACGGGCCGGTCGCGAACACGGCCCGCACCGGGCCGACCTTCGGTTTGCCTTGCCTGTCGGCCGAAGGTCCGTTCGACCAGCCGCCGGCCTCGAGCGGGAACGTGATCTCCCCTGCCGAGTTGAGCCAGTAGTACTCGGTCGACCAGTAGGGGGCGCCTTCGCTCAGCGGGCGGGCACGCTTGGTCACGTAGCCGCGGATCAGGGTCGACATGTGGATGTGGGTTCCGTCCATCGCGAGTCCGTCGCCCTGCATCGCGACTCCGGTTGCCGAGTAGAGGAAGTCGACCCTGTACTTCTTCGAGAGACCGGGGACGGACACGCGCTCGCCGCGGTACCAGCGTTCCGGAGCGGACCAGTACTCGGTCAGGTAGAAGCCGTCCAGCCAGGTCGCCGAGGCGATCGGGAACTTCGGCGACTTGACGATCTTGCCCGCTGGCGGCGCCGAGCCGGATGTCGGCGGCTTGACGGTGCCGGGGGTCGCCCCGCCCGAGGACGCTGCGGTCGCGGCCTGCGGCGCGAGCGCGAGACAGCCCAATGCGACGGCTGCGGCGACCAGCCGGCGGCAGCTTGCTGTTCCCTTCTCGCTCCTCATGTCGCTTGCCTTTCGACATGACCTGCCCGCCGTCCTCCGAGTCAGGTTCGCCTGCACGGATGCGACCGGAATAGTGAATGTCCCTCTACCCTCAAGCGTGATGGCACCGATCCCCGCATTCCTCCAGAAAGCGGCCGTCAAGCGGGGTCTTGCCCTGCTGATGCTCGCGATCGAGAACCGCGAGAAGATCAAACCGCTGCTTCGCCCAGTGCTCGACCGCGGACTGCGGATCCTGATCGACCACGCCGATTCCCAGGGCGGCATGACTCCCGATGAGAGCGCCCGCCTGCAGCAGCTCGCCGGGGCGAGGGCGAAGGGCCGCGGTGCGAGCGGTGAGTACGGATGGACCTTCGAGGAGCGCCTCGCCGTCGTGATGCTGCTCGAGAGGGCCTACCGAGACAACCGCCAGGCCCAGTGGGTCCTCGGCAAGGTGCAGAGTCGCCTGACAGAGATCCTCCGTGGTGGTGCTGCGCCGGCGAGCGATCAGGTGCGAGACGACGTCGTCGACGGTGTCTCCTGGGAGGAGTCACCGGGCGGCGGGAGTGTGACGATCAGCCGCGAGGAGTACGAGCGGCTTAGGCGCGCAGCCGACGCAGGGTCGGGACCCACCCGATGAGCCTTGCCCCCTCCCCCTTGCTTGCCGGGCGCTTCGCCGAGGCGCTCACCCTGACGGTCGAGCTGCACTCCAACCAGAGCCGCAAGCGCACCCCGACCCCCTACCTCGGGCACCTGCTCGGTGTCGCGAGCCTCGTGATCGACTCGGGTGGAGACGAGGACGAGGTGATCGCAGCGCTGCTCCACGACGCGGTCGAGGACCAGGGCGGCAAGGAGACGCTCGAGCGGATCCGCTCAGAGTTCGGCGACAGGGTCGCCGGGATCGTCTGGGCATGCTCGGACACCGACGAGGTCCCCAAGCCACCGTGGAAGAAGCGCAAGCAGGACTATCTCGACCACCTCGAGTCCGCTGACGCCTCGACCCTGCTGGTGAGCTGCGCCGACAAGCTCCACAACGCGCGGTCGATCGCCCTTGACCACGGCGACGTCGGCCCCGCCGTGTGGGATCGCTTCAGCGCCAGCCGTGAAGAGACCCTCTGGTACTACCGCTCGCTCGCTGAGGTCTTCGAGCGCAGGCTGCCCGATTCGCAGTTGAGCGCCGAGCTCACAGCCGTGGTCGCGCGGCTCGAAGCCCTCGACTGAGCTGCGGATCGGACACGGACTGTCACATCTCCGGCAAGTGGCTGCGCCAAGTGAGCCGCAAAGCAGCTTAACTGCAAAGCGGCATCATAGGGTAGGCTTGTGCGTATGGCAGATCGCTTCTTCCTGGCAGTGCAGAGTCGCGGCACAGTCGCTCTCCCGGCAGAACTCCGGCGACGACATCACCTCGACGAGCCCGGCGCACAGGTCGAGCTGGTCGAGCGCGACGACGGTGTGATCGAGCTCAGGCCGACGCTGCCGGTCGCTGCCGACCAGCGTTGGTTCTGGTCGGAGCGCTGGCAGGAGATGGAGCGGGAGGCGGACGCCGACGTCAAAGCAGGTCGCACGACGACCCACGCCTCGCTCGACGACCTCGTCGAGCACCTCGAAGGCCTCGAGTCCTGAAGTTCGAGACAACACGCGCCTTCGATCGTGACTTCAGCGCGCTGCCGCGCGCCCATCGCGAGCGCTTCCTGCGGAAGGTACTTCCCGGATTCCATGACTGTGCGGTCAGGGCAGCTGCGGGCGAGGCGGCACCCTGGCCGAACGGCCTGCGGGTCAAGCCGGTGGAGGGAGCCTCGGGTGTCTGGGAGATGACCTGGAGCATGACCAACCCGGATGGGCGTGCGACCTGGGAATGGATTTCGGTCGAGGGCGAAGCCGGGGTCCGCTGGCGGCGGCTGGGCACCCACGAGATCTTCAGCTCTCCCTGAGCGACTCGGCTCACGACGCAGGACCGTGTCAGGTAGTCGAGCACCGCGACGACCGATGCCTCGCAGTCAACTCCCAGAAGGAAAGGTTCACTCTTGCCCGACCTGCCCGCCGACGAGCCGATCACGATCGACGCGATAGACGTGCGGCTTGACCTGATGTACGCACTTGCCGACCTCTTTCACGTCCTGCATTCGGAGGTCCCGGCCACGGTTACCGACCCCTTGAAACGCGATGCCTCTGTGTTCGATCGCCTTTGGATCGAGGTCGCGATCGCAGTCTCCGGAGCGTTCGGCCACTACTTCAAGGACGCGATCGAGCCGGACGAGTTCGCCCGCGCAGTGGTCGTCACGCGGAAGCGCGGCCTGCCGCTCGATCACTGAGCAACGCCGGACGGCTCCCCCGGGCCTTCCGGGGGCGAGCGTCAGGCGACAGCGATCTCGTAGATCCCGAGCGAGAACACGCCGACGGCGATCGCCACAGCGAGCACACCCGTTACCTGTCTGCGGATCGCGCCGGCGCCATCTCCCGATTGGGATGCGTCCGCCCCGACAAGGAAGGAGCGCACCGCGACCGCCAGCGCGGTGGTGACGACCACCCCGATCAGGAGTGAGATCAGGGCGACCTGACCGAGGGCGGCCCAGTCCACGATTCCCTTGGCGATCGAAAGGGTCATGCGATCGCCTTCGCCGCGTCGGCCGGCTCGGGAGCGAACTCGACGACCGAATCCGGGTCGACCTTGCTGCGCTGGTTCGCCCGCCAGAGCAGGAAGCATCCGACCGCGCCGACCGAAGCGACGATCAAAGCGCCCACCTCGGGCTGGTCGGTGCCGAACAGCTCCACTGTCGCATTGGCCAGTCCACCGGCGATGGCGGCGGCCGGCAGGGTCAGCAGCCAGCCGACGACGATCCTGCCGATGACCCTCCAGTCGACGCTGTTGCCCGGGCGGGCGACGCCCGATCCGGTTACCGCACCGGACACGACCTGGGTCGTGGAGAGCGGATAGCCGAAGTGCGACGAGGCGAGGATCACGGTCGCGGCGACCGATTCGGAGCTGAATCCTTGAGGTGCGCGGACCTCGGTGACGTCGTTGCCGAGCGTCTTGATGATCCGCCAGCCGCCGGTCCATGTTCCGAGTGCGATTGCGGTCGCGCACGAGACGATCACCCAGGTCGGCACGTCGAACCCGGAGTCGGGCAGACGGCCGGTGGAGATCATCGCGAGCACGATGATCCCCATCGTCTTCTGCGCGTCGTTGGTCCCGTGCGCGAGAGCCACGGTCGAAGAGGAGGCGACCTGAGCCCACCGGAAGCCGCGCTCGGCCCGGTTGACTTCGAGCCCGCGGATGATCCGGTAGACGATCACGGTTGCGAGCAGGGCCACGAGCCCGGCGAGGATCGGTGCGATCACGGCCGGGATCAGGACCTTCGACGCGATCCCGTCGAACATGACGGCATTGGTCCCGACAGCGACGATCGTCGCGCCGACGACACCACCGATCAGGGCGTGGGACGAGGAGGAAGGTATGCCGAACCACCAGGTCGCGAGGTTCCAGGCGATCGCCCCGGCCAGGCCGGCGAAGATGATCTCGGGAGTTACCGCACCGGCATCGACGATCCCCTTGGCGATCGTCGCGACCACCGTCAGGGAGAGGAAAGCGCCGACGAAGTTGAGGATCGCCGCGACGGTCACGGCCTGCTTGGGCTTGAGCGCACCGGTGGCGATCGTCGTCGCCATCGAGTTGGCCGTGTCATGGAAGCCGTTGGTGAAGTCGAACGCCAAAGCGACGGCGACGACGAGGAAGAAGACGATGTCTTGGCCCATGCGGTGGCGGAGGCTATACCCCGGCCCGGGGGTGCTGGTGAACAGAGTGTGAAACGGGTTCGACTATCCGGTCAGACGGCACCGAAGAGCACCCTGGTCTTGGCCCATGGCGTCAGCGCCCGACGGCGACGACGCGGCTGGCCTTCGTGCTCTGGCCAGCCTCGTCGGTAGCGGTGACGGTCACCCGGTAGCGCCCGGGCCGCGCGAACGAATGGCCGACCCTTCCGCCTGTCGCGCTCTTGCGGTCGCCGAAGGACCACTTGACCGCCTTCACTCCCGCCGGGTCGGTCGCTGAGACGCTGAACCGGCCTGCTCTGCCTGCCCTCAGCCGCGCCGGCATAGCCAGGCGTGAAAGCGACGGTCCGGCGGCATCGAGCCCACCGAAGAACACCTTGTCGACGGTCTCGTCGCGGATCCAGGCGGCGCTGAGGGAGCCGTGCTTGTCGAGCGCGGCACTGAAGGAGGAAATCGAATCCTCCGAGCCGATCGTGAACGGCCCGGCGAACGGCCTGCCTCGGGCGGGCCGGACCCACGCTCCGAGCACCTGATCACCGGCGACGCTGAGCCTGCGTGCAAAGGCGGCCGCCCCGTTGGGCGCGACGAGCAGGTCGCCGGTCTGCGTCATTCCGGAGACCCCGTTGTCGAGGGTCTGGATCGAAGAGTCGGGGATCGAATCGCCGACGAGCGAGCCGACCTTGAACGTCACCGGTGTGGCGAAGCCGCTGTCTTCAGCCCAGAGGACGAGCGCGCCCGTGCCGTCGCGAACGATCGAGATCCTGCCCTGCGCAGTGGTGGTCGGCAGCGGTAAATCGACCAAGGTCCCGTCCGGCTTGCGGATCAGCACGTGGGGCTGCGGCGGGCCTCCACCGGACCGCTCGTAAAGGATCGCGACCCTTCCGTCGGCCAGTACGGAAATGCCACCGAGTTCGGCGAACCCACCCGTGCTGAGCAGCACCGAAGCGGCCTGCTGCGTGGAGCCGAAAGGGCCACCCGGGGGAGCGACCGCGAACTTCACCTTCTGGGCTTGGCCCGGGCCGCTGCCTTCGTCGACCCTCCAGGCTACGGCTCGGGTGCCGTCCGGGCCGATGTCGAGATGCGGCGTCAGGAAGCCGAAGTTGACTGCGGGTTGGAGGGTCGTCGGGAGGCCAAAAAGCACCCCTTCCGAGGTGGAGCCGGTGACGCTGATGGCCGTGTCCCTCGCCGCGCCCGATGAGAGCGTTGCCGAGCAGGCGACCTCGGGGAGTCCATCGGCGGTGAAGCGGACCGAGCTCAAGCGGGTGCAGGAGCCTTCCGGCCAGGGCATCGGGACCGAGAACAGGCCTCCCGCCTTGCGGAATGAGCGCTCGCCGGGGGATCTGCCGGTCGCGATGCCCCACGAGAGGAAGGTGTCTCCCCCAGCGTTGAACTCGATGTCGCGCGGTACTTCCGCGTTGCCGGTGCGACTCAGTTCCTGTGCGACGGAGAGGCGTCCACCGGAGCCGCGAACGCGAGCGACCAAGGTCGGATCCGACGCACCGTTGTCGATGTCACCGACGACTATCGCCTCGTCACGAGGCGATACGCCGACCTTCACGTTGCCGAGCGCAACCGACGACAGGATCTCCGTTGGCGGGACGCGCTTCGGCGCGGCGAGAACCGACCCCGGCAGACTGACGAGCACTGCGAGTGCTGCGGCAACTGTGACTGTTCCCTTGATCACCGAAGGAAGCGTATTGGCTCGCTCGGGTGGGTGTCGAAGCCGAGTCGGCGCGTGGCCGATGAGCCTTGCCCCTCCCCCTTGCTTGCCGGGCGTTTCTCCGAGGCGCTCACCCTGACGGTCGAGCTCCACAACGCCCGGTCGATCGTGCTCGACCACGGCGACGTCGCCTCGCGGCGGCGCCTGTCAGGAAACGGGTGAGCGCTACGACCTTTCCCTTCCGATCCCAAGAACGGAAGGTGGCTGCATTGCCGAAGACCCCCGCTGACGACAAACCCCGCGAGATCGATGCGATCCGCGTGCGCTTGGACCTGATGGACTCGATCGCCGACCTGCTTCACGTCCTCAATGCCGAGGGCGAGGGAGTGACCGAGGATCCGCTGCACCGCAGCGCCTGGGTGTTCGACCAGCTGTGGAACGAGGTCCACGTCGCGGTCGCAGCCGGGCAGGGGCATTACATCAAGGAGTCGATCGAGCCGGACGAGTTCGCCCGCGAGCTGATCATCATCAACAAGCGCGAGTTCGCCAAGGGAGATTGACCGGCTCGGCCGATTGACCGAACTCGGGCTGCTTGCTAGCCTCGTCCGCATCGACCCGGTCGCTCCGGACAGGCGTCCAACTGACGAGAATCGAGTGATAACAATGAGGATCAGGTTCACCCTTTCGCTGCTCACCGCAACCGCCTTCCTGATCGCGCCCGCGGGAGCCTCGGCCGTCGCCTCGACGGTTACCTTGTCGATCAAGACGCCGACGGGCTGGTCAGGGAGGATCTTCGCCCTGCCGACTCAGGGAGCCGGGGTTTCGAAGGTCGTAACCGGGGCTGGCACGGTACGGCTGCCGGTTGCTTCCAACAGGGTCTCGGGAATGTCGCTCCAGCTCTTCAGCTCGAAGGGCAAGTACCTGGGTCCTGTGCTCCTCAACCGAAACTCAGCGGGGACGAGCGGCTCGGTGCGGCTGCGTTCGACCTCCTCGAGCACGCTCAACCTCGGAGAGCTCGTGGTGCTTTCCGGATTCGGCAGGCTTAAGACCTCGTTGGCATCTTCCAAGGTACAGCTCACGCCCGGTTCGATCAGGCTGGTGTCCGGCAAGCCGACGGGCGCGGGCCGGCTCGGCCTCGCCGCGCCGCCCGCGGGTTTCCGAGCTCGGGCGGCACTGAGCCTCCCCAGCTGCGGCAGCTCGAACTCCGAGTCCGGGCCTGGCGGCGACTGTGACCTCGACGGGGTCCCGAATGTCGTCGACGTCGACGACGACGGAGACCGGACTCTCGATATGACGGACCCGCAGAGCGCCCGCAGCAGCGCGAAGGTAACGCCCTATTCGGGGATCATTCAGCGTTACCCGGGGGCCCAGAACGTCCAGGCTGGAGCGACCGCTTCCACCATCAACGCTGCTCTTGGCAGTTCGATGGAGGGCCTGCGGTTCGCGTTCTACCTCGGGCAGCCCTACCTGATGCCCGGTGGGCCTTCCGCGACTCCGCTGGACGCTGTCTGGGCCGAGTGCCCGAGCGGGATGACCTGGTGCGCCGGAGCCTCGAGCACCGTGAAGGCCAACGGCTTCAGCGAGATCGGCTTCGGCCTCGACGACGCCAACGGCGGAGCAGGAACCAAGTGGTACGACTTCACCGGGCAGAACTGCACGCCCGGAGTCGGCTCACCGCGCTACACGTGCGTGGCAAGGCCGGCCTCATACCCGCGCTTCGGCTTCAACCTGCTGAACACTGAATGGGGGCCGACATGGACCGCCTTCTTCACCCCCAACGCAGCGGACACGCTGGGCACGGTGATTCCCGGTGACACGCTCTCGCTCAAGTGGCGCAGCGCCCCTACAGCCACGGTCGGCGAGATGCCGGTCAGCATCAGGCCGTACTTCGTGACCACCCCGGCCCTGGTCAACGCGATCGGGAGCAGCTCCTACACCGTCACGAACGCGAGCTCGTCGAGCACCCCGGGCAGCGTGGGCAACCCGATCGGCGCCGC
>JBAXRO010000066.1:0-10509 GCA_037131165.1 Actinomycetes bacterium | reverse complement strand
AGAGGAACGAGCCACCCGGCTCACCGGTGAACGAGATCGAAGCGCTCTTCGAACTGGTCGAACCACTCGGTGCTCCGGACAGCGTCGGCGCAGCCGGAGGCGTCGCGTCGACCGTCCAGGTCGCACTCGCCTCGTCGCTGGTGATGCCGTCCTTGACTGCCTTGACGGCGAAGGTATGTGAACCGTCGGTGAGTCCGGTCAGCGCCCTCGGCGAGGTGCACGCACCGTAAGCGCCGCCGTCGAGCGAGCAAACGAAGGTCGCACCGGCGACACCAGTGAACGAGATCGACGCCGTCGTCGCCTTGACCGTGCCCGTCGGAGCGCCAGAGAGGCTCGGCTTCGCCGGCGGGGTGACCACGGTCCACGACGCGGTCGCAGCGCTCGAGACGTTGCCGGCCGAGTCGGCCTGCGTCACCCGCAGGCTGTGCGGGCCATCAGCGAGATCCGTCAGCGTCCTCGGCGAGGTGCACGGCCCGTAACTGCCGTTATCTACCGAACAGAGGAACGAGCCACCCGGCTCACCGGTGAACGAGATCGAAGCGCTCTTCGAACTCGTGGACCCTGTCGGAGCACCAGACAGCGTCGGCGCAGCCGGAGCTGTCGTATCGACCACCCAAGTCGCGCTCGCTGCCTCACTGGTGAGACTGTCCTTGACCGCCTGCACCGTGAGGGTGTGCGAACCGTCCGTGAGGCCGGTCAGCGCCCTCGGCGAGGTACACGCACTCGCCGGACCACCGTCGAGCGAACAGAGGAAAGTCGCACCAACGTCACTCGTGAACGAGATCGACGCCGTCGTCGCCTTGACCGTGCCAGTCGGAGCGCCAGAGAGGATCGGCTTCGCGGGCGGGCTACCGGTGCTTGCGACCCAGCTGACCGTCGAGGCCTCACCGGTGCCGCCACTGTTCTTGGCCCTGACGGAGAAGCTGTGCCAACCAGTCGAGAGCGCACTCAGCGACTTGGGCGAAGCGCACGCAGCCCAGGAGCCGGAGTCGAGCCTGCACTCGAAGGTGGCTCCCTTCTCACCCTTGAATGTCACGTCGGCACTCGTCGCAGTGGTCGCTGACGGGGCGGCGATCACCGGCGCGGGCGGCGGGTTGGTCGTCGTACCGCCACCGACCGTCACGGGTGTGCTCGAGCTGGTGCGACCGCCGTTGCCCAACTGACCGAAGGACCCGTCACCCCAACACTTGACACCGCGCTTGCCGTCCTTGAGGACGATCGCGCAGGCAAAGCCGGCGCCAACCGAGATCGTCTGGGGCCCTCCGGTCGTAACCGCCTGCGCGCCAAGATCCACCCTGACAGGAGTGTAGCTGCGGGTGGTCGTGCCGTTGCCGAGCTGGCCAAAGCGGTTGTCGCCCCAACACATGACTTCCCCGCCTTCGCCCTGCACGACGGCACATGTCGAGTCGATGAGGTCGGCAATGGGCGTGTTGTAAGGCAGCCCGTAACTGGCAACGTCCAACACGTCCCTGTCCAGCACGTCCCGGCTCGGATCACTGCCACCGAAGTTCGCGGACATGCACTCCAATTCGATCCCGGCCGGCACCGTGATGCCGAAGCAGACGCTGCCCAGACTGGAATAAACCTGCTGCACGCCGACCGGAGCGGGGTCCGCGATGTAGTTGACCTGGCTGGCAACGACGCTGGCGTCATCTCCCCAGCACCAAGGCGTCCCCTGCGCTGAATCGATCGCGCACATGGTGCCCTGCCTGGCTACCCAGATGCTGTCGAAGGCCCCCTTGAGCTCCACGAACGGATAGGAGGTCTTGACCATTACGGGAGTGGCGGACTTGAAGTTCGTGTCGTACTCGCCGTTGCCTAGGCGGCCGGAGGAGTTGTAGGCGCTGGGGTCAGCATTCCGACCCCAGCAGGCAATCCCTGAGCTGCCGAGGGTCGCGCATGAGTACTTGTAGCCAGCCGCTATCGCGGTTGCACCGGAGATTCCGGCAATCTCGACCGGGGTTTCGACGTAGAAGGAGCCTGCCGGGGCATTCGTTCCGATCTGCCCGGAGTCATTCATGCCCCAGCACTTGACCTTGCCGTTATCGATCAACGCGCAAGCGTGAGCGTCCCCAACGGAGATCGCTGTCGCGCCCGAGATGCCTGCGATCTCGACCGGTGTCTTGACCGGATTCTGAAGGTCACCGATGCCGCCCCAACACGCGACCTTGCCGCCAACCTCCATCAGTGCGCACGAGAAAATGCCGCCGGCGCTCACCTTGGAGACGCCGGTCAGGTCGGCGGACGTGGTCGTCGGATCGCCGGTGTCACCGCTCACGGTCGTCGCGGCAGTCCGGTCCACCTTCCACGATGCGGTGCCAGTGGAGGAGTTGCCGAACGCGTCGGTGGCCTTGACGGCGAAGCTGTGATCGCCATCGGTGAGGCCGCTGAGCGTGCGCGGACTCGTCCCGCACGAGCCGAAGCTGCCGCCGTCGACCGAGCAGGTGACGGTGTCTCCGGCCTCCGTCGTCGCGCTCCAGGTGACGGTCGCGCCCGTCTGGCGCGTCGTGCCGACAGCACTCGAGGAGACCGTCGGCCTTGACGGAGGCGTCCCGTCTGCCACCCAGCTGACGGTCGACTCATCGCTCGTCCCTCCCGCGTTCTTGACGCGGACCGCGAAGCTGTGCCAACCGTCTGCGAGGCCCGTCAACGACTTCGGTGAGGTGCAGGCACCCCAGTCGCCGCCGTCGGTCCGGCACTCGAACGATCCGTCCTTCTCGCCCTTGAAAGTCACGTCCGTGCTCGAGCCCGTGGTCGCAGCCGGCGGCGCGATCACTGGCGCTGCTGGAACTGCGGTGGACGTGACAGGCCCCAGTTTGAGCTTCGACACCGAAACCGGCGTCCCCGATGTGTTCGTAGTTCCGTCACCCAGCTGACCGACATCGTTGTACCCCCAGCATTTGACGGATGAGCCGCTTGAGACGATCGCGCACGCGAAGCCCCAGCCGACTGCCGTGTCGTAAGGAGCCGAAACTGCGTCCGCGATTCCACTGACGCCGACCGGAGACGCGTTCACGGACGCGATGCCGTCTGTGTCCAGTTGCAGACCAGTGTTGTCCCCCCAGCACTTGACCGCACCCGTAGAGAGAGTCGCGCACGCGCTCCTCTGCCTGGTCGCGACTTGAACCGCGTTCGTCAGACCTGAGACGCTCACGGGCTCAGTCTTGCTGACCGCGATCGTGCCGTCGCCGAGCTGGCCCCAGCTGTTCGCACCCCAGCACTTGACCGTTCCCGTGGAGAGAGTCGCGCACGCGAAGTTTTGAGCAGGTGAAACCTGGATTGCGTTCGTGATTCCGCTTATGGATACCGGCGTGGCACTGATCGAATAGGGGTGGTTGCCCAACTGCCAGTAGGTGTTTGCACCCCAGCATTTGACACCTCCTGTGGAGAGCGTCGCGCACGCAAAGTTATTACCGGCCGCGACCTGAACAGCGTTCGCAATGCCACTGACGGTGACCGGTGTTGACCTGTTGCTAAACGCCGCGTTGCCGAGCTGACCGTCCGTTCCCCATCCCCAGCAGCTGACCGCACCCGTGGAAAGAGTCGCGCACGCAGAAGCGAGGCCAACCGACACCTGAACCGCATTCGTGATTCCACTGACACTGGCGGGCGTCATCACCCGAGTTGTCGTGGTTCCGTCACCCAACTGTCCGTACTCATTCCCGCCCCAGCAGCTGACTGCACCCGTGGAGAGAGTCGCGCACGCGGAGTTGAAGCCAACCGACACCTGCACTGCATTCGTGATCCCACTGATACTGCTCGGGCCTGAGCTGTTATTGCCCCAGCAGTCGACGGACCCTTCGGAAGTAGCGATGCAGCTGCTGCGGTAGCCGGCCGACAAAGACTTTGCGGTCACGGTCTTGGTCGTGCTTATTGCGGCACCCGTGTCTCCGCTGACCGAAGCCGGCAACGAGGTATTCACCTTCCATGACCGGGTCGTGGTGGTGGAGTTGCCTGCCGGATCGGTGACCTTGACTGCGAACGAGTAGTTGCCGTTTGTGAGGCCGGTGCGGGTGGCGGGGCTCGCGGGACACGTCGTAAAGGAGCCACCGTCGACCGAGCAGGTCGCCGTCTGGCCGTTCGCCAGGTCACCGCTCCAGGCGATCGAGGACTTCGACTGCCTGGTCACTCCGGTCGGCCCGCCGGTCAGGACCGGGTTGGCAGGGGGAGTCAAGTCCACCGTCCAAGTCTTGGAACTCTCCCCGCCGGTGTTGGCGGCACTGTCCTTGCCGCGCACGTAGAGGGTGTGACTGCCCTCAGTGAGGCTGGTGATCGCGAAGGGTGACGTGCAGGCCGCCCAGCTGCCCGAGTCGAGCTTGCACTCGAAGGTCGTCGAGGCGTCAGCTGTCGCAAACGTCGCGGAGGCGCTGGCAGAGTTGCTCGCTGCGGCAGGAAGGCCGGAGATCGAGACGGTCGAGAAGTAAGTGATCGTGACGCTACCGCTGTTGGTGGCCGTCGCTCCGCCGCCGGCATCGAGGGTGGCGCTGATCGCCCCGGCCGTTGACGCGGCACTGCGACCGTTCTGGCCGCCGTTGCCACCGTTGTCGCCGCTGACGCCACCGCCGGCGTTGCCGCCGCCGCCGCCGGAACCGCCGGAGCCGCCGTTGCCGTCACCGTTCTTCGGGCCGTTGGACCCGTTGGCGAGGGCCGCGCCCTGGGTCGCACCGTAGGCGCTCTTGCCGTCGCTCCAGAATGCGCCGCCACCGCCGCCACCGCCACCGCCGGCGACCACGCTGAGCGAACCGATCGAGATGCCGGACGCTCCGCCGCCTCCGCCGGCACCGCCGGTCGGAAACTTGCTGCAGCCGAAGAAACCGCAGTTGCGATTGCCGGCGTTGCCGCCGTTGCCACCGGTGAAGAAGCCCCAGCCGCCACTGCCGCCGCCGTCACCGTCGCGCTTGTCGGCTCCGTTGTTGCCCTTGCAGCCGACCTTGATCGTCACGACGTCGCCGGCGCTGACACCCCAAGTCCCCGTGTAGCTCGCGCCGGTGCCGCCTCCGCCACCGCCCTTGGTGCCACCGAACGCGATCTCACCCGAGCCGCCGTTGCCTCCGCCCGCACCCTTGACCGTGTAGGCGAGCGAGCTGATGCCGGCCGGGACGGTGAAGGTCTGGTTGGAACCGGTGCAGTTGTAGGTGGTCGTGACGGCCAGCGCGTTCCCGGCCGATGCAAGCGACACGAACAACGCCACCGCAGCGGCGAGCGAGAAGACGGCATCCAATCGAATTCGCATTGGGCGGCGGTCGCTGACAGTGTTCACTGGCGTCTCCTGTTGGGTGCGCGAACGCGCTCGGGTCGCGCGGATCGCTCGTTTCTTGCCGATCGAGATCGGGCAGTCGGGGTTTCTAGCAGATGACCAACATCGTTGTAAAGCGACAACGGGAGATGGCGGACTCCCGTTCAGTTCGACCCCCGCCCCGCGAGGATGGAAGGTGCTGTGAGAACCAACCCTCGACCAGAAGTTGAGGGTTGACGGTCCCGGTCAAGCCAGCGGAGGTCCGGCGACCCTGACTTCCTGGTTCTCGCGGGGAACCGCGAATGCCTCCTCGACACTCTCTCCGGTGCTGAGCATCAGTCCCGGGGCGAGTTCCAGCAGCGGAGCCATCACGAAGCGTCGGGTGAGGACCTCGCGGTGCGGGATCGAAAGCCGGTCGTGCTCGAACACGAGGTCGCCGAGCAGCAGCACGTCGATGTCGAGCGGGCGCGGGCCGTGACGGGGGCCGTTGGGATCCCGGCCGAGGTCGAGCTCGATCCGCTTGACGACGTCGAGCAGGGGGATCGGATCCAGTTCCGTCCTGACTTCCAGACAGGCGTTGAGGAAGTCCGGCTGGTCGAGGATCTCGCCGACCGGCTCGGTCTCCCAGGTCGAGGACGACGCGACGACCTCGACTCCGGCATCGCGCAGTCCGGCGATGCCGGCCTCCATCTGGGCGCGCCTGTCACCCATGTTCGAGCCGAGACCGAGGTACCCGGTCCGGGCTGACGCGGCGTCCGGGGTCAATCGGCCTCCCGCCAGAGTTCGACGGAGACTTCGTCGACAGCGAGCGGGATCGGTGGTTGCGGCTTGGTCGCCTTGATCCATACCCTCTCGACCCCGAACTTCTCGATCAGTTCGTCTGCCAAAGCGGCGATCAGGGCCTCGAGCGTCTTGTAAGACTTCCTCTGCGCGCCGAGGGCGACGACGTTGCAGACCTCGCCGTAGTCGACCGTGTCCTCGACCCGGTCCGTGACGGTCGCGTCGCACGTGCCCGGCTCGAGGCGCAGGTCGATCACGAGCCGCTGGCCGATCTCGCGCTCGGCCTCGGTCACGCCGTGGTGGGTGTAGAGCGAGAGGCCGGTCACCTCGACGACGACCTCGGTCTCGGTGGCGATCTCTTCGCGGTCCGGCTCGGTCATGTCGTCTCCGTCTCCCATGAGGATGGGCGGAAGGTAGCAGCGGCAACCCTCAAGGCAGCGAGACTGGGCGCGACATCATGCACCCTGAAGATCCTCGCGCCGCGCTCCAGCGCGACCACGATGCTCGCGAGACTGCCCGGGACCCGCTCCTCCGGCTCCCCGCCGGCGATCGCCCCGATGAACCGCTTGCGCGAGGTGCCGACCAGCACGGGGCGACCGAGGGCGACGATCTCGTCGAGCCTGTTCAGCAGCTCGAGGTTGTGCGTGACGGTCTTGCCGAACCCGATTCCAGGGTCGAGGCTGATCCGGTCCTCTTCGATCCCGGCTGCCACGGCGGCGGTCATCCGCTCCTCGAGGAATGCCTTGACGTCATCCACGACGTCGCCGTAGGTCGGCGAGTCCTGCATCGTCCGCGGCTCGCCCTGCATGTGCATCAGGCAGATGTCGCAGCCGGCGGCGGCGACCACCCCGGCCATCCCCGGGTCCCCGCGCAGGGCCGTCACGTCGTTGACGAGCGAAGCGCCAGCGGCCAACGCCGCCTCGGCGACCGGCGACTTCGCCGTGTCGATCGAGATCGTTGCCGATCGGAGAGCGGAGGCCAAACCCTCGACCACAGGTTGAACCCTGCGGATCTCCTCGTCCGCTCCGACGGGCTCCGCCCCGGGGCGGGTCGACTCCCCACCGACATCGACGATCGCGGCTCCCTCCGCCTCGAGCGCCAGCCCATGGGCGACCGCCGCGCCCGGATCGAGCCAGCGACCACCGTCGGAGAACGAGTCCGGCGTCACGTTCACGATCCCCATTACCTCGAAGTCGCTCATCGGGACGATCGTACGCGGCTTGCGCCTGTGCGAACATCCTCCCCATGCCCGAACCGAAGCTACGAATCTGGTCGTTCGAGTACTCGCCGTTCGCGGGGAAGGTCCGCGCAGCACTCCACGAGAAGGGCCTCGAGTACGAGATCGCCGAGATCAACCCCGGCAAGCGGCCCGCCCGCCTGCGCGAGCTGAACCCCTTCAACCGCGTACCGGTCCTCGAGGTCGGTGGCACCGCCCTGGTCGAATCGTCGCTGATCTGCGACTGGCTCGAGGAGACCCACCCGGAGCCGGCGCTCTGGCCGAGCGATCCGACCGAGCGGGCGCTCGCGAAGTTCGAGTCCTACTGGTTCGAGGAGTTCGTCATCCGGACCCTGTTCGGCGGGATGCGCAAGATCGCCTTCGGAGCGGCGGAAGGCGAACCCGAGGACATCGGCCAACAGACGGTCGCCAAGCTCGCGAACCGCTGGCCGAAGCTGGAGCAGCGCCTTGCCTCGCACGGTGGCGACTGGCTGGCCGGGGAGACCTTCACCTACGGCGACCTCGGCGCCCTGCCCGTCGCCGTGCGGCTGCCGATGTGGGCGCCGGCGATCGGCGTTCCCGAAGCGATCCCGAACGCCGCGGAGACCCCGCTCGTTGCCGCATACTTCGATCGGCTCCGCGCGCGGCCGTCGGCTGCGGCAATCGAGTTCAAGGGCGACCCGGTCCTCAGCAGCGACGACGACTGACCGAGCGTCGCGATGGGAGTCATCGACCCGGCGATGATCCACGCCCTCGGGGTGAGGATCGTCGATCACGACCATCTCGCCGACCGGCCGGCCGAGCACGCTGCCGTGCAGACCTCGACGATCGCCGCGATCGTCGACGGCAACTACGACGGCGACGTGACGATCGGCGAACTGCTCGAAGCGGGCGACCTCGGCATCGGCACGCTCGACGGGCTCGACGGAGAGGTGATCATCGTCGACGGCGAGGCCTGGCAGGCGGCCTACGACGGGAGCGTCCGGAAGATCGCCTCCCACCAGCGGACCCCCTTCGCCGTCGTAACCAAGTTCTCGACCGACGACCTCGTCGAGATCGAAGAGCCGATCGGCTGGGGTGCGCTGCTCGCCCTGCTCGAGGAGCACGCTCCGCCCGACAGCGGCTGCGATGCGATCCGGATCGACGGCCACTTCAGCCGGGTTCACGCCCGATCGGTGCCCAAACAGAGCAAGCCCTACCCACCGCTCGTCGAGGTGACCGCAGGCCAGGTCGAGTGGGAGTTCGAGGGCGTCGAGGGGACGGTCGTCGGCTTCCGCTTCCCCGAGGCCGTCTCGGGAGTCGAGGTCGTCGGCCACCACCTGCACTTCATCTCGTCCGACCGGACGCGGGGAGGCCACGTGCTCGAGTGCGACGTCGAGAAGGCGACAGTGAGAATCGAGGAACTCGACGAGATGAGGATCGAACTGCCACCGGGGGTTCCCCTGCCGGAGTCCGAGGACGTCGCTCGCGAGGCCGCCCTGCGCAGGGCCGAGCAGCCAAGCGGAGAGCCGCCCGCCTCCTCGCGTCTCGACAGCTGAGGCGCGCCCGATCAGCGAGCCCCCGCTTGCGACGCGTCCCCGGCTACTCCCAGTCCCCTTTGCTCAGGTCCTGATGGACGTGGTGGCGCTCTATCCGGTGGCGGCCGCGGCCGTCGTCCTCATGCCTCATGCGGGGCGCGCGGTGGAAGCCGGCCAGCCCGAGCCTGCGGCCACCTGACTTGACGGTCGCGAGCATCCGAGTGCGTCGCTTGGCGTTCTTGTGGGATCGCTTCATGCGGTTTCCCTCCTTCGTATTGCCTGACTCCAGCTTGCCCGGCAGCAAGCCGGCGGGGGAGTTCAGTCGAAGGGCTTGCCGCGCAGGCGCTTCGTCTCGCCGCGGCGCTTCTTTGCCGAAATCCGCTTCTCGACGGAGGAACGAGTCGGCTTCGTCTTGCGGCGCGGCTTCGGAGGCGGGGCTAACGCCCCAGCGAGGATCTCGGCGAGTCGCCGCTCGGCGGCTTGGCGGTTCTGCAGCTGCGACCGCTCGGACGAGGCGGTGACCGTCAGGACGCCCCCGACCAGCCTCGATCCGAGACGCTCGACGGCCCTGCGCTTGAGGAATTCGCTGACCGACGGGGAAGCGAGCAGGTCGAAGCTCAGCTCGACCCTTGAATCGGTCGTGTTGACGCCCTGGCCGCCCGGACCGGACGATCGCGAGAAGCGGACCGAGAGCTCGGCTTTCGGGATCGTAAGCCGAGGACCCACACGCAGCCCCTCGCTCCTCTGTCCACCGTCGGCAGCCATCGCCTCACGCTACCCGTGGACCGCGGGTCAGTCACCCTTGCCTGCCCGGCCGCGGATCTCCTTGCGTGCCTCAGCGAAGCGGACCGCCTCGTAGGCGACGAGACATCCGACCACGGCGAAGACCATGCCGATCGCAGCCAAGGCCGGAACGGCCAGTGCGACCGGAAGCAGCACCAGCAGGAGGACCGCGGCCGAAAGACGCGGCCAACCGACGGTCCTGATGTTCCGGTAACGGAAGGCGACCTGCCCCAGCAGGTAGAGAGCCGGACCGCCGACGAGCGCCAGTGCCGGGATCAACTCGAGATGGTGGTCGGCGTGCCCCAGGGCTTTCTTGAGTCCCAACGCGAGCAGGACGACCCCGGCGATCATCGGCAGGTGGATGACGCTGTAGGCGTCCCTTGCAAGCCGCGCCCTGGCCACCGGTCCGACGCTCGCCAGCCTGTGCTCGGCTGCGACTGCCGTGACGTCGAAGTAGGTCCACCAGAGCGACGCTGCGATGGCGACCCCCATCGTCACCCCGGCGACAAGCGCGAAGTCGAGCGGCTGCCCGGACGCTGCCGCACCAAGGGCGACTATCGACTCGCCGAGGGCGATGATCACGATCAGGGCATGGCGCTCGGCGAAGTGCCCTGCGTGGACCCGGAAGCCCGATGTGTCGGACAGGAATGGGGTAGCCACGTCGATCAGCAGGGCCGCGAGCCAGATCCAGAGCTGCGCGTCGCCGCCGACCAGGGCACCGACGATCAGGAGCAGCGAGCTGAACATGAAGCCCGGCGCGAGCTTGAGGATCGCGCCGTGGTTGGGGTCGTCGGCGTCGGTGCCGTAGGCGTAGAGGCCGACCTGCATCGCCCGGACGAGGCCGTAGGCGCAGGCCATCAGCAGGGCCTCATCCCCGAAGGCGCCGGGCATCGCCAAGGCGACCACGACGAGCGCAGCCATCGCGGTGAAGATCGTCCCGGCGACAACGTCTGCAGGCTTCACCTCTTTAACAGACA
>JBAXRO010000065.1:0-10589 GCA_037131165.1 Actinomycetes bacterium | reverse complement strand
GCGACACCGCAGTGGGCAAGGTACTTGGCGAGGCGCATCGACTGCGACAATAGGCGCGATGGACCGCACACTGCTGGCAAGCGAACTGGAAGAGCTCGGCGAACCGGCCTACCGGGGCACCCAGATTTGGGAATGGCTCGCCGCCGGCTGTGCCGACTGGGATGAGATGACGAACATCCCCAGAGCCCTCCGTGAGCGGCTCAAGGCGAAGGTCCCGCTCTCGACCCTGACCGGGATCGACGAGGCCAAGTCGAAGGACGGAACGGTCAAGGCGCTGTTCGAGACCGGTGACGGCAGGCCGATCGAAGCCGTCCTGATGCGCTATCGCGACGGTCGCAGGTCGATCTGCCTCTCGTCCCAGTCGGGATGCCCCCTCACCTGCACCTTCTGCGCCACGGGGACGATGAAGTTCGGGCGCAACCTGACGAGCGACGAGATCCTCGACCAGGCACTCCACCTCCGCCGGATCGAGGCTGTCGACCACTGCGTCTTCATGGGCATGGGCGAGCCGATGATGAACCTCGACAACGTCCTCGCGGCATGCGATCTGCTGCCCGACATCGGCATCACCAACCGGCGAACGGCGATCTCGACGGTCGGGTGGGTGCCGGGGATCGACAGGGTCAGGGAGGAGGCGCCGACCATCCGCCTCGCCCTCTCGCTCCATGCACCCAACGACGAACTCCGCTCCCAGCTGATGCCGGTCAACGACCGCTACCCGATCGCCGAGGTGCTCGCGGCCTGCGACCGCCATTCGTCTGCGACAAGACGGAAGGTGTTCGTCGAGTACCTGATGCTCGATGGGGTCAACGACACGCCGGCGCTCGCGGCCGAGCTCGGCTCGCTGCTCGATCCCCACGGCTACAAGGTCAACTTGATCCCCTACAACCCGACGGGCTCCTACGACGGATCGCCGCGCGAGGCGATCGCCCGCTTCCAGTCGATCCTCGAAGACCTCGGCCACACGGCGACCATCAGGCTCACCCGCGGCCGTGACATCGACGCCGCCTGCGGGCAACTCGCTGCGCGTGGAGGTCGAGCGGCCGCCACCGCGACCGGCTGAGCCGTCCGAACCCCGCCTGCCATCAGGTGTCGGTTTGACCTCGGACCCGCGGCTCAATAAGTTTCAGCCGATGAACGACCGAGCTTCTCGCCCCAGCATCGCCAAACCCTGTTCGATCGCCGCACTTGCTGCCGCGAGCGTGGCGCTGCTCGCTCCCTCCGTGGCCCAGTCCTCGACCACCTGGCTCTGTCGCCCCGGGATGACGAACAACGTGTGTGCCTCGAGCCAGAAAACCACGACCGTGCAGGCGAACGGCACCCGGAGCGTCGCGACGCCATCGATCCCCAAGAGCCCGAAGGTCGACTGCTTCTACGTCTATCCGACCACCAGTGACCAGAAGAGCCCGATCGCCAACTTCACGATCACACCGGAACTCAGGGCTATCGCCCTCAACCAGGCCGCTCCGTACAGCCAAGCCTGCAAGGTCTATGCGCCCGTCTACCGGCAGGTCACCATCCAAGGACTTCTCGGCACGGCGACTGTGACGGCCGCGATGCGCGAAACGGCCTACGCCGACGTCCTCGCCGCTTGGAAGGACTACCTCAACAGTTACAACCGGGGCCGAGGAGTGATCCTCGTCGGTCACTCACAGGGCACCTTCATGCTGCGCCGCTTGATCGCCGAGGAGATCGACGGCAAGCGGAGCGTCCGCAGGAAGCTCGTGGCCGCTCACCTGACGGGCGGCAACGTGCTTGTCGCCAAGGGAAGCGATCGGGGCGGCGACTTCCGGAACATCCCGGCCTGCCGCTCGAGGAGTCAGACGGGCTGTGTGATCGCGTACTCGGCCTTCAACGCTGCAGTCCCCGACAACTCGCGTTTCGGAAGGTTCACCCCGGTCGCGTCGTGGGATCCAGGGGGCGAGTTCGCAAACCGTGAGGTCCTCTGCACCAACCCGGCGAACCTCACCCCGGGGGGCAACGGTGGCAACGGCGGCCTGATCACCCCGGGGGGCAACGGTGGCCGCGGCGGCCTGTTCAGCCTCAACTCGACATCGCCCTTCCCAGGGACGATCGGGCTCGGTATCGCGCTCCTGCACCGCACCCTGCCAACGGGAGTGACAACCCCTTGGGTCCGGCAGAACTACCTCTTCTCGGCCCAGTGCGTGACCAGCAACGGCGCGAACGTCCTGATGGTCACATCCCTCACGGACCAGCGGCCCCTGACCGCTTCACCCGACCCGAGCTGGGGTCTGCACCTCGCCGACATGAACATCGCGATGGGCAACCTGATCTCGCTCGCCAAGAGCCAGGCTTCCGCCTGGCGCTGAGCCCGGCCGCAGGTCGGAGCAGTCAGTCGGCTTCCGGGTCCGGCTGGCCTACCAGGGAGTCGAGGTCTCCGACCGGGACCTTCTCCGCCCCCGCGAAGCCCCTGATGGAGTCCGACTCGGCGGTTCGCGTATCGGGCTCCGTCAGATCGTTTGCAGGGTCGGACTGCTCACCTGCTTCAACTGCGCCAGCAGGCCCGGCGCTGCCCGACGCCTCGGCCTCGACCTCAAGGCTCTGCTGGCCCTCTCCCTCGGATGTGGCTTCACCGGAACGGAGCGCACCGACCTCGAGCAGCCTCTCCCTGAGTGCCTGCTCGACCTCCGGCGCGGGATCCCAGGCCCCGATGTCGGGAAGGTCCTCGATCGAGCCGAGGCCGAACAGCCTGAGGAAGAGATCGCCCGTGCGGTAGAGGACGGCACCGAAAGGCGATCGACCCGCCTCCTCGACAAGGCCGCGCTCCAACAGGGTCGCGACGGCCGACTCGGCGTTGACTCCCCTGATGCGGGCGATCTCGGGCCTCGAGACCGGCTGCAGGTAGGCGACGATGGCGAGCGTCTCGGCCTGAGCTGCGGTAAGCGGCGGCGTTCGCGGCGAGGCGAACAGACGCCTCGCTGGATCCTCGGACTCCGGATTGCTCGAGAGCGCCCAGCCCCCCGCCACCTCGCGCAGCACGATCCCCCGTCCGCCTTCGGTGTAGCCCTGCTGCAGCGACCCGAGTACCGAGACGACCTCGGCCTCGTCGACCTCGCAGGCCTTCGCCAAGTCGGCAGTCGCGATCGGGTTGGGACTGAGGAACAGGAGCGCCTCGACGTCGCGGGCGAGGGGTTCGAGGCCGCTCATGCCGCCTTCCCCTCAGCCTCCCGCTTCGACGCTGTCACGAACACGGGACCGAACGGCTCCGACTGGGCCCAGCTGGCCTCGCCCTGTCGGTACATCTCGAGCAGTGCCCAGACGGTCACAGCGATGGTCACACGGTCCGCTCCCTGGACCGCCTCGTCGAAGTCGAACGAACCCCGCCGCAGCAGGGTGCGAAGGGTCGAGAGCCGTTCGGCGACCGTGACCCGCGGGAGGTGGAGATGGCCGACCTGAATCTGGGGCGGCGGAGTCAGCAGGGAGCCGATCGCCTCCCCGAGACGGGAGATGTCGTACACCTGGGTGGCGTGCTCGAGCGAAGCCTTGCGCAGCCCCGGCGGGAGCGGGGCGCTTCGCCAGCGATAGCCGGACTGCTCGCGCATACGCTCACGCAACCACTCCGACCCACCGCGGATGCGGTGCTGGGCCATCAGCCTCTCGAACAGCTCCTCTGCCGCCTCGCCAGGATCGAGTTCGATCTCATCATCATCGCTGCCGGGCAGCAGCATCCTGCTCTTGAGTTCGAGCAGAGCGGCAATCAGGACGAGGAACTCGGTCGCCACCTCGAGGTCGATCTCGCCCCGGAGCTCAAGGCGGTCAATGTAGGAGACGATTACCTCGGCAAGATCGACCTCCCTGAGGTCGATCTCGTCGCGCAGGATGAGCGTCAAAAGCAGGTCGAAGGGACCTGTGAAGACGTCGAGATCGAGATCAAGATCGGCAGCGCGCACCACGCAGCAAGCTACCTGTGGCCTCCGACGCTGCCGTCAGAGGCGGACTCGGCGAATGCCCCGCCACCCTGTCGGCGGAGCGGCGCCGCCGCTCAGCTGGACGTTGGGCCCACTCCCATAGCCAAGCGGACGTTGTGCAGCGTCTCCCGTGCGATCGCAGAGGCCTTCGCGGCCCCGGACTCGAGGGCCTCCTCGATCGCAGCCTCGTCCGGCCTCAACTCGGCGTAGCGGGCCTGGATCGGCCCCAGCCGTTCGATCACCGCTTCAGCCACCGCCAGCTTGAAGTCCCCGTAGCGCGACTGCGAATGGTCGGCCTCCACCTGCTCGGGTGAAACCCCCGAGACAGCAGCGAGAATGTCGATCAGGTTCGTGATGCCCGGCTTGTCTGCTCCCCTGACGACCTCCGACCCCGAGTCCGTGACAGCCGACTTGAACTTCTTGAGGATCACGGCCGGGTCGTCGAGGACGTGGACCGTTCCCTGCTCACTGCCGCCCGTCGTCGACATCTTCGAGGTCGGGTTCTGGAGGTCCATGATCCTTGCCCCGACCGCTGGGATCCTGTGCTCGGGGACGACCAGGGTCTCGCCAAACCGGGAGTTGAACCGTTCGGCGATGTCGCGCATCAGCTCGATGTGCTGGCGTTGGTCGTCGCCTACCGGAACCTCCTGCGCCCGATAGGCGAGTACGTCAGCGGCCTGGAGAACCGGGTAGAGGAACAGGCCGGCGCTGACGAGCTCCCGCTCGTTGCCCGCCTTCTCCTTGAACTGGTGCATCCGGTTGAGGTCGCCCCATGAGGTGACCGAGCAGAGCAGCCAGCACAGCTCAGAGTGCTCGGGGACGTCACCCTGCCTGAAGAAGACGCAGCGAGCAGGGTCGAGGCCGGCGGCCAGCAGCAGCGCAGCGGTGTCATAGGTGCGTTCCCTCAGCTCCACCGGGTCGTAGGGCACGGTCGTCGCGTGCAGGTCAACGATGCAGTAGAGGGCCTCTCCCCTGTCCTGACCTGCGACGTACTGGTCGATCGCTCCGAGCAGGTTGCCCAGGTGCTTGCGCCCGGTCGGCTGGATTCCGGAGAAAATCCTCATCGGTCCCGCAGGCTACTGACGAGGCCGGTTCTAGTGCGCTGAGCCGGAGAGGTTGAGGCCGATGACCCCGGCAATGATCAGCGCTATGCAGCCGAACTTGACCGCGGTGGCCGCCTCGCCGAAAAGCACCACACCGACGAGAGCAGTTATCGCAGTCCCGACCCCTGCCCAGACCGCGTAGGCGACACCGAGCTGGAGGTGCTTGAGGACCATTGCCAACAGCCAGAACGAGAGCCCGTAGCCGACCGCCACGACGGCGATCAGCAACCCCTTGCTGCTGCCTGCCGCATCGTTGGAGGCACGCAGGGCGGTCGTGCCGACGACCTCGGCGGCGATCGCCAGCCCCAACAACCCCCAGCCGACCACCCGGCGCTCCTACAGGACCTGTCGAACGACCGGGTTCTTGGCGGCCCCGGCCTCGTCGAGCCTGCGGACAGGTGTCGAGTAGGGCGCTGACTGGGCGATCGTTGCGTCTTCCTTGGCCTCCCGGAGGATCTCGACGATCGCGTCGGCGAACGCGTCGAGCGTCTCCTTGCTCTCGGTCTCGGTCGGCTCGATCAGCAGCGCTTCGTCTACGAGCAACGGGAAGTAGACGGTCGGCGGGTGGTAGCCGTGATCGAGCAGGCGCTTGGCAAGGTCGAGCGTCCGGATCCCGAGATCCCGCTTCATCGGGGCGCCGGAGAGGACGAACTCGTGCATGCAGACCCGGTCGAAGGCCACCGGCAGGTAGTCGGCCACCCCGTCGCGCTTGAGCCTTGCGAGCAGGTAGTTGGCGTTCAGCACGGCAAGCTCCGACGCCTCGCGCAGCCCCTCGGCACCGAGCGAGCGGATGTAGGCGTAGGACCGAACGAACACCCCGTAGTTGCCCTGGAAGCCGCGCAACCTGCCGATCGACTTGGGCCGGTCGTGGTCGAGGCGGAAGTGAGGTCCGTCCCCGTTGGCCGAGTCGTCGCGGACGACCTGAGGCCGCGGGAGGAACGGCTCGATCCGGTCGGAGACCGCGATCGGCCCGGAGCCCGGTCCGCCACCCCCGTGGGGCTGGGTGAACGACTTGTGGAGGTTGAAGTGGACGATGTCGAACCCCATGTCGCCGGGGCGGGAGATGCCCATCACCGCGTTGAGGTTCGCCCCGTCGTAGTAGAGGGTCGCGCCGACACCGTGAACGATCTCGGCGATCTCCTTGATGTTCGGGTCGAACAGCCCAAGGGTGTTCGGGTTGGTCAGCATCAAGCATGCGACCTGATCGTCTGCCTTTGCCCTCAGGTCGTCGAGATCGACTCCCCCGTCGGCGTTGGTGCCGACCTTTACCACCTCGTAGCCGCACATCGTCACAGTCGCGGGGTTTGTGCCATGCGCCGTGTCGGGCGTGAGGACCTTCGAGCGGATGTCACCCCTGTCCTCGTGGTAGGCCTTGGTCAGCAGGACGCCGGCGAGCTCGCCGTGCGATCCGGCCGAGGGCTGCAGTGAGACGTGCGGCAGGCCGGCAACCTCACCGAGAGCGTGCTGGAGGTTGTGCATCAGCTCCAGCGCGCCCTGCGAATGAGCCTCCGACTGAAGCGGATGCAACCGGGCGTTACCGGGAAGGGCGGCTACCCGCTCGTGCAGTCGAGGGTTGTGCTTCATCGTGCACGACCCGAGCGGGTAGAAGCCGGAGTCGAGGTCGAAGTTGCGCTTGCTGAGCTTGGTGTAGTGGCGGACGAGCTCGGGCTCCGCGACCTCCGGCAGCCTCGCCGGTTCCGAGCGCAGGAGGTCCGCTGGGATCAGGTCGGCAATGGCTGCCTCGGGGACGTCCGTCGCGGGCGCGACAAACGCCCTGCGTCCGTCCCTGCTCTTCTCGTAGATCGTCCGGGACTGCTCCCTCTGCTGGGGCGTCTGGCCTCCGAGTCCCGGGCGCGAGACCGTCCCAGCCTCCTCGCCGAGCTCCCCGGCAGCGTGCTGGGCCGCTGTCTGTGCGGATGCCATGTCGCTCATCGCGCCACCCCCACGGCGCCGCGTTCGGCGGCAATCGCTGCACCGAGCACCTCGGCGAGGCGATCGATGTCGGCCCTGTCCCGCTGTTCGGTCAGGGCGACGAGCAGGCCATTGGAGAACTCCGGATAGTCGGTGCCGAGGGCGTACCCGGGGTTGATGCCCTGCTCTTGGCACCGGGCGATCACTGCCTCCACAGGGGCCTCGAGCGCGAGCGCGAACTCGCGGACCACCGGCTGGTCGTGCAGCGGGGTGGCGCCGTCAACCGCAGCGAGCGTGCTGCGCGCGTAGGCGGTCCGCCTTGCCAGCAACTCGCCGAGCTCGACGAGCCCCTTGCGGCCGAGCCACGAGAGGTAGACGACGCCGGCGAGGGCGTTCAGCGCTTGGGACGTGCAGATGTTCGAAGTGGCCTTCTCGCGGCGGATGTGCTGCTCGCGGGTCTGGAGAGTGAGGACCCAACCCCTGCGACCGTCGACGTCCTTGGTCTCGCCCGCGATCCTCCCGGGCATCCTCCTGATGTGCTCTTGGGAGGCCGCGAAAAAGCCGAACGAGGGACCGCCGAAGTCGAGCCTGTTGCCGAGCGACTGGCCCTCGCCCACGGCGACGTCCACGCCCAGGGCTCCAGGAGGTTCGAGGATCCCAAGCGGAATCGGGTCGCATGCGCAGACGACGAGAGCACCCACCTCCTTTGCCGCCGCGACGAGCGGGCGCAGGTCTTCGACGCTGCCGAGGAAGTTGGGCTGCTGAAGGATCACCACTCCGACCTCGTCGTCGAGCATCGCGATCAGCTGATCAAGGTCGGTGCGGCCGTCGGCCAACGGGATCTCCTCGATCGTCGTCCCGTAGCCGACTGCGAGCGTTCCGAGCGTTTCCCGCGAATGCGGGTGCACCCCGCGGGAAACGAGGTGCCGCGGACGACCGTTGGCCAACTTCGCCAGGTACGCGGCGGCCCCGACCGCCGACGGACCCTCGTAGAGCGAGGCGTTGCTGACCGGGAGTCCAGTGAGCTCGCTGATCGCGGTCTGGTACTCGAACATCACCTGAAGCCCTCCCTGGGAGACCTCGGGCTGGTAGGGGGTGTAGGGCGTCAGGAACTCTGCCCGACCCATCAAGGTGTCGATCAGAGCCGGCACGTAGTGGTCGTACATCCCGGCACCAAGGAAGGTGACCTCGTCCTCGGCGCTGGTGTTGCGGGCGGCAAGGGCTGCAAGCTCCGAGTAGACCTCCTGCTCGGGCTTGCCGGCCGGGAGGTCGAGGGGACGATCGAACAGGACCTCGTCGGGAATCTCGGCGAACAGGTCAGAGATCGAGCCGACGCCGATCGCCTCGAGCATCTCGGCGATGTCTTCACGGGTGGCTTGCGTGTAGGAGCTCAATCGGTGCCTTTCTCGTTGCAGTCGGTCCGGTTCAGCCGAGCATTGCCGTGTAGGCGGCGGAATCCATCAGCGAGTTCCTTTCTTCTACGGATGACAGCCTGACCTTGACCAGCCAGCCACCGGAGTAAGGGTCCTCGTTGACTACCGCCGGGTCGTCGGCGATCGCCCCGTTGACCTCGATCACCTCGCCGCTCATCGGCGCGATCACTTCGCTGACCGCCTTGACAGACTCGATCTCGGCGTAGGACTCGTCCTGAGTGACGGTGTCGCCAACCTGAGGCGCGTCGAAAAACACCACCTCGCCGAGGGCATCCTGGGCGTACCAAGTGATCCCCATCGTGGCCGTCTCGCCGTCTTCGTCGATCTTGACCCAGTCGTGCTCTTGGTGGTAGAGGAGTTCCTCGGGATAGCTCGCTTCGGCCACGTCAGTCCGCCTTTCTGTAGAGCGGCCTCTCGCGCACCTCTGCGGTGCGGATCTTGCCGCGGACATCCAATTCGATGGCAGTTCCAGGCTCGGCTGCTGCCACCGGGACATACGCCATTCCGATCCCGTTGCCGAACGTCGGTGAAAACGTCCCGCTGCTCACGGTGCCGCCACCGACCACTTCGCTGCCGGGCCGAGCGATGCCGGGACCGGTCCTCACGACTGCAACCAGCTTCTCGTCGGTTCCCGGCGCGCGTGCCTCTGCGACGGACTGCGACCCGATGAATCCGGTCTCCTCGCGGCAGGCCCATCCGAGTCCGGCCTCGATCGGGTTGCGCCCCGGGTCGAGGTCGTTCCCGTAGAGGTGGAAGCACGCCTCCGTGCGAAGGGTGTCTCGGGAGGCCAGACCGCAAGGCTCTGCGCCCGCTGCGACCACTGCATCCCAGACGGTCCCGGCCGCAGCGTTCGCCACCAGCAGCTCCACTCCATCCTCCCCGGTGTAACCGGTCCCGGCGATCAGCGCCTCGCACCCGGCAACGGTGCCGCGAGCGGCCTGCATCCTCGGCGGCAGCGGTGAGTCGGCCAGTCCCTCGACCAGCTGCCTCGCCTTCGGGCCTTGGACGGCGAGCATCGACGTCGATGGAGCCTGATCGATCACATCGACGTCGAACCCTTCGGCAACTTCGACAAAGCGTGCGAAGTCCTCGTGGTGGTTGCCCGCGTTGGTCACGGTGAGGAAGCAGTCCTCGCCCAGCCGGTAGGTGAAGAGGTCGTCGAGGACCCCGCCGTCCTCGGCGCAGAGCAGGCCGTACTGCGCTCCGCCGACCGCGATTCTCGACACGTCATTGCTCGTCAGGCGTTGGAGGAAGGCGAGGGAGTCGGGGCCGTTTGTCTCCACTTGCCCCATGTGCGAGACGTCGAAAACCCCTACGCCGAGCCTGACGGCGTTGTGTTCCTCGATCACTCCCTCGTACTGAACGGGCATCTCCCACCCTGCGAACGGCACGAGCCGCGCTCCGAGAGCCGAGTGGCGCCCGTGAAGCGGTGTCTTCTTGAGCGCCTCGGTGGTCACCGAAGCGAGAATACCCAGCCGACCGACAGACCGACCGGCTCTAGCGGGCGATCAGCCGCCGGTTTCGTCGCGCAGGAACTCGGGTACGTCGATGTCGTCCGAGAGCGTTGTCGCGGGGGTCTCCCTGCGGTCCCTGCGTCCCCTGTCGACCGGCGACGGTCGACCGCCCCGTCTGGCCCTGTCGAATCCCGTGGCGATGACCGTGATCCGGACCGAATCGCCCAGCGACTCGTCAACCACCGATCCGAAGATGATGTTCGCTCCGGGATCGGCCGCTGCCGCGACGACCTCTGCTGCCTCGTTGACCTCGAACAGGCCGAGCTGCGGGCCCCCGGTGATGCTGAGCAGGATCCCCGTTGCGCCGTCGATCGATTCCTCGAGCAGAGGCGAGCTGATCGCCTGCTCCGCGGCCTCGACCGCGCGGTTCTCACCGTCGGCCGTCCCGATGCCCATCAGGGCGGAACCGGAGTCGTGCATGATCGTGCGCACATCGGCGAAGTCGAGGTTGATCAAGCCGGGGATGGTGATCAGGTCGGTGATTCCCTGGACGCCCTGCCGGAGGACGTTGTCGGCCTCCTGGAAGGCCTCGAGGATCGTCGTGCGACGCTCGACCACCGAGAGCAGCCGCTCGTTGGGAATCACGATCAGAGTGTCGACGTTCTCGCGCAGGTGGGCGATCCCGGCCTCCGCGGAACGGGTCCGCTGGCTTCCCTCGAAGTTGAACGGCTTGGTCACGACCCCGACAGTCAGGGCTCC
>JBAXRO010000064.1:0-10626 GCA_037131165.1 Actinomycetes bacterium | reverse complement strand
GGTCGAGCGAGTTACCGTGCTCGAGGCCGGACCCTGCCCGGTGACCGGCCTGCGCACCGAGGAGCGCGACGGCTACGACGCCGTCCAGCTCGCGTTCGACGAGGTCCGCGAGAAGCTCATCAACAAGCCTGAGATCGGCCACCTCAAGAAGGCCGGCACCGGCGCGCACCGCACTCTCGTCGAGTTCCGGGGCGAGCCGGGCGAGCTGAAGGTCGGCGATGTCGTCAAGGCCGACGCCTTCGAGCCCGGAGCCAAGGTGAAGATCTCTGGCGTCAGCAAGGGCAAGGGATTCGCAGGCACGATCAAGCGCCACAACTTCAACAGCGGCCCGAAGAGCCACGGCTCGCACAACGTGCGTGCCCCGGGTTCGATCGGAGCCTCGGCAACCCCGTCCCGAGTGATGAAGGGAATCCGCGGCCCTGGCCAGATGGGCAACAAGCGGGCGACCCAGCGCGGTCTGACCGTCGTCGAAGTGATCGAAGCCGACAACCTCCTCCTTGTCCGTGGATCCGTTCCCGGACCGCGCGGCGGAACCGTCGAGGTGCGGACCGATGGCTGAGGCAATCCGGATCGGAGGCGGCTCCGCCGCCAAGCTCGACCCTGAGGCCTTCGAGCAGGCATTCAACATGCCGCTCGTCCACGAGTCCGTGATCGCCGAGCTCGCCGCTCGCCGTCGCGGCACCCACTCGACCAAGACCCGCGGCATGGTCTCCGGCGGTTCAGCCAAGCCTTGGCGACAGAAGGGAACCGGGCGCGCGCGTGCCGGCTCAAGTCGCTCGCCGATCTGGACCGGCGGTGGCACCGTCTTCGGCCCGCAACCGCGCTCCTACACGGTCAAGGTCAACCGCAAGGCGCGTCGCGCGGCCCTGCGCTCAGCTCTCTCCGTCCACGCCGAGCGCGGTTCGATCGCAGTGATCGACGGCAGCGCCTGGACCGAGCCCTCGACCAAGCGCGCAGCAGGCGAGATCAAGGGCTGGGAAGGCCACCGGCCGATCCTGCTGCTCGTCACCGAGGAGGAGTCGGCTCTTGCCCTCTCCTTCCGCAACCTTCCCGAGGCCCGCGTTCTCCCGGTCGACATGGCAGGCGTTGCCGACGTGATGGGGGCCGGCTCGCTGCTCGTCTCCGACGAGGCACTCGGCCAGCTGACTGCAAGGGCGGTCAAGCCGGTCCGAGCCGGAGCGGAGGCCTGATCATGGAGGACACCCAAGTGATCATCCGACCGATCGTCTCCGAAAAGAGCTTCGTCCTCGCAGAGGCCGGGCGCTACACCTTCCGCGTCCACCCTGACGCCCACAAGACCCAGATCCGCCAAGCGGTCGAGAACCTCTTCGACGTAAGCGTCGTCGCCGTGCGCACAGCCAACGTCCGTGCCAAGCCGAAGCGCCGTGGCATGAGCGTCGGCAAGCGCCGCGCCTGGAAGAAGGCGATCGTCACCGTCGGCGAGGGCGAGCGAATCCCGATCTTCCAGAGTCTGGAGTCCTGATGCCCGTACGCAAGCCAAAGCCGACGAGTCCCGGGATGCGCTTTGTGTCGTACCCGGACTTCGCCGAGATCACTCGCGACCACCCAGAGAAGTCGCTGGTCGAGGGCCTGACCAAGAGCGGTGGCCGCAACGCCCGCGGCCGCAAGACCGCACGTCACCGTGGCGGCGGAGCAAAGCGCCTCTACCGCAAGGTCGACTTCAAGCGCCGCAAGGACGGGGTGCCGGCCAAGGTCGCCCACATCGAGTACGACCCGAACCGCACCGCCTACATCGCCCTCCTTCACTACGCCGACGGCGAGAAGCGCTACATCCTCGCGCCTCAGGGACTCAAGGTCGGTTCGGTCATCCAGTCGGGGCCGGGAGCGGAGATCGCACCCGGGAACGCCCTCGCCCTGGCCGACATGCCGACCGGCACCGTGGTCCACAACGTCGAGCTGCAGCCGGGACGGGGTGGGCAGATGGGCCGCTCCGCCGGCACTTCGATCCAGCTCCTTGCGAAGGACGGCGAAATGGCGACCCTTCGCCTGCCTTCCGGCGAGATGCGGATGGTCCGGGCCGAGTGCCGCGCGACGATCGGATCGATCGGCAACAGCGAGCACCAGAACGTCACCATCGGCAAGGCCGGCCGCAAGCGCCACATGGGCGTCAGGCCGCAGACCCGAGGCGTCGCGATGAACCCGGTTGACCACCCGCACGGTGGTGGCGAGGGTTCGACGACCGCAGGCCGCCACCCCGTAACCCCGTGGGGCGTCCCGACTCTCGGCTACCGCACCCGTAAGAAGAACAAGGCTTCGGACCGCTACATCGTGCGCGGACGTAAGCGTGGAAAGAACCGCTAGGAACAACTGAATGAGCCGCTCAAGTAAAAAGGGACCGTTCGTGGAAGAGCGCCTGATGTCACGCATCGAGGCGATGAATGCCTCAGGCGACAAGCAGATGCTGAAGACCTGGTCGCGGACCTCGACGATCTTCCCGGAGATGGTCGGCCACACGATCGCCGTCCACGACGGCCGCAAGCACATTCCGGTGTTCATCAGCGAATCGATGGTTGGTCACAAGCTCGGGGAGTTCGCCCCCACGCGCACCTACCGCGGTCACGTCGAAACGGCAAAGAAGCGCTAGGCAATGGCTGACGAGACAACAGACGAAACGGTCGACGAGACCGTGAACGAGGTCACCGAAGAGACGGTCGAGGAGACCCCTGCCAAGGGCCGCGGACGTATCCGCCGCCGCGGCAAGGACGGCGCGGATTCCGATTCCGCCCCCGTGGCACCCGCCCGCGTTCGCGCTCAGGCCAAGTACGTCCGCACCTCCGCCCGCAAGGCGAGGCTCGTCTGCGACCACATCCGCGGCAAGTCGGTCACCGAAGCCCGGGCAGTGCTGATGCACTCGCCTCGCTCGGTCGCGCGCGACTGGAGCAAGCTGCTTGAATCGGCAGTCGCCAACGCCGAGCACAACAACGGGCTCGAAGCCGAGAACTTGAAGATCATCGCCGTGACCGCCGACGAGGGACCGACGCTCAAGCGTTTCCGCCCCCGGGCCATGGGTCGCGCGACTCAGATCCGCAAGCGCACAAGTCACTTGACAATCGTCGTGGGAACGGGGGAGTAGGAGATGGGACAAAAAGTTCACCCCGAAGCGATGCGCGTCGGATACATCCACGACTGGAAGGCGACCTGGTTCAACGAGAAGGAGTTCGCCGACTACCTCGCCGAGGACATCGAGATCCGCAAGCACATCACCGATCGCCTCGCCCACGCCGGCCTCTCGAAGATCACGATCAAGAAGAACTCCAACGAGGTCGAGGTCAACATCTCCACGGCCCGTCCCGGCATCGTGATCGGCAAGTCGGGCAGCGAAGTGGACGCCCTCAGGCGCGACCTCCACAAGCTGACGGCCAAGCAGGTCAAGGTCAACATCCTCGAGATCAAGCGCCCTGAGCTCGACGCGAACCTCGTCGCCCAATCGGTTGCCGAGCAGCTTCAGAACCGAGTCGCCTTCCGGCGCGCGATGAAGCGCGCCCTCACATCGGCGATGCGCTCGGGAGCCAAGGGCATGAAGATCCAGGTCTCTGGTCGCCTCGGCGGCGCCGAGATGGGTCGCACCGAGGTCTACTCGGATGGCCGGGTTCCGCTCCACACCCTGCGGGCCGACATCGACTACGGATTCTGCGAGGCGCGCACGACCTTCGGTCGCATCGGCGTCAAGTGCTGGATCAACAAGGGCGAGATCATGCCCGAGGGTTACGCGGGCGCCGACCTGACGATCATGGACGAGCCCCTGCCCCAGAGCCCCGGCGGCGACGATCGCCGGGGTCGGCGTGACCGCCGCAGCGGCGGTGGCGCCGGCGGTGGCGGCCGACCCGGTGGCGGCGGACGCCCCGGCGGGTTCGGCGGAGGCGGTGGCGGTCGTCCCGGTGGCGGCGGTGGCCGTCCGGGTGGAGGTTTCGGCGGCGGTGGCGGCGGTGGCCGCTCCGGTGGAGGCTTCGGCGGTGGCGGCGGTGGCCGTCCCGGCGGCGGCGGCGGACGCCCAGGGGGAGGACGCTGATGCTTTCTCCCAAGCGAGTCAAGCACCGCAAGGTCCACCGTGGTCGCAGGGCCGGGCTGTCGCGCGGCCAGACCAAGGTCCAGTTCGGCGAGTACGGCATCAAGACGCTCGAGGCCGGCTGGATCACCAACCGCCAGATCGAGGCAGCCCGAATTGCCATGACCCGCAAGATCAAGCGTGGTGGCAAGGTCTGGATCAACATCTACCCGGACAAGTCGGTGACCAAGAAGCCCGCCGAGACCCGCATGGGTTCGGGCAAGGGCTCGCCCGAGGGCTGGGTCGCGGTCGTCAAGCCCGGGCGGGTCATGTTCGAGCTCGCCGGAGTCCCGGAGCCCCTTGCCCGCGAGGCCCTGCGCCTGGCTGGCCACAAGCTGCCCGTCAAGACCAAGTTCGTGGAGCGTGAGGACTGATGGCGAAGTTCGCATCGGCCAAGGACCTCAGGGAGATGGAGCCTGACGAGCTCGCCCTGCACGCTTCCCGTGCCCGCCGCGAGCTGTTCGACCTGCGCTTCCGCAACGCGACGGGTGAGCTCGAGGACACCGCTTCGTTGAGCGCCGCCAGGCGCCACGTCGCCCGCACGATCACCGTTTGCGCCCAGCGCGGGATCGCCATCACAGGAGAAATTGAAGAGTGAGCGACGAAGAGACCACAGAGGAGACACCGGTGGAAGAGACCCCGGTCGAAGAGACTGCTGCCGAGGAAACGCCGGTAGCCGAGGAGACCCCCGCTGCAGAGGCAGCTGGGTCGAATGACGCCGCGGCCGAGGTCGCCGGCGACGAGGAGCCTGCCGCCAAGCCGCACCCCAAGGAGATCCGCCGCAAGGCACGCTCGGAGCACAAGGGCGAGGTCAAGCCGGAGCGTGACGCCGGGGCCCGTGCCGCCGAGCGGGCCGAGGAGCGTGCCAAGAAGGCCGCTGCCCGGCGCCATTGGCGCACCCGTCAGAAGGCCAAGCGCGCTGCTGCCCCCTCGGCCGAGCCGACTCCCGCCAAGACCCGCGAGCCCGGCAACCCGAAGCTCCGACAAGGGATCGTCGTTTCCGACAAGGGAGACAAGACGATCACGGTGCGGGTCGATGTCGCCCGCCGGCACCCCAAGTACGAGAAGATCGTCCGCAGTTCGTCCACCCTTCACGCCCACGACGAGAGCAACGACGCCCATATCGGCGACACCGTCTCCGTGATCGAGTGCCGCCCGATGTCCCGCTCGAAGCGCTGGCGCCTCGAGCAGGTCCTGGAGCGTGCCAAGTGATTCAGAACGAAACACGACTCCGCGTCGCCGACAACAGCGGCGCCAGGGAGATCCTCTGCATCCGGGTCCGAGGCGGCTCACGCCAGCGCTACGCCCGCGTCGGCGACGTGATCGTCGCGACCGTCAAGCAGGCGGCCCCTCAGGGGACCGTCAAGAAGGGCGAGGTCGTCACCGCAGTCGTCGTGCGCACCCGCAAGCCTTTCAGCCGGGACGACGGCACCTCGATCGGCTTCGACGAGAACGCCGCCGTGATCATTGACGACCAGAACAACCCCCGCGGCACCCGCATCTTCGGACCGGTCGCCCGCGAGCTCCGCGACCGCGACTTCATGAAGATCGTCTCGCTCGCACCGGAGGTTCTCTGATGGCAGGCATGAAGATCCGCAAGGGTGACACCGTTCAGGTCGTCTCCGGCAAGGACCGCGGCAAGAAGGGTGAAGTCCTTCGTGTCGACACCGAGAAGAGCAAGGTCTTCGTCGAAGGCCTCAACATGATCAAGCGCCATGTCCGGCCCGAGCAGGTCGCAGGAGCCGACAGGGCAGAGACGGTCGGCGGCGTGATCTCCCAGGAGGGCCCGATCCACGTGTCGAACGTGATGCTGCTCGACCCCAAGGATGGCAAGCCGACGAGGATCGGCGTCACCCGCGAAGGCGGTCAGCGGATCCGGATCGCCAAGCGCAGCGGGGAGAAGATCGACTGATGGCCGCCCGACTGAAAGAACGCTACGAGAAGGAAATCCGCCCGGCGATGATCGAGCGGTTCGGCTACAGCTCGCCGATGCAGGCTCCGAAGATCGAGAAGATCGTCGTCAACATGGGAGTGGGCGAGGCCAAGCAGGATTCGAAGATGCTCGAGGCTGCCCAGGAGCAGCTGGCGACGATTACCGGCCAGCACCCCAACATCCGCCGCTCGAAGAAGTCGATCGCCCAGTTCAAGCTGCGCGAGGGAATGCCTGTCGGCCTCGCGGTGACGCTGCGCGGCGAGCGGCTCTACGAGTTCCTCGACAGGCTGATGTCGGTCGCGATCCCGCGGATCCGCGACTTCCGCGGCCTCAACCCGAAGGCTTTCGACGGCCGAGGCAACTACGCGCTCGGTGTCCGCGAGCAGATCATCTTCCCGGAAATCGACTACGACGCAGTCGATCAGGTCAGGGGTCTCGACATCACGATGACGACGAGCGCCAAGACCGACGAAGAGGCCTATGCTCTTCTCGAGCTGTTCGGTATGCCGTTCGCCAAGCCGGCCGCAAAGCCCGTCCAGCAGGCTGCGGCGCCGGAGGCGGAGGAGCCGGAGGCCGAGACTGAGGCTTCGGCCCCGGTCGAGGAGGCAGCCGAGGAGGCCACCGAGGCCGAGCCGGCAGCTGACGAGGCTCCGGAAGTCGAAGCCGAAGAGACTGAAACCGAGCCGGAAGCAGATTCCGAGCCGGGTCCGGAAGCCGAGGCCGACGCCGACGCAGCCGGTGAAGACCAAGCCGACACAGACACCGCCGAAGACGGCGACTGACAGGAACAGGAAGAGGATGGCCAAGACGTCACAGCGCGTGCGCCAGCAGCGCCCCCAGAAGTACAAGACCCGCGAGTACACCCGTTGCCGGCGTTGTGGACGGCCGCGCTCCGTGTATCGCCGGTTCGGCGTCTGCCGAATTTGCCTGCGCGAGCTCGCTCACAACGGCTACATCCCCGGAATGACCAAGTCGAGCTGGTAGGCACCACCAGATGTCACACACCGACCCCATCGCCGATCTCCTGACCCGTGTCCGCAACGCTTCCAGCGCGCGGCACTCCGAGGTCGTCGTGCCTGCTTCGCGCCTCAAGGGCGACATCCTCAAGATCCTCAAGGAGCAGGGCTACATCAAGGCCTACGCCCAAGAGCCTGCGCCCGAGGGCGAGACCGGAGAGCGCCTGCGGGTCACCCTGCGCTACACGGATGACCAGCGCCCCGTGATCACAGGTATCCGCCGCATCTCACGGCCCGGCCGTCGCAGCTATGTCGACCACGACCACATCCCGAAGGTCCAGGGCGGTCTCGGCACAGCGATCATCTCGACCTCCCACGGGGTCATGACCGGGCACGACGCCCGCCGCGAGGGCGTCGGCGGCGAAGTCGTGGCCCACGTCTGGTGAACCATGTCGCGAATCGGTAGACAGCCAATCCCAGTGCCGGACGGTGTCGAGGTCGACATCGCACCCGAGCTCGTGACCGTGCGCGGTCCGAAGGGCGAGCTGAGCGAGCGCGTCAACCGCGATATCGAGATCAGCAAGGACGACGGCCAGATCGTCGTCGCCCGCCCGAGTGACCGCGGCGACCACCGAGCGCTCCACGGACTGACCCGCACCCTTATCGCAAACATGGTCCAGGGCGTAACCGAGGGATTCGAGAAGAAGCTCGAGATCCAAGGCGTCGGCTACAGGGCTGCACTGAAGGGCAAGGACCTTGAGCTGGCCGTCGGCTACTCGCACCCGGTCGAGATCGACGCCCCCGAGGGAATCGAATTCGAGGTTCCGCAGCCGACGAGCATCACGGTCCGCGGGATCAGCAAGCAGCAGGTCGGTCAGGTTGCCGCCGTGATCCGCAAGCAGCGTCCGCCCGAGCCCTACAAGGGCAAGGGCATCCGCTACGAAGGCGAGTACGTCGTCCGGAAGGTTGGCAAGAGAGCATGAACGCAGCTGCCAAGCAGAAGGGCCGTCTCAAGCGTCGCCGTCGCGTTCGCGCGAAGGTGCGCGGCACGGCCGAGCGTCCCCGTATCAGCGTTTTCCGTTCCAATCGCGGCATCAATGCCCAGTTGATCGACGACGATGCAGGCCGCACGATCTGCGCCGTCAACTGGACGGAGGCCGAGCTGCGTGGCCTCAAGCCGCTCGAGCAGGCCGACAAGGCCGGTCAGTTGCTCGCCGAGCGAGCGAAGCAGGCCGGGGTCGACTCGGCTGTCTTCGATCGTGGCGGTTACCTCTATCACGGCCGGGTCAAGGCCCTGGCTGACGGCGCCCGCGAGGGCGGCCTGACCTTCTGAAAGGTACTCTCGACCCCCAATGGCTTCCCAGAGAACAGTTTCCCCCGCAGGCCTCGACCTCGCAGAGCGAGTAGTCGAGATCAACCGCGTCGCCAAGGTCGTCAAGGGCGGTCGTCGATTCAGCTTCACGGCTCTCGTCGTGGTTGGTGACGAGCGCGAAGTCGTCGGCATCGGCTACGGCAAGGCCAAGGAAGTTCCGGTCGCGATCCAGAAGGGCGTCGATCAGGCCAAGAAGAACCTCTATCGCGTGCCTCGTCACGGAGCGACGATCCCGCACCCCGTAACTGGCAACTTCTGCTCCGGCAGCGTCCTGATGAAGCCCGCCTCACCCGGTACCGGCGTGATCGCAGGCGGGGGAGTGCGAGCGGTGCTCGAGCTCGCCGGGATCAGCGACATCCTCTCCAAGAGCCTCGGCTCGCAGACCCCGATCAACCTCGTCAAGGCGACGATGGAGGGGCTGCGCGCGCTGCGCACTCCCGACGAGGTCGCCGAGCTGCGTGGGATCAGCGTCGACAAGGTCCTCGGCCTCGATCCGAACCGCAACGCCGGCGCAACAGTCGAGGGCGAAGCGGCACAGGCCGACTCCCCTGCCCCCGAGGCGGCTGCAACGCCGGCTGCTCCGGCTCCGGCAGAGGCAGCGCCCGCCGACACAACACCTGCACAGCCCGCGGCAGCCGAGGCTGCCCCGCCGGAAGCGGCACCCGAGGCTCCCGCAGCCGAGGCTGTTGCGGAGGCCGAAGCAGCCCCCGAGGCTCCCGCCCCGGAAGCGCCCGCAGCCGAAGCGGCACCCGAGGCTCCCGCAGCCGAGGCTGTTCCGGAGGCCGAAGCCGCCCCCGAGGAGCCGGGCTCGTGAGCGCGGTCAAGATCCGCCAGGTGAAGTCGAGCAACGGCTCCGACGCCGCCCAGCTCGCGACCCTCGAGTCGCTCGGCCTGCGCCGTATCGGCCATACGGTCGAGCATGAGGACCGCCCGCAGCTGCGCGGCATGATCCGCCGGGTCGCACATCTCGTCGAAGTAGAGGAATCCTGATGGCTGAAGAGATCAACGACGGCCAAGAGGAACGGCTCGGCCTGCACAACCTCCGCCCGGCGAAGGGTGCGAAGCGCCCGCGCAAGCGCATCGGTCGTGGCGAGGGTTCCGGCACGGGCAAGACCTCCGGTCGCGGCCAAAAAGGCTACGGCTCGCGCTCCGGCTCGAAGCGCCGTGATCGCTTCGAGGGAGGCCAGACTCCGATTCACATGCGGATGCGCAAGCTGCGCGGCCCGCACATGAAGAAGTCGATGCCGTTCGAGCCTTTCCGCACGCGGACCCAGCCCGTCAACCTCTCAGACCTCGAGGAGCGCTTCGAGGCGGGAGCCGAGGTCACCCCTGACACGCTGCGCGCAGCCGGCCTGGCGACGCGCAACGGAATCCCGGTGAAGATCCTCGGCAACGGCGAACTGTCGAAGTCGCTGACCGTCAAGGCCCATGGCTTCAGCGCCTCGGCGCGCGAAGCGATCGCGGCCGCAGGCGGCACGGCGGAGACCCTCGGGGAGTAAGCCCGGGAACGGGCGGTGGCACTGTGCTGAGCACCATCCTCCGAGCCTTCACCGTTCCTGAGATTCGCAAGAAGCTGCTGTTCACGGCAGCCCTCCTTGCGCTCTACAGGCTCGGTTCCCACATCCCTGCGCCGGGGATCAACTCCGAGGCGGTCGCACAGATCCAGCAGAACTTCGGTGGATCGAACATCCTCGGGTTCCTCAACATCTTCTCCGGCGGCGGGCTCCAGCGGCTCGCCCTCTTTGCGCTGGGGATCATGCCGTACATCACCGCGTCGATCATCCTGCAGCTCTTGACGGTCGTCGTTCCCTCGCTCGAGAAGCTCTCGAAGGAAGGCGAGGTCGGCCAAGCGAAGATCACCCAGTACACGCGTTACCTGACTGTCGGGCTCGCTCTCGCGCAGTCGGTTGGCTACGTCTTCCTGTTCCGCTCCTTCCAGAGCGCGGCCGGTCAGGAAGTGATCAGGGGCTTTGGCTTCCCGACCGTCACCCTGATCGTGATCTCGCTGACTGCCGGCACCATCCTGCTGATGTGGATGGGCGAGCTGATCACCCAGCGGGGCATCGGCAACGGAATCTCTCTGATGATCTTCGCTTCGATCGTCTCCGGCCTGCCGAGGGGCGTCCAGGCGTGGTGGACCACCAACGACCAAGTGTTCAAGGTCCTGATGCCGTTCCTCGCGCTCGCCGTGATCGCCGCCGTGGTCTTCGTGCAGGAAGGCCAGCGCCGAATCCCGATCCAGTTCGCCAAGCGCATGGTCGGACGCCGCATGACCGGGGGCCAGCAGTCGTATCTTCCG
>JBAXRO010000063.1:0-11167 GCA_037131165.1 Actinomycetes bacterium | reverse complement strand
CGAGGCTACTGGAAAGGCGAGCGGACGTGACGCCCCGTCGCGCCTGGTCGGTGCCAGGCGCGACGGGGCGGGGATCAGTCGTCGGTAAGCCCGTAGTTGAAGAGGCCGTAGATGATCAGGACGTCGATCGCTACCGCGACCAGCGACCACAGCGGGTAGCGGGCGGCCGAGAGCAGCTCGCCGATGATGCTCAGGCCGACGATGATGATCGCCGCCGCGACCGCGAGCTCGTTGCGGGTGAAGACACCTGCGGCCACAACGACCTTGAAGGCGCCGAGGACGATCAGGATCCACCCCCAGGTGTTGAGGTCGGCGAAGATGAACTTGGCGCCGTTCACGTAGATGCTCGAGCCGGATACGGCAGCAGCGCCATCGATCACGAGGAAGGCCCCGGAGATCAGGAGCAGTGCTCCGGCGAATCCGATCCAACCCCTGCCGGTCTTCTCTGTCTGTGCGGACATCGAGTTCCTCCTTGTCGTGGCCCGCGGGGGCCGTTCCGGGATTCCGCCTGTCTGGTTTCGCTGTCGCCGCGGGCGATCCTGCCAAGGTGGGCCTCGCTGCGGCCAACCCGAGGCCCGAGCGCCTGCGTGCCGAAGGTCGCGCCGACTGTCACAAAGTCCGCACAAAGTCACGACAGTCGCCGGAGCCGTGTGCTAGAAACCTTCACGCACGCCGCATGCCGCCGCGACGTGATCGGACAGACTGCCCAGTCGCTTGAGCAGCCGCCCCAAACAACAGAAGCCGCCCAAGATGACTCCTTCTCCCAACCCCGATGACAGAACCCCCTCGCAGAACCGGCACCCAGTCGGGCGCAAGCGCGGGCGGGTTCCTTCTCTCCGCGGTGCTGCTGTGCGCGGCGATCGGAGCAGGTGTTGGAGCGCTGGCAGGGTCGATCCTCGCTGGTGGGATCTCAGGCACGATGATCGGCTTCGCCGTGGGAATAGCTCTTGTCATCGTCCGCTATAGGAACCTCTAGCCCGATGGCTTGGCTGGCGAAGCTCGACATCGCCGTGATCGCCCTTGGCCTTCCGGCGTTCATCGCTCTCGACGTCAGCGTCGAGGCGTGGGGAGTCATGGCCGGAGCTTGGTGCGCACAGCGACTGATTCGCGGCTGGGCGATCCGCGGGGCTCGCGAATCGGATGACCCGCGCACCCTTGTCGGCCTGCTCGCCGGCTCGATGGTCGGCAGGGGATGGCTCGTTGCACTCTCGATCTTCGGCTGTGGCATGGCCTTCGGAGACAAGGCCGGCCTGGCCAGCGCTCTGCTCGCGATCGCCGCCTTCACCGTCATGTTTTCGACCGAGATGATCTTCGGCGACTACGAGGGTGAGGGATCCCGATGACGAGGCTCCGCCGGATCGGGTTCGCACTCGCAGCCGTGCCGGCCCTCGTGCTCGCCAACCCGGCAGCGGCGTTGGCCCTCTCGATCAACGAGGAGTTCAAGCCGCAGAACGAGTTCAAGCTCGACCCCTGGATCGAGATCAAGGCCGGCCCGTTCGACTTCTCGATCAACAAGGCGGTCATGTACCTGACGATCACCTGCGTCCTCACCTGCGTGGTGATGGTCTGGATCGCCCGCCGGATGGAGGCCAAGCCGAACCGCGTCCAGACCGCAGTCGAGACGATCTACCTGCTGATGAAGGACAACATCGCCGGAGGCAACATGGACTCCAAGACGGCGAAGCGGTGGTTCAGCTTCGTCGCGACGCTCTTCATGTTCATCTGGATCTCGAACATGCTCGGCTACATCCCGCTGCCGACCAACACCGAGCACAAGGTCGAGCTGTTCGGCATCGCCTGGCCGACCTTCGCGCTCTACGCGGCGACAGCGAACCTCGCGGTGCCTCTGGCTCTCACCCTGCTGGTGTGGTTCGCCTACCACTACGAGGGCGTCCGCGCAAAGGGCCCGATCAAGTACCTCAAGGGCTGGGTCCCCGCCGGCGTCACCGGTCCTGCCGTCTACCCGATCTTCGTGATCGAGGTCATCTCGCACTTTGTGCGGCTCGTCTCGCTCTCCGTGCGACTCTTTGCCAACATCCTCGCCGGGCACCTGCTGATCCTGTTCATGGGTGGCGGGCTGGCCGTGCTGCTGAGCCTCGAGCTCATCGGCGTATTCACTCTTCCCCTTGCGATCGCGTTCTACATCTTTGAGGTGGGACTCGTCGCAACGCTTCAGGCGTTCATTTTCGCCACACTCGCATCGATCTACTTCGGCGGCGCCGTCGCCGAGGAGCACTGACCAACCCGTCCCGATCAGGAGGATCTGAACACCGTGGACCTGTCCGAACTCATCAACCTCGCAGCTGCTTCGAACGAGCCGATTCGCAAGGGCCTCAAGGCCATCGCGCTCGGCGTCGGAGCCGGCCTCGGCACCATCGGCCCCGGCATCGGCGTCGGCTACATCTTCGGCAAGGTCATCGAGTCGGTGACCCGCCAGCCGGAAATGAAGGACGAGATCACGTCGATCCAGTGGCTGGGCTTCGCCCTCACCGAAGCGATCGTGTTCTACGCCTTCATCTTCGGCCTGATCGCCTTCTTCCTCTCATAGACGAATGAATCTGCTTCTAGCCTCATCGTCAGGGAAGGAGGAGGGCGGCACGTTCCTCGTGACGCCGGGTCTCGGCCTCATGGTCTGGACCCTGGTCGCCTTCGGCGTGACGATGTTCGTCCTCAAGAAGTACGCGTTCCCGCGGATCCAGGAGGCGCTGGACAAGCGCCAGCAGGCGATCGAGGAGTCGATCGCCGCAGCCGAGAGGACCCGCGAGGAGGCAGACGCCCTGCTCGCCGACTACCGCGCCCGGCTCGCCGAGGCGAGGGCCCAGGCTGAGGAGATCGTCGAGCGCGCCCAGAAGAACGCGGAGTCGTACGACTCGATGAAGCGCGACGAGACCGACAAGACGATCACCGAGCGCATGGAGCAGGCGCAGCGCGACATCGAAGCGGAGACCAACCGTGCACTCGGCCGTATCCGCAGCGAAGTCGCCGACCTGACCGTGCTTGCGGCGGAGAAGGTCACCCGCAAGTCGCTCGACTCCGACGACCAGCGCAAGCTCGTCGAGGAGGCCCTTTCGGAGATCGACTTCGACGCCCTCGCGGGAGAGAGGTCCTAGCCCGAGATGGAGCAGATCGCCGAGGTCTACGCACGTTCGCTGTTCCAGGTCGCCAAGGAGAAGGGCGCCTTGGACGACGTGCGCGAGCAGCTGGGCCAATTCGACGACGCGCTCCAGGAGCACGGCGACCTCAAGACGTTCCTCTTCTCGCCGCAGTTCTCGACTGACGAGAAGATCGAAGGGCTGCACAAGGCGGTCGAGGGCGCAAGGCCTGAAGTCACCAACTTCCTCGAGGCGCTGCTGGAGCGTTCGAGGATGCCGGCGATCCACCGAATCCGGAGGATCTTCGACGAGATGTGGGACAAGGAGAACAAGCTCCTTCCGGTCGAGATCACCTCGGCCGTGGAGCTCGACGCCGCCACGATCGAGCGGATCGGTTCGCGAATCGGCGAGCAGACCGGAGAGCAGGTCCAGCTGAGCAAGAAGGTTGACCCGGAGATCATCGGCGGCATCGTCGTCCGGGTCGGCAACCAGATCCTCGACGCTTCCGTTCGCACCCGCCTCGAGCGGTTGCGCCGGGCCGTCGCAACAGCATAAGAACCCGACAACGCGCCGACCAGGAGCGACCAAGAGACACCATGCAGATCAAGCCAGACGAGATCACTTCCATCCTCAAGAGCCGAATCGAGGGCCTCGACGCCGGTGGCGTCGAACTGGCCGAGGTCGGCACCATCCTCTCCGTTGCCGACGGCATCGCCCGCGTGCACGGACTCGAGAACTGCATGTCTTTCGAGATGCTCGAGTTCCCCGGTGACGTCACCGGACTGGCACTGAACCTGGAGTCCGACAATGTCGGCGCCGTGCTGTTCGGTGATTGGGAGACGCTCTCCGAGGGCGATGAGGTTAAGCGCACCGGCCGCCTGCTCGACATTCCGGTGGGCGACGCGATGCTCGGCCGGATCGTCGACCCGCTCGGCAATCCGCTCGACGGCAAGGGCCCGATCGAGACGACCGAGCGTCGTCCCGCCGAGTTCAAGGCCCCGGGCGTCGTTCAGCGCCAGCCGGTGACCGAGCCGATGCAGACCGGCCTGAAGGCCGTCGACTCGATGATCCCGATCGGCCGCGGTCAGCGAGAGCTGATCATCGGCGACCGCCAGACCGGCAAGACCGCGATCGCGATCGACACGATCATCAACAACAAGGGCACCGACCTGATCTCCGTCTACGTCGCCATCGGGCAGCGTCTCGCGACTGTCGTGCAGCTCGCCGAGACCCTGGCCGAGAACGGCGCCCTCGAGAACACGATCATCGTCGCCGCGGCAGCCGATGAGGCCGCCCCGATCAAGTTCATGGCTCCGTACGCAGGAGCGGCGATGGCCGAGTACTTCCTCTACAACGGCCGTCACGCCCTCTGCATCTACGACGACCTCACCAAGCACGCCTACGCCTACCGGCAGATGTCACTGCTGCTGCGCCGCCCGCCGGGCCGTGAGGCATACCCGGGTGACGTCTTCTACCTGCACTCCCGCCTGCTCGAGCGAGCGGTCAAGCTGAACGACGAGCTCGGTGCCGGCTCGATGACGGCACTGCCGATCATCGAGACACAGGCCGGCGACGTCTCGGCCTACATCCCGACGAACGTGATCTCGATCACCGACGGCCAGATCTTCCTCGAGCCGAAGCTGTTCAACTCGGGCGTGAGGCCGGCCATCAACGTCGGCATCTCGGTGTCGCGAGTCGGAGGCAACGCCCAGATCAGCCCGATGAAGAAGGTCGCGGGCAAGATCAAGATCGAGCTCTCCCAGTACCGCGAACTCGAGGCCTTCGCCCAGTTCGGCTCGGACCTCGATGCCGACACGCAGAAGACACTGGCCCGTGGCGAGCGCCTCGTCCGGACCCTCAACCAGAACGAGCGCGAGCCGCTGCCCGTCGAGGACCAGGTCGTCCAGATCTTCGCCGCCACAGGTGGTTACCTTGACCGCATCACGGTCGACAGGGTCGAGGAGTTCCTGCTCGGCCTGAGCCAGCGCGCTCGTGCCGAAGGCTCCGCGGTTCTCAGTGCGATCGCCGGCGGTGACTGGTCGGATGAGATCCAGGGGCAGGTCGACAAGCTCGTCGCCGCCTACGCCGACGACTTCGGCTACGACCTCGACGAGGAGGGCCAGCCGATGGAGGCCGGCGACTCCGACCGGGTCACCGGCGCCGGAGCCGCTGCTGCGGAAGAGGCCGTCGCCGAAGCGGCTGCGCCGGCCGACGATTCCAGCGAGGGCGGAGAGACCGGGGAAGCAACCGCCTGAGCGCGGCCGCTGATCTCGACGGGAACGACAAATGGCATCGCAGCGAGACGTAAAGCAGCGGATCGATTCGGTCCGCAACATCCAGAAGATCACCTCCGCGATGGAGATGGTTGCTGCCGCACGCCTCCGGCGCGCCGAGCAGCGGATCGAGGTGCTTCGTCCTTACGCCGGAGCCATCCGTCGGATGACGAGCCAAGCGGCCTCTGCCGCGGGCAACGTCCCGAACTTCCCGGTTCTCCAGGAGCGAGAAGACGTGAAGACAGTCGGGATCCTGCTCGTGACGGCCGACCGCGGACTGGCCGGGGCTTTCAACTCGCAGATCATTCGGGCGGGGCTTCGCGCCGAGGCGGCCCACCGCGAGGCCGGCCGTGAAGTCCGCTGGTACGCCACGGGACGTCGCGGCGTCTCATCGCTGACATTCCGCGGCAAGGAACTCGCGGGTTCCTTCACCGGGTTCACCGACAGGCCGGGTTACGCCAATGCCCGCACGATCGCCGAGCAGCTGATGGCCGACTACGTCGACGGAAGGGTCGACAAGGTCGAGACCTTCTACAACGGCTACATCTCGCCGCTGACCCAGGTCGTCCGGGCCAACACCCTGCTGCCGCTCCAGCAGGCGAGCCTCGACAACGACACGGTCGACGAGACCGAGGTCGAGATCGACGAATCGGTAGCTGCGAGCCACGCCCTGACCGAGTACGAGCCGGACCCGGAGGAGATCCTCCGCAGGCTCGTCCCGGACTACGTCGAGATCAGCGTCTTTCGCGCACTGCTCGAGAGCACGGCTTCCGAGCACGGCGCCCGCATGACGGCGATGCGCAACGCCTCCGAGAACGCAACCGAGGTCATCCAAGACCTCACACTCGAGATGAACAGGGCCCGCCAGGCCGAGATCACGCAGGAAATCATGGAGGTCGTGGCCGGCTCCGAAGCGCTGGTCTAGACCATCCGAGACATAAGAATTCCAACCCCAAGAACCGCAGAGAACCAGAGGAGCTACCAGAGCCAATGTCCGTAGTCGAACAGCACAACAAGGGTCGGATCGAAGAGATCCAGGGAGTCGTCATCGAGGCCGTGTTCCCGGACGGGCTTCCTCTCATCAACTCGGCGATCACCGTCGCCCGCGCCGACGGGGAGACCCTCGTCTGCGAGGTGCAGCAGCACCTCGGCGATGACCGCGTCCGCGCGGTGGCGATGGACACCACCGACGGTCTCGCCCGCGGGGCCGAGGTGGTTGACACCGGCGCCCCGATCAGCGTCCCGGTCGGTCGCGGCGGACTCGGACGGATCTTCAACGTCCTCGGCGAGCCGATCGACCTCGGCGCTCCGGTCGTGACCGAAGAGAGGTGGTCGATTCACCGTTCGGCGCCCAACGTCGAAAACCTCACCCCGACCACCGAGATGTTCGAGACGGGAATCAAGGTCATCGACCTCCTCGCCCCCTACGCGAAGGGCGGCAAGATCGGCCTGTTCGGCGGAGCCGGGGTCGGCAAGACCGTGCTGATCCAGGAACTGATCCACAACCTCGCCAAGGAGCACGGCGGACTGTCCGCGTTCTGCGGAGTCGGCGAGCGCTCGCGCGAGGGCAACGACCTTTGGCACGAGATGACCGAGTCCGGGGTCATCGACAAGACCGTCCTCGTCTTCGGCCAGATGAACGAGCCTCCCGGAGCCCGCATGCGGGTTGCCCTGTCCGGCCTGACGATGGCCGAGTACTTCCGTGATACGGAGGGCCAGGACGTGCTGCTCTTCATCGACAACATCTTCCGCTTCGTGCAGGCGGGTTCCGAGGTGTCGGCACTCCTCGGACGCATGCCTTCCCAGGTGGGTTACCAGCCCACGCTCGAGACCGAGATGGGTCAGCTCCAGGAGCGCATCACCTCGACCCGCCAAGGTTCGGTCACCTCGGTGCAGGCAATCTACGTGCCTGCCGACGACCTCACCGACCCGGCGCCGGCCTCGGTGTTCGCCCACCTCAACGCGACCACCGTGCTCTCGCGGTCGATCTCGGAGAAGGGCATCTACCCGGCAGTCGACCCGCTCGACTCGACCTCGACGATCCTCAAGCCGGACATCATCGGCGAGGAGCACTTCTCGGTCGCCAACGAGGTGAAGGAGACCCTCCAGCGCTACAAGGAGCTGCAGGACATCATCGCCATCCTCGGTATCGACGAGCTCTCCGACGAGGACAAGATCGCCGTCCAGCGCGCCCGCAAGATCGAGCGATTCCTCTCGCAGCCGTTCCACGTCGCCGAGGCCTTCACCGGCACTCCGGGCGAGTACGTGCCGATCTCAGAGTCGGTCCGCGGATTCAAGGAGATCCTCGAAGGTCGCCACGACGACCTGCCCGAGCGTGCGTTCCTGCTGAAGGGCACGATCGACCAGGTCGTGGCAGCAGCCAAGGAGCAGTAGGCCCCTATGGCAGCCCCATTCCACGTCGAGATCCTCACTCCCGAGGGCAAGGTCTTCGATGACCAGGTCGAGATGATCTCGACCCGAACCACGGTCGGTTCGATCGGAGTGATGGCCAACCACACTCCGCTGCTGGCGATGCTCGACGCGTGCGAGCTTCGCCTCTACAGGGAGGGTGGGGACGTGCTCAGGTTCGCGCAGGGCGAGGGCTACCTCCAGGTCGGGGGCAACCAAGCGATGCTCCTGATCGAAGAGGCGATCCCCGCTGGTGAGATCGATGTCGAGCAGCTCAGCCAGGAGCTCGAACAGCGCCAGACAGCAGCCCGCGAGGCCGAAGAGGGCTCGGAGGCGCAGCGGGTCGCAACGCGGGATGTGGCCCGCCTCGAGACCTTCATCTCGGTCGCTTCCTCCGACTGAATCCACTGCTCGCGCGGCGTCAGCGTGAGAGATGTCGACTGTGGCCGCGGTCGGGGTTATCCTGAAGGCTTCGAATGGCCGATGAGCGACTGATTGCGGAACGCCTCATCGCCTGCGATTCCTCGCGTCCCGACGGGATCGAGGAAGCGGCGGGCTTCGTGGGTGGCTGGCTTGCCTCAAGGGGGGTCGAGGTCACGCGCCTCGAACACGCTGGCCTGCCTGTCCTGATCGCCGATGCCGGCAGCGGCGGAGAGGGTGTGCCGAGGGTCGTATTCCACGGCCACCTCGACGTGGTCCCCGGCAAGGCCGATCAGTTCGAGCCCGTGATCGAGGGAGACAGGCTGATCGGGCGCGGCTCCTACGACATGAAGGGCGGGCTTGCAGCGATGCTCTGCGCGATGGGCGATCTCGCCGGTGATCCGCTGGCCCGCGTTCGGATGGTGATCGTCCCGGACGAGGAGGCACCCGAGATCGACGACAGGGCAACCGACCGGCTGGTTGCCGAAGGGGTGCTCGACTGCGACTTCGCGATCACGGGCGAACCGACTGACCTGCATGTCGGGGTCGAGGCCAAGGGAGTACTGCTGCTCGACCTCGAGGTCGCCGGTCGCAGCGCCCACGGGGCCACCCCTTGGCTCGGCCAGAACGCAGCGCTGCGCGCGGTCGATGTCTTCAGGGCGATCGAGTCACTGCCGTTCGCAAGGGCCAGCAGCGAGACGTTCGATCGTCCCTCGATCAACCTCGGCAGGATCAACGCCGGCGATGCCCCGAACCGGGTGCCCGACTGCTGCCGGATGTCGGTCGACATCCGCTTCCTTCCGGGCCAGGACTCCGAGGCGATCAAGGCCGAGGTGGCAGCGATGGAGGGCGTGACGCTCGAGCGAGCATTCGAGCGCCCGCCGGCCTGGGTCTCGAGGACCGATCCGTTCGTCGTCGGCCTCCGGGAGTCAGCTGCCAGGGCGATCGGCGGCGAGGCCCTCTCAGTCGGTCGCGACGGCGCCTCGGACGCGATCGCGTTCCTTCAGGCCGGAATCCCGGCGGTCGAGTTCGGGCCGACTGGCGACGGCCACCACGGGCCGGCCGAATGGGTTTCGCTCGAGTCCCTGACCGCTATGCGGACCGCTCTGGGAGCCTTCATCAGGGCACTGCCGACCCGGCTCGCAGGAGTCGACCGTGACAGCGGTTCGCCGTCGACCGTCGGAGAGGAGGGATCGTGAGCGAGCAGCCCGCCCCGAAGCGGAAGCGATTCGGTGTGCGCACCGCGCTTGCGGCCGCGGGCGTGATCTCCCTCGCCGCCGTGGCAACGGCGACGGCCGGGATCCTCGAAGTGCAGAGCTTCGTCGACGACCTCAACAGCGGCCAGAAGTTGAAGGTCGGCCCGGGAGTGCTTTCCACGGCCGAGGTCGGCAGGCCGCAGACGATTCTCCTGCTCGGCTCGGACCGTCGCTTCAAGGCCGGGAGGAATGACGCCCGATCGGACACGATCATGCTGGTGCGGCTCGACGCCGATGCGACGGGCACTGCGGTGATGAACATCCCGAGGGACCTCAAGGCCGCGATTCCGCTCCCCGGTGGGCGCGTCGTGACCGAGAAGATCAACGCGACGTACTCGCTCGGTGGCCCCGCGCTGACCGCGAAGGTCGTCAAGGACCTGCTCGGGATCCCGATCAACCATGTGATCAACGTCAACTTCGGCGGGTTCCGCAAGGCGGTGGACTACATCGATTGCGTCTACGCGGACATCGACCGCCGGTACTTCAACGACAACAGCGGGGCGGCCTACGGCCAGGGCTACGCGGTGATCGACATTCAGGCCGGCTACCAGAAGCTCTGCGGGACCAAGGCGCTCGACTACGTCCGATTCCGCCACCTCGACACTGACATCGTCCGCAGCGCGAGGCAGCAGGACTTCGTCCGCCAGGCCCGTCAGCAGTACGGGGTGCAGCAGGCGGTCGGCAACCGGCACGAACTGGCGAAGATCTTCTCGACCTATGCCCAGAGCGATTCGAGCCTCCACTCGGTCGATGCGCTGCTGAAGCTGCTCAACCTCCTCGCCTTCTCGTCCGGTAAGCCGGTGGTGAGCATCCCGTTCCCGGCGATCCTCTCGAACGACCCGAGGAACGGCTACGTCGGGGTCAACCAGCTTGAGTTGCGCAAGGCGGTCAAGCGGTTCCTCGGTCAGCGACCGGCGCCAGCCAAGCGCGATGGCTCCGGTGCCAAGCCGAAGCGGCCGGCGTCGTCCGGCGCAGTGGCGAAGGCGAATGTTTTTGTCAACCTCGACGGCGCCAGACAGCAGGCGGAGGCGCTGCGGGGACTGGGAATCCCGATCCTCGCGCCGAAGGTGATCCCGGTTGGCTCGCGCTACATGGGGCCGGAGCCACCCAAGTACCCGAGGGCTTATGTCCTGCGCGACACGGAGGGCAAGCGTCAGGCCGCCTACCGGATCGTCGGCACGACCAACGGAGTCGGTCAGTTCTGGGGGATCCAGGGAACGAGCTGGAAGAACCCGCCCCTGCTTGACGGGCCAACCGCGACCAAGACGCTCAAGGGCGGTCGCAAGCTGTTGCTGTTCGGGGACGGGAAGAGGCTGCGGTTCGTCGGGTTCAAGACCTCGAAGGGTTCGTACTGGGTGTCCAACACCCTGACCGAGGACCTCGACAACCGCACGATGGTCGCGATGGCGGCATCGCTCGTGCCGCTCGCCCGCTGATCGACCTCCCCCGATAGCCTTCGGCCCCATGTCCCAAAGGGAACCAATCGGAGTGATCGGAACCGGTTATGTCGGCCTCGTGACCGCGGCCGGGTTCGCGGAGCTCGGAAGCGACGTCTGGTGCGTCGACATCGATGCCGCCAAGATCGACAAACTCAACGCTGGCCACGTTCCGATCCACGAGCCGGGGCTCGAGGACGTGCTCGCCAAGAATCGCGGCCGACTCAACTTCACAACAGATCTCGGGCCCGCCCTCGAGCACGCGAGGCTCCTGTTCGTGG
>JBAXRO010000062.1:0-11210 GCA_037131165.1 Actinomycetes bacterium | reverse complement strand
CGATCAGCGCTCTTGCCGCAGTCGTCCCGTTCGTCTGGGGGATGGCATCGGGCGAGAGCCCGGCGACCCTGCAGGTCGTCGGTGCCCTGACAGCCCTGAGCGGAGCGGTACTTGCCGCCCGGGAGCCGTCCCACGCCCCGGTGACGAAGCAGAAGTTCAGGGAGTCGGTGATCTACGCACTGATCAGCGCAGTCCTGCTCGGGCTGTTCCTCGTCCTCTTCAGCAAGGCGGCCAGCAGCGGCGCCCTGCCGGTCATCGCGGTCGAACGCGGCGTGGCGACCGCCCTGATCGTTCCGCTCGCCCTCATCGCGAGGCAGGTCCCTGCGCCGAGCCTCGCGACCTGGGGGCCGCTGGTCGGGGTCGGGATCCTCGACACCCTCGCCAACGTCCTCTACATCTCCGCGTTCCAGCAGGGCGGGATGCTCGCGATCGTCGGGCTGCTCGCATCGCTCTACCCGGTGACGACCGTCGTGCTTGCCCAGCTCGTGCTGTCGGAGCGGATGGAGCGCCACCAGGCGCTCGGCGTGATGATCGCCCTGAGTGGAGTCGCTCTGGTGAGCCTCGCCGGCTGACTCCGAAGGGTCGTCAGCGGGAGGCGCAGGACGGCACGCCGACTACCTCCCAGGCAGTCTGCTCACGGGAGTGGATCTGCGTCGTCTGGTCGGCGACATTGCGGAGGACGACGACCTCGTCCCCTCCGGAGGCCAGCTTGCTGCTCGCATCCTTGAGCAGGTTGGCCTGCTGCCTGACCAGCCCGACAGCGAAGTCGTAGCCCTGCTGGGCATCCTTCGGTGGCTTGAGGCCAGCCAACTCGCGGTAAAGGGTTGTGGTCGCCAGCGCGGCCTGTGAGATGAAGACCTTGGTGGTGCGGTCGTCGGTCGGATCGGGGATCTTCTCAAGGGACTTGTGGGCCTTGTCGCAGGCACCCTTGACCCTGTCGTGGAGCTCCCCTGAATCGAGCCGTCCGTCGCCGCAACCGACCACCGCGACGAGGGCCGCGGCGGCGAACAGCGCGGACGCGCGCCTCACCTCAGGGCCAGCCCGAGCAGTCGTTCGAGCTCAGCCACCGTCTGGTCGGTGTCGGTGTGGTGGATCGCCTCCATGCCGAGCTCCCGTGCCGGGTCGAGGTTGAAGTGAAGGTCGTCGACGAAGACGCAGGCGGTCGCTTCGACTCCTGCCCGCTCGGCTCCGAGGACGTAGATCTCCGGCGCCGGCTTGCGCATCCCCTCGTGGCCGGAGATCACGACGCCGTCGAACAGCTCGTCGAGCAGGTCCTGCGGGTAGCGGCGGGTACCCCACGAGTTCGAAACGAGGCCGGTAGGGATGCCGGCCTGGCGTGCCCTGCGAACGGCGTCGATCATCAGGTGGTCCGGTTCGATCCGCCTGAAGAGACCGTCGATCAGGCCGTCGCCCGGCACGCCGAGCAACTCGCCGAAGAAGGGTTCGAAGTCGGCCTCGCCGATCCGGCCGCACTCGAGGTCGAACAGCAGGCGCTGGGCCTCAGGGTCGCTGCGGAAGGCGGTGCCGATCGCCTCCGGGTCGAGTCCGTTCTCGTCGCAGAAGGCGCGGAAGGATGCGAACAGGTCGGTGGTGAGGACCCCTCCCCAGTCGACCAGCAGGGCGCTTCTCGGTGCGTCAGACATCGACCCTCCCTTCGGTCAGGGCGAGGGCGCGCTCGGCGAGCTCGATCACTCCGTCGCCGAAGCCGCGGATGAACTCGTCATCGCTCGCGCCGCTCGAGGCGCGCTTGTAGTTGCCCTCCATGAAGACGACCGCCTTCCAGATCGCGAGCGTTGCGTACCAGGTGAAATTCCCCATCTCGCGACCGCTCTTCTCTTCGTAGCGGGCGACGAGCTCGGCCCTGGTCGGGAAGCCCTCGGCCCGAGTCACCGCGCTCAGTTCGAACATCCCGCGGTCGGGGTCGTCGTGATCGCTCCAGAGGGTGCAGAGGTAGCCGAGGTCGGCGAGCGGGTCGCCGATCGTCGCCATCTCCCAGTCGAAGATCGCAACCAGCTCCGGCTGGTCGCCGTGGGCGTACATCGTGTTCCCGAGTCGGTAGTCGCCATGGACGATCGTGGCCGGTCCGGACTCCGGCATGTTGGCTGCGAGCCAGTTGCCGACCTTCTCGACTGCGTCGATCTCGCGGGTCTTGTTGATTTCCCAGAGTCCGGTGAACCGCTTGACTTGGCGCTCGAGGTAGCCGGTCGGCTTGCCGAATCCCTCGAGGCCCGCGGCTTGCCAGTCGACCGAGTGGAACTCGACGAGCGCGTCCACCAGCTCTTCGCCGATCACGCGGCGCTTCTCCGGGGAGTCGAGTGCCGGCGGAACCTCGCTGACGATCACCTCGCCCTCGACCTTTTCCATCAGGTAGAAGGGAGCGCCGATGACCGTCGCGTCAGGGCAGGCGGCGAAGACCGCCGGCGTGCGGGCGATCGTCGGTTCGAGCGCCTTGAGCAGGGTCGCCTCGCGCATCATGTCGTGGGCAGTCGGAGGCAGCGGGCCTCGCGGGGGCCTTCGCAGCACCGCGTCTCGAGCGCCGCGCTTCAGCAGGTAGGTGATGTTCGAATGGCCGTCGCCGACCGGTTCCAGCTCCGGCAGGCCTCCACCCGGCTCGAATCCGGCACCGTCGAGGAACTCGGCGAGTGGCTCGAGGACGACCAGCGGTTCGCGCTCGTTTGCCTTGGCTTCCTCGAAGTCGAGGACGATGTCATCGGGAGCGATCGGAGTAGGCACTCCGGGGACTCTACTTTCAGCAGCCCCGACGAGTACCGCCCATCTCGGTCCCGGAGCCGAGAAGCCCAACACGAATTGTGGCGCCAGGCATCGGGCCCATGAAACAGCGGCTCAAAGTAACACTGGTTACGATCCCGTTTGACGCTCGACCATGCCGACCGCGACCGACACAGCCAAGAAGGACCAGCGCCACGCGGCCCTGATCGACCTGACGATCGATCTGATCGCCGAACGCGGCGTCGAGGCCTGCACGTTCCGCAACCTCGCCACGATCAACGGCACTACGACCCGGCCCTTCACCTACGCCTTTGGCAACAGGGCGAACCTGCTCGCAGCAGTGGCACGCGAGTCATGGCACAGACTCGGATTCGCACCCGGCGACGCGCCGGAACCGGGATCTGACCCGCTGGCGACGCTCTACGAGCTCTGCACCCGGGCGGTCCCGGCGAACGGGATGGGCGACCCGGCAATGCGGGCCTACGCAGCCGTCTCGCTCCACTCAGCCGAGAACCCCCCGCTCCGCGAGGAACTGGCTGCTGCCAACGCGCAAGGGGTCGGCGCCTACCTGCAGATCGTCAGGGCGGCGCAACGCGCCGGGCAGATCGCGGCGGAGATCGATCCGGCCGACCTGATCTCGGCCATCTGGGCTCTGAGCGACGGACTGATCCTCGCAGCGGTTTCCGATCCGGATCACTTCACCGGCGAGCGGATCGAGCGGATCTGGAAGTTCGGCTTCGACGCTCTCGTCTCAGCAGGCTGACCAATTACCCACTGACGGAACCGGCCGCGACTACCAGCGGCTGGTAACGACCTTGGTGCGCGTGTAGAAGCGCACGGCATCCTCGCCGTTGGCGTGCAGGTCGCCGTCGATCGAGTCCTTCCAGCCCGAGAACGGGAACCAGGCGACCGGCGCAGCGACACCGACGTTGACGCCGATCATCCCCGCCTCGACTCCGAACCGGTATTCGCGTGCGCTGCCGCCGCTCGACGTGAAGATCACCGAGGCGTTGCCGTAACGGGAGCCATTGACGAATTCGAGCGCCTCGTCGAGATCAGCCGCCCGGGCGAGAGCGAGCACCGGGCCGAACAGCTCCTCGTGGATCACCCGGTGGTCCGGGCCGGCGCCGTCGATGATCGTCGGGCCCAACTCGGCTCCGGCGGCACCGCCGTCGCGACGACCGTCGAGCAGCACCTCGCAACCGTCGACCTCGGCGGCCGCGATCTCCGCTTCGATCGTCGCCCTCGAGGCCGGCGAGACGAGCGGGCAGACATCGGTCGTCGGGTCGGCCCCGTCGCCGGTCTTGAGCTTCGACGCGCCCTCGATCACCAGGTCGAGAGTCCTCTGCTGCTCCTCGGGGGTGCCGACCAGAACCGCGATCGAACCGGCGAGGCAACGCTGGCCGGCGGCGCCGAAAGCAGAACCGAGCACGCCCTGGACCATCAGATCCGGGTCGGCGTCGGGCATCAGGACCATCGAGTTCTTGGCTCCACCCAACGCCTGGCAGCGCTTACCGTTCTCGGCGCAGCGCGAGGCGATGATCCGGGCCGTGGCTGCCGAGCCGACGAACGAGACGGCATCGACCCCTTCGTGGTCGATCAGCGCCTCGACGCAATCGCGCGCGCCATTGACCATGTTCACGACCCCAGCCGGGATCTCGTCGATCGAGTCGATCAGCTCCATCATCCGCAGCGAAGGCAGCGGATCCTGCTCGCTCGGCTTCAGGACGAAGGTGTTGCCGCAGGCGATCGCGTAGGGCAGGAACCACAGCGGGATCATCGCGGGGAAGTTGAACGGGGTGATTGCCGCCACCACACCGACCGGCTGGCGAACGAGTTCGGCGTCCACTCCAGTGGCGATCCCCTCGAGGTTCTCGCCCTTCATCAGGACCGGCACCGAGCAGGCGTGCTCGACCGACTCGATCCCGCGGCCGACCTCGGCGAACGCGTCGTCGAAGGTTTTGCCCATGTCTGTCGTCACCAGCCTTGCGATCTCCTCGCGGTGGGCGTCGAGCACCTCGCGAAGCTTCATCACCGCTCGGGCACGAATGAGCGGTGAGGTCGCCCGCCACCCGGGCAGGGCCGCACGGGCGGCGCTGACCGCCGCATCGACCTCGGCCGCACCGGAGAGCGGGACCCGGGCGAGCAGCTCGCCCGTCGCCGGGTTGCGGTCCTCGAGGCGGTCGCGGGCGGGGTCGACCTCGACGAACTGTCCTGCGACGTAGTTGCCGACTGTGCGAGCGGTTTCGGGAGCTTCAGTGGTTGACATGACTCCGAGATTACCGGCGCTAGGCTCAGACGAGGATGGCATCGCGACTCTGGCTGATGCGTCACGGCGACGCGGAACCCCACGGCCTCAAGGAGGACTCACAGCGAGAGCTGACCGAGACCGGGCGGACCGAGGCCACTCACGCTGGCCTCGCACTCGCCGCGCTTGGGGCACCATCGGTCGTCCTGACGAGCCCGAGGGTGAGGGCGATGCAGACCGCCGACCTGGCTGCCGCGGGGTTCGGGGTCGAGCCGCAAGTCGAACACTCGCTCGGAGGGGGCCTCAGGGGCAGCGGCGCCCTCGACCTCGTGATCGCCAACCCCGATCAGGACCTGCTGCTCGTCGGGCACATGCCCGACCTCTCGATCATCGTCGCCGAACTGGCCGGAGCGAACGTCGGTTTCAGGACCGGCGGGCTGGCACTGCTGAAGGGCGGCTCCGGAAGCTGGGAGCTGGCATCCCTGCTCCGCCCGCGCGAGACGCGGGCGATCGCTCTCGGCAGCGCCTGAGCTGCGCGTCCAAGGCAGCCCGCCAGGGTTGCTCCCGGCACGCGGGCACTCGCGGCCTCAGGCCGCGACGCCGGTTCAGGCAGCTGCTGCGAGCGACGGAGCGACCACTGCCGCGTACCGCCGCTGGTCGGCAAGCGACGGAGCCGAGACGGTGCCCACAACCGCCGCACCGGTGCGGTCGGCGATCCTCGCGAGGAGGTACATCAGGCGCTCGCGGCGACTGGTGCCCTCGGCACTGTCGTCCGCTTCCCACCCGTTGTTCTCACCCGGGATCACGACAGTCACGCTGTCGGGGTGGAGCATTGCGGCCTGCTCGACCAACTCGTGGTCGCGGTGGCCGTCTCTTTCGTCTGCGATGAGGAGGATGTTTGTCATGGTTCGTACCTTCCCGCTCGTTTCTCAACCTCTGATCAAGAGACACACAATCGGAGCGAAAAAGTTTCGGTGTAAGGATTCGGCAAAGGATCCGCTCCGCAGTCGCTGAACCGCGGAGATCCCCGGACCGGACAATCGGTGGATACCCTCGACGCGAACCGACAGGAGGCACTCAAGATGCTCGAAGCAGGCGACAAGGCACCCGACTTCACCCTGCCTGACCAGCATGGGAACAAGGTCAAGCTCTCGAAGCTGAAGGGCGGGCCAGTGGTCCTCTACTTCTACCCCAAGGCCGACACGCCGGGATGCACCACCCAAGCCTGCGGCATCCGTGACCGCAGGGACGAGTACGACGCGGTCGGCGCGACCGTTCTTGGAGTATCGCCGGACGCACCGACCAAGATCGACAAGTTCGACCAGAAGCACGGTCTCGGCTTCACCCTGCTCGGCGACGAGGATCACTCGGTCGCCGAGTCCTACGGCACCTGGGTGGAGAAGTCGATGTACGGGAAGAAGTACATGGGAGTCCAACGGGCGACCTTCGTCATCGACTCGAAGGGGAAGATCGCCCACGTGATCCCCAAGGTCAGCCCGAAGACCCACGACGACCAGGTGCTCGCGGCCCTTGCCGATCTCTGAGGCGAGTACTGATCGCGGGTAGAATCACCATTCACCGATTCACGCCCGCCCCGGAGGACCGTGCTGCTGCCGGCCCGGGAGCGAAAGGAGACACCGCTTGTCACTTCCGATAGTCGCCTCGATCAGCTGGCCCTGGCTGCTCGGAGCCCTGTACTTCGTCCTGATGGTGACGCTCGGCGTGATGTCGATCCGCAAGGGGCATTGGGTGATGTTCATCATCGGCATCTTCATCCCGTTGTTCTGGGTGATCGGCGGGCTGATGCCGCCCAAGCGCGGCTGAGTCCCGATGCCAACCCCTTCCGCTCCAGCACTGCGCAGGCCGAAGCTCGTCCAGGCCTATGAGTTCGCCCGCGGCAAGAACTGGATCCTCGACGAGGCACGGGCCAAGCATGGCGACGTCTTCCAGCTGAACTTCGAGCGCAACCGCTGGAACGTTGTCGCCCACCCGGACGCCGTCAAGGAGGTATTCACAGCGCCGGCAACGGCGCTCCACGCCGGTAAGGGCAACCAGATTCTCGCGACCGCGCTCGGCGAGCACTCCGTACTGATCCTCGACGAGGACGAGCACATGCGCCAGCGGAAGCTGCTGCTCCCCTCGTTCCACGGAGAGAAGCTGGCGAGCCAGACGGCGACGATCGAGCGAATCTCAGCCGAGCAGGTCGAGCGGATGCCGAGAGGCGCCGCGTTCTCGCTCAGGGAACACAGCCAGGCGATAGCCCTCGAGGTGATCCTCGAAGTGGTGCTCGGGACCGAGTCGACCGGCGCCCAGCACGACCGCCTCGCGAAGGCGACCTCGGAGATGCTGGAGTGGATCGCCTCGCAGTGGCGGCTCGTCGCTTCCTCGATGATCGGACCGCGGCACCCGCTGATCAAGCGGATGTACCGCCCGGTGCTGGAACCGCTCGACCGCGGTCTCTACGAATTGATCTCCGAGCGGAGGACCAAGGGCGACCTCGAGGAGCGCGACGACATCCTCTCGATGCTCCTCTCGGCGAGCGACGAAGAGGGCAACGCGATGAGCGATGTCGAGATCCGCGACGAGCTCGTGACCCTGATCGTCGCCGGCCACGAGACGACAGCGACCGCACTGGCTTGGGCATTCGAACGGCTGACCCGCACTCCCGACGGAGTCGAGCGGCTGCACCGCGAATCGCTCACCGACGAGACGGAGTACACGAAGGCGGTCGCCCAGGAGGCGCTGCGGCTGAGGCCGGTGCTCGACTTCGTCGTCCGCAGGGTCAACGAGCCGACGACGATCGCCGGCTACCGCTTCGAGCCCGGGGAGATCGTGACCCCCTGCATCTACCTCGTGCACCGCAGGCCCGACATCTACCCCGAGCCGCACGAGTTCAAGCCCGAGCGCTGGCTTGATGCCAAGCCCGGCACCTACACCTGGATCCCGTTCGGCGGGGGCGTCCGCCGCTGCATCGGCTTCTCGTTCGCGATGGCCGAGATGGAGATCGTGATGAGGGCGATTGCCCGGGCCGGCCTGCTGGAGCCGGTCGGCGAGCCGGAGCACACCCGGCAGCGGTTCATCACATCGTCGCCCGCGCGCGGTGGCGAAGTGCGCTTCGCCACCTGATCGACCGTCCGTCCATGAGCGGCCGCTCGGCCGGCCGTGGGGCGGTACAGCCGCCCCGATCAGCCAGTGCGGTCGGGCGGAGATGCCGCCCGGTCGAGCGAATCCTCGTCGGCGACGTCCGGCTCGGGACCGTCGCTCCCGGAGCCGGGATCACCGCCACCCGCGTCTCCCTTGCCACCCTCGCCCTCGGGGTCGTTTCCGTTCGGGATGCGACGCACCCGGCCCATGTTGCCGACCAGCAGCGAGATGATCGTCACGAGGTAGATCTGCCCGAACACGGCCTCGCTCACCGCCACCGCACGGCCAATCCTCAGGCAGGCTACGAAGTCCCCGTAGCCGGTGGTGGTGATGGTCACAAGTGAGAAGTAGGTGCGATCGGACGGGTCACCGTCGCCGTTGACGCCACAGAAGAGCGGATCCGGGGCGATGTCCGCCATCGCCCCGTAGAACCCGGCGAAGGCGAGCGCGATCAGCATGTAGACGAGGATTCCCGCAACGACTGCCTCGAGCGTGATGATCCGCTGACGGCTGATCCAAAGCACGACCATCAGAGCCGCCCAGAGCATCGGTGCTGCGGCCAGGAGCTGGCCCAAACCACGAACCCACTCGGCACTGTCGACCGCACTGCCGTAGCTGGAAAGCAGGGCCGCGAACAGCATGATCCCGATGGCGAGGTGTCGGCGCGAGGCCATCATCTCGGCCGCGTGGAGGGCGAGCACCACCGACGCGGCGACGAACATGATCGAGAACAGGTGCCCGGCCTTCGAGTCAGGCATCGCAATCGAATAAAGGATCGTGGCCGCCGTAACCGCCATAGGCAGGCGGAACCGGTGCTCGCGCGGCCGCATCGTTTCGATCAACTGGTGGGCCATCGGCGCGATCCTACGCCGCCGGCCGCACGGCGCAACCGTGAATCATCGGCTTGATGATCTTCGCGGCCTTCGGCATCCGGCCGGCCTGCACGACCTCGAGCACGAGCGGCGAGGCGGCGATCGTCTCCGCCGTCGTCCGGTCGCAGCGGCACCCGCAGGCAACGGCCGCCCATGGCCTCGCAAGGGCCCGCTGCCAACGGGCGGTCCCGCCGTCACCGAGAACGTGCTCGATGAACAGCAGGCGCCCGCCCGGCTTGAGCACCCGCGAGACCTCGGCGAGGGTCGCCTCAGGGTCGGGAACAGTGCAGAGCACGAGGGTGCAGACCACCGTGTCGAACGAGGCATCGGGGAAGGGAAGTGACTCAGCCGGGACCTGGACCACTTCGAAGAACGCGTCACGCGGCTTCGACGCAAGTCTCGCCCTCAGCTTCGCCGCCATGTGGCGATCCGGTTCGGTCAGGACCAGCGAGTCGATCCCCTCCGGGTAGTGGTCGAGGTTGACCCCGGTGCCGGCGCCGATCTCGAGGGTCCGGCCACCGGCGCGGGACAGCAGGTCGCGGCGCATCTCGCCGAGGCCGGCCTCCTCCGTCGGAGCGAGGACCCTGTCGTAGAAGCGGGCGAAGACCCTCGATCGCAACTCGTTTCCGCGTGTGCCTGACATCCGCTCCGGCAGCGTACCCTGAGTGGCCGTGACCGACCCAACCATCGCTGCCGGTTTCTTCGAAGCCACCGGTAATTTCTTCACAGACCTGGCCGCCGTCAAGCCGCTCGAGTTGCTGATCGCGCTCGCCTTCTTCGGCGCCTACCTCTCGGTCAGGGCGCGCGCCTACTTCAACGTGCTGAGGGCGGCGTACCCCGATTCGGAGTTTCAGTTCCGCAAGATCTGGGGGGCCTGGGTCGCGGCCTACGGCTTCAACAACGTCGTGCCGGCTAGGGGCGGCGACATCATCAAGCTCTTCCTCGTCCGCAGCTCCGTCCCAAAGTCGAGCTACCCGGCAGTCGCGTCGAGCTTCTTCGTCGAGGCCGTCTTCGACCTGACGATCGGAATCCCGGTCCTGATCTTCGCCTTCACCCAGGGAGTCTTCCCCCAGCCGCCGGATTTCGCGTCCGTCGATTCGGCCGATCTCGCGTGGCTCGCCAACGATGCCTCGCGACTGCTGTTCATCATCACTTCGATCGGGGTCCTCCTGACCGCGCTGTTCGCTGTGCTCTCGTCGAGGGTGAAGCTGTTCTGGGAGAGGGTGCGTCAGGGAGTGACGATCCTCTTCGACCGCGACCGCTACCTGCGCGAGGTCTGGGCCGTCCAGTTCGTCGCGTGGCTGCTGCGGTGTTCCTGCTTCTGGTTCATGCTCGATGCGTTCGGAATCCCGCCGAGCGTCGAGAGCGTCCTGCTCGTGCTCGCCTGCAACGCGGTGGCCGGAGCGATCCCGATCACACCCGGCGGAGCGGGAGTGATGCAGGCCCTTACGGTGAAGGTGTTCGCCAACGCCGCGCCGGCGACGGTCGTTGCCGCCTACTCGGTCGGCCAGCAGATCGCGCTGGGGGCCTTCTCGTTCCTGCTCGGGTTCATCGCCTTGGTGGCGGTCTTCGGGTTCCGCTCGTTCGGCGAAGTCAGGCGAGCCGGCACCGAGCACCGAGCCGCCGAGAAGCGCACCGACGCCGTCTGAGGGTCGGCTACTGGAGGCCCTGGCGGGCTTCGCGAACCAGGGTGACCGCCTCGGGGAAGACCGTCGCCATCACGGAGCGCAGCTGCTCGGCCTGCTCGGCCGTAGTGCCCTGGATGTTGACCCTGTCGAGTGCTGCGACAGTGAGGTTCACAGCCAGCTGGATCGCGTTGTCGGCCCAAGCGAGCTTCTGAGCGCCCTGCATCGACTCGAACATGCCGCCGAGCTGGCGACGGATCTCATCGGGGTCGCCGCCGAATGGGAAATCGAAACCGCCTTGATCGTCCATGGCTCTCAGGTTAGCCGCTGGACGGCCAAACGTTGAGTCCGCGAGCCCGCGGGTAAGGTTCAGTGCGATGGCAGCCGCCGACGCAACAGCCGACCAGCCGGGTCCGCAGACACCGGCCGCAGCCGAGCTGGTAGCGGCCGAGCGGTCACTGGCGCCGAAGGTCGCGGTGCTCGCAGTGATCGCCGGGGTGGCGCCCGTGCTGTCGCTCGTCGTCGCTCAGGCGCTGCTCAAGGGCGACTCGCCGGAGCAGCCGCAGATCCTCGGCAACCTGATCTTCGCCA
>JBAXRO010000061.1:0-11372 GCA_037131165.1 Actinomycetes bacterium | reverse complement strand
CGTCGAGCAGCCGCTCGGCGAGGATCGTGCCAACCACGGTGCGCCTCTGGGCCCCCGTCCTCGACGAGAGCAGGAAGACCCTGAGCAGCTCGCCCCCGCGCGCAGGGAGGACGTTGTTGCCGGCGTAGCCAACGACCGTCAGGCCGTAGGAATCGCCACGACCGACCTCGATCTCCGACGAATGGAGGAGCCGATGCCAGCGCTCGCCGCGAAGCAGGGTGGCGACCACGTAGACAAGCAGCGCGCCAACCACCCATGCGATCTCAGCGGGGGTGTCGGGCCACTGCGGCGCCTTCTGCTTGGTTGCCCACCAGATGACTGCCGCGAGAGGGATCAGCCAGACCGCAATGTGAAACAGCGGCGACTTGGATAGTTGGCGCAGGCGGTTCATCACTGTTCGGGCGCGCGGACCGCTGGTGGACGCCGGAAACACGCTGTCCGCCGGAGGAAGGGCTTATCGATCCTACACCGAGCCGCGCCGGTATCGGGATCGTGCCCGGCTCGTTACACGCAATCCTGGATCTGTTCGATTTGGCGATTGCTGGCCTGGTTCGCGTAGACGAGCGCGGCTCCCATCAACTGGGCGCCCTCGGCCCTTCCCCTTACCTGCAGGGCTGTTGCCGCATCAGGAGTGGCCGCGACGACTATCCGCGGCGATGCCGGCAAAGGCAGGAACTGGATCGCGTCCTGCCCGACCGCCACAGCCTCGACTCCCTTGCCGCGCAGGCACTTGAGCATCTTGTCACGCGGCTGGTAGGGCTTGTAGCCGTAAGAGCCGCCGCGGGTCGCGGATTCGCCGCCCGATTGCGAGGGCTGCCGCTCACTGCCGCAACCGGCAAAGACGAAGACGGCGACGGTGAGGGCTGCGAGAGGTGGCCGCATCGACGGCAAACCGTAGCCAACGCCGCGGTCCCCGGTGCCGCGGCCCATAGACTCAGGCAGCCGTGACAGCAACGCTTGCCGCCCTGGCCACAACAGCGTCCAAAGCCGGTGCGGTCAGTGCCCTGCTGATCGTCGCGGCCGCCCTCGTGATCCCCCGCGAGCGGTTCAAGGCCGGTCTCGCACTGGCAGCGCTCGCCACCGCCCCGGTTCTCCTGCTGCTCGACCTCGGGGACTCCCCGCAGATCGAGAGCATTCGAAACCAACCTGCGAAGGGCGCCGTCGCCGCAGCCATCGGACTCGTTGCGGTTGCGGTACTCGCGGTCCTGATCCACCGCAACGGCAAGCTGCTGCCCTATCTGGCTGCCGCGGCGTTGCCGTTCCGGTTGCCGATCGAGGTCGGCGGCGAGACCGCCAACCTCCTGCTCCCCCTGTACCTGGTGATCGGGGCCGGAACGCTCGCCTGGGCGGTGCCGCTGATCGCGGGGCGCACAGCCGGGAGCGAAGCGAAGCCGAGCCTGCTCGACTGGGCGCTCGGAGGCTGGCTGGCCCTGTTCGGGATCGCCTCGCTCTGGTCGGTCGACCCCTCCAAGGCGATGCAGGACGCGATCTTCTTCTACGTGCCGTTCGCGATCCTGTTCCTGCTGCTCAAGCGGGTCGAATGGACGGGTGAGCTGATCAGGGGATGCGCACTGGTCCTCGTCGGGCTCGCACTGGCCTTCAGTGCGTTCGGCTTCTACGAGTATTGGACGCGCACGTTGCTGCTCAACCCGAAGCTGCTGATCAGCAACCAGTTCCACACATACTTCCGGGTCAACTCGGTGTTCTTCGACCCCAACATCTTCGGACGCTTCCTGATGCTCGTGATGATCGGCGTGGCGGCCGTCCTGCTCGACTCCAAGCGAGGCCGGACGGTGGCCGCCTGCTCGGCGACCCTGGCCGTCCTGCTGGGCGCGCTCGTCCTGACGCTGTCGCAGTCGAGCATCATCGGCTTGCTGGCCGGGCTGACTGCGCTGGCCGCCCTGCGTTGGTCTCCGAAGTGGATCCTCGGCGGGATCGCCGTCGTGCTGGTGGCGGTGAGTGCGGCCGTGATCGCCCTGCCGAAGGAGACGATCAACGTCGGCTCGCTGCGTTCGCTGAACACGCAGTCGAGCGGCCGGGCCGGGCTGGTCAGCGGCGGGGTCGAGCTGTTCGCCTCGCGGCCCGCGACCGGTTGGGGATCGGGGTCCTTCTCGACCGCCTACCGGAGCGAACGCGGAAGCGGATCGGCCGCGGCCGTCACGGCATCGCACACGACCCCGGTGACGGCGGCGGCCGAACAGGGCGTGATCGGACTGGCCGTCTACCTGCTGGTCGTCGCCGCCGCCTTCCTCGCCGCGATCAGGCGCGCGAGAATGTCCACCGCGCGGGCGGCAGTCACGGCCGGCCTGGTGGCGATGGTCGTCCACTCATTGACCTACGCCGCCTTCTTCGAGGATCCGGCCTCGTGGACGCTGTTCGCGCTGGCGGCATCGCTGCCACTTCCGTCGACGAGGGAGGAGCGCCGTTCGGCCAGAGAATCGAAGCGGGCAGTCGGCCCTGACAGCGACCAGCCCGCCGCCGCGCCGGCATGAAGTCCGTGCCGAGGCCGGCAGTCCAGGCGGCCGTCGCTGCGCTGGCGCTCGGCCTCTGTTGGCTGATCGCCGGGACGCTCGGGGCAAGGGCCGGCTACGACAGCTCATGGCACGTGATCTGGGCGCAGGACCTGCTCGCCGGCCGCTCGCCGTCGCTCGACGCTTGGGCTGCGCCGACCGAGCACCCGCTGCTCGTCGCGATCGCTCTGCTCGCCGCTCCGTTCGGGCCCCGGGCGAGCCAGGCGATGGTCGCCCTCGACCTCTTCGCCCTGCTGCTGGTCTGCCCGGCCCTGATCAGGCTGACTGGCGCCTGCTTCGGATCGCGGGCCTCAGGCGCGGTGGCGTGGCTGGTGCTCGCAGGCGCTTACGGTCTGCTGCTCGCCGCCCTGCGCGGCTACCTCGATGTCTGGTTCGTCCTGCTGGTGGTCGTGGCCGCCACGAGGCACGCAGAGCACGGCGGCGACGGCGCCGGGGCGATCCCGATCGGTCTTGCCGGGCTTCTGCGCCCGGAGGGTTGGCTGATCGCGGCGGCCGCGGCGATCGACTCGATGATCAGGCGCGACAGGCAGGCGGCGATCCGCTACTCGGCAGCGACCCTCGTGCCGCCGGCGCTCTGGTTCGGCATCGACCAGGCCGTTACCGGCAACGCCCTCCTCTCGATCGACACGGCCCGCACGCTCGCGCTCGAGGGTGACGGCGGCGGCCCGATCCGGGTGATCGCCGCCTCGCTCCTCGGAGGGGTCCGCGGACCGGCAACCCTGCTCGGGGCGATCGGCCTCGTCCTCGCATGGAAGGTAGTCGGGCTCCGACGATTGCGAACACCGCTCGCGATCGGGGCGATCGGCCTCGGCTCGGCGGCCGGGATCGCGATCCTCGGCCTGACCGTGCTGCCCAGGTACCTGATGCTGGCCTGGCTCGCACTGTCGATTTTCGCCGGATACGCGGTCGGCGGCTGGAGCAGCCCCGGGTTGAGCGACAGCTTGCGCGCCCGCTGGCGGGTCGCCGGTCTCTGCGCACTGGTGCTCGGTGCCGTCGGGGCGGGCGCACTCGGCGCTCCAGCGAAGCTGGCGGACGAGGTCGCGATCGATCGATCGATGGGCCGCGACCTGGGAGCCCTGCTGGCTGAGCCGTCGGTGCGGCGCGGCCTCGAGTGCGGGCCGCTCACCTTCCCCTCCTTCCGCCTCATACCCGATGCGATCCTCGTCCTCGACGACCGCTCGATCGAGGTCCGTGGTCGGGCACTCGATCCGATTCCCGAGACGGGGGTGGCCGTGGTGGTGACGGGAGGGGGCGAGACGGTCGCCGGCCGCTACTCGCGCCCGGGGATCGACCTGCCGGTCGACGAAGCGGTCCCCGCCGGGTTCACCCCGGCAGGGACCTCAGGCGACCTGTCGGCCTTCGTTCGTTGCTCGGCCGTCAGCCGGTGAAGCTGTGAACCGCGACCGAGCCGCGATCGGTGGCACGGTCGGTGCCGCTTCCCCTCGCGACAGCGGTGGCCTGGCGACGACCGGAGCTCTTGGCGATCCCGTCGATCGTGAAGGTGCGTGCCTTTCCGGCGTTGAGAGTGCCAACCTTCCAGCAGACCCGGCTGCCAGAGCGCTTGCCGGTCGAGCTGCGGTACTTCACGTTGGAGGGAAGGTTCACGCAGAGCGTCACAGCCTTGACGGTGTGCCTACTCGGGGCCTTGACCTTCACCAGCAGCTTGATCCGCTTGCCGATCGGCACCGAGCGACGAGGCGACTTGAGCGCAACCGAGAGGGCAGGCTTGGCGGCGATCCTGAGCAGGATCGCATCGCTGTTGTTACCGGGGATCTGGTCGATCGCGATGTTCGAGGCGGTCACAGAGGCCCGGTTTACAACCGATGACTGCGCCTTGCCCTTGGCCTGAACAGCGAACTTCAGGGTCCAGCTCTCGCCGTCCTTGAGCACCCCGCCGGCCTTGACCGGGTTCGCGCTGTTCTTGAGGGTGCAGGTCAGCTTCGATCCGGACGCCTTGCATCCCGAAGGCAAAGCAGCGCCGGGGCGGAACTCGATACCCGACGGCAGGGTGTCGGTGACGACGACGTCGGTCATCTCCGAGGGCCCGTTGTTGAGGGCCACGAGGGTGAAGCTGCCCCTCGAGCCGGATGTGATCTCCGGCGGGCCGCTCTTCTTGATCTGGAGGTCGGCGGTCGGCAGCAGCTCGACCTCGGCCGAGGCGCTGTTGTTGTCACCGGCCGGGTCGACCGCCGTTGCTTCGACGTTCGCAGTGTTCGTCCGCAGGCCGGAGCCACCCTTGTCGGCTCGGGCGACAACTGTCAACTCCGCGAACTGCGGTCCCGGATCGCCGGTCGGGGCGATCGAGCCGATCCCGGGGCAGTCGATCGACTGGCCGGCGATCGTGCAGTCCTGGTCGGTCGGGCCACCGTCGAGGTTCCACTTGGCGCTCTCCGGGGTCAGGCCTGCCGGGACCTCGTCGGTGATCCTCACGGTGCCGCTGTCACGGGGACCGTTGTTGACGACCCGAACCGTGTAGGTGACAGTCTTGTTGGTATCGACGAGCACGCTGCCGTCGGTGTCGACGAGATCGGAGGTCGCGGTCTTCGTCAGCTCGAGGTCCGCTGTCGCCGGGATCGCCGCGGTCGCAGTGATCGACCGGGGGCCGCCGGGGTCGTTGGTCGCCGAGCTGGTCGCCTTGGTCTTGATCTCGGTCTTCTTGGTCGTCGCCTTTGGCGAGAGGGTCAGGTCGATCTCGACCTGGACTCCGACCGGCAGCGAGGCCCGATTGCAGGTGACGACGACCGGGTCGCCGGCAGCTGCGGTCATCGTGCAGTCGGCGACGGTCAGGCTGGTGCCGTCCGAGGCCCTGACGACGAAGCCGATCACGTCAACGTCGTCGGTCGTGATCCCGTCGGTCTCGAGCTTGTACTGCGGCGAGGTCGAGACCGAAGGCCCGGTGTTGTAGAAGGTCCCGGTGAAGACGACCGGGTCGCCCGGGAGCACCTCCGCCACGTCTGGGCTGTCGGTCACGGGAATCGCCGCGAAGCCGGGGCCGACCTGCGACTCGACCGAGGCCTTGTCGTTATCGGGGTTGACGTCGTAAGGGGTCGAGACGGTCGCGTTGTTGACCGCCGAGCCGCCGTTGGCGAGTGTCACGGCCGTCGTGTTCAGCACGATCGGCGGGTAGGAGCCGCCGGGAGCGAGGGTGTCGCTGCGCTTGCAGACGATCTGGGTCGCACTCGAGCTGGGCGAGCACGACCAGCCCACTGCGCTGCTGACGGTCGCCGAGGCGAACGCAGACGGGACCGGCAGGTCGTCGGTCACCACCGTCTCACCGTCGAAGGCCGCGTTGCCCTCGTTCTTGACGGTGATCGTGTACTGGGCGGCAAGCCCGTTGCTGAAGTCGGCTGAACTGACCTTCTTGGCGATCGCAGCGTCAGGCGCGTTGACGCCGATCTCGGCCTTGTTGCTCTCGACGTTCAGCGGGGCGCCGAGAGTCTGAGTGGCGAAGTCGATGTCGCCGATGTTCGCGATCTTGCTGCCCGGCGGCGGCAGGTCTGTGACCTTCACCCGGAACTTGATCCTGTAGACCTTGCCGTTGGCGATCAGGCCACCCTTCGTTGCCCCGGCACCGGCTCCGACCCGGACGGTCAGGGGCCCGGACCCGCCGGACGCCTCACCGACGTCGTCGCCGGCAGCGTCGGTGACGGCCGAATAGCCAGTACCGGGGTCGTAAGCAAGCGACCCGGCCACGTACTCGGTGCCGTCAGGCATGCCGGCCTCGTGGATCTCGGCGTCGGTTGCCCCGTCGCCACCGCTGTTGGTGGCTGTAAGGACGTACTCGAGCTCATCGCCCTGGCGGACTTCCCCGCCGTTGACGTCGGTGACCGTCTTCGCCAGCGCGATGTCCGGTGCGTAGAGCTCGGTCGCAAATGTGAACACGAGCGGCATGTAGCCGTCGCCCGATGTCTTCGCCTGAATGTTGGCGGAGGTGACGTTGTTGCCGAGCACCCCGTCGGACTTGATGATCGACGCATCCCAGCCGAGCTGATTCCCGTAGGACGGGTTACGCCCCGAGTTGGAGACCCCGAGGGTCGTGATCCAGGAGTTGAAGGAGTTGTTCAGGGGGTGGAAGGAGTCGGTCAGGATCGTGCTGTTGAGCTGAAGTGAATCGCCCGAGATGCCCCTGTCGCCGTCGAGGGCAATGAAGCCGACATTGCTTCGAACCGGGCCGGTTGCCGGCGTCTGGAAACCGGTGATCGGGATCGAGACCGTGGTGTTCTGCCCGACGACCTGCTGGCCGTCGAAGACCGAGAGGCTGCGGACGGGCTGGCCGGGCTGGCCGTAGACGACCACGAGGCTCCAGCCGGCGCTGCGGTTCGTGCCGGTCGTGACCGTCGCCGCGCTGCCGAACGTCCAAGCACCGCCACCCTGCGTGCTCACGGTCGAGGTGACGTCGAGGAAGCAGACATACCCGTAGTCGGGTCCCGGGGTCGAGTCGTACGAGGTCGCGACTATCGACCTGTAGGCGGAGTCGGCGGGGCCGCGGAGCTTTGCCTGTTTGGCTCCGGTCTCGGTGAGGCCGGGAGGAGCGTTCGAGGACCAGTAGAGCCCTGCGAAGAGGACGGTCGCGTCGGCCGGCAGGGCAAGGTTCGCTGTCGACGACGCCTTGGTCAACGGATCGGAGTCGACGTCCACGGCCACCGCCTGGTGGTTGTTGTTGTTGAGGGCCGTGTTGCCGCTCGTCGGGGCCGAGGTGTCGTTGCGCGCGTTGGTGCAGAACGAGCCCTCGGAGGCCGCGTCACAGGTGACGAGGGTGTTGGCCGCGTAGATGATCTTTCCCGAAGCGACGGTGCCGAAACGCTTCGCAAAGGGGCGGGCAGCGGAGGCTGTCGGGGCTGCGGCAGCTGTCACCGCGAGCGCGCAGATGAGGACAAGCGGAAGCTTGAGTCGGTCGATCATCGGCGGGAAGATAAGTCATCGACTGTGGCCGGGTGGCAGTTCGCACGCTGCACTGCCGACCGCGTCACTCGAGTGTCGTCATCATTGAGCCGATGGCCAAGAGGAGCAACAACCGTGTCGTGATCATCGGCGGTGGCGTGGCCGGCCTCGCCTGCGCCCGCGCGCTCAACGGCTCGGGAGCGAAGGTGACCATCCTCGAGCGCGATGAGCGACCCGGCGGGAGGGTCGCTACCGACGAAGTCGACGGGTTCCTGCTCGACCGCGGCTTCCAAGTCCTGCTCTCCGCCTACCCGGAGATCGATCGCCAACTCGATCGCGACGCCCTCAACCTCCAGCCGTTCGAGCGGGGCGCTCTCGTCCGCAAGAACCGGTCGTTCCTGCCGATCGCCGATCCGTTCGCGAAGCCGCTCGCGGCACCGAAGATGCTTACCGGCGGGATCATCCGCCCGCGCGACGCCGTCGCCACGCTCCGCCTGCTGCGCTCCGCGAGGTCCGAAGCCGGCCCTGAGGGCCCCGCACCCGACCGCACGATCCTCCAGTCGCTGCGCGATGCCGGAGTGTCGGATTCAATGCTCGAGGCCTTCTGGCGTCCGTTCCTCGCCGGCATCACCCTCGACTCTGGCCTCGGCACCAGTTCACGGTTCCTCGACTTCCTGCTTCGCAACTTCGCCGCCGGCCCCGCCTGCGTTCCGGGAGACGGAATGCGCAGGATCCCCCAGCTGCTCGCAGCGGACCTGCCGGTCGACACCGTCAGGACGAAAGCGAAGGTGAAGCGCCTCGAGAAGGGGCGCGTTGTCCTTGCGGGCGGCGAGCGCATCGACGCCGACTGGATCGTCGTCGCGACCGACGTGCAGACGGCGGCGAAGCTGGTGGAGGAAGTCAATGTGCCGAGCAGCAGGGCGGTCGGCCAGATCTCGTTCGACTCCGGTCCGCGACCGCCCCACGATCGCCCGATCCTCGTGCTCGACGGCGAGCGAAGCGGCCCTGTCAACAACCTGCAGGTGATGTCGAACGCCGCGCGTGGCTACGCGCCGAGCGGGCACTCGCTCGTGACCTGTTCGATCCTCGAGGAGAACCTCGGGAGCGACGGTGACGACGAGCGGCTCGAGCTCGAGGTCCGCGACCAGCTGATGCGCTGGTACGGGCCAGCGGTTGAGAGCTGGCGGACTCTGAGGATCGACAGGGTCGAGCATGCCCTCCCCGACCAGCCACCGGGCTCGCTCGACCCGATCGAACGGCCGTTGCGCCTGCGCAAGCGGCTCTGGGTCGCGGGCGATCACCGCTCGACAGCCTCGATCGAGGGCGCGATGTCGTCGGGAAGGCACGCAGGCGAGCAGGTCGCCGCGGCGATCACAGAAACAAGCTGACCGATGGCCGGAAGGGTCGAGCGCATCGTGATCGCCCCGGCAGCCGGAGCGGACACGGTCGAGCCGGAGTCGGTTGAGGCATTGGCTGGCCGTGGACTTGCAGGCGACCGATACCTGCTGGCAGAGCCGGGAGGTGACGCGAGGGGCAACGTCACCCTGATCGAGAGAGACGCGTTCGACCACCTGTCCGGGTTCGGCATCGACCTGGCCGAAAGCGAGCTGCGCCGCAACCTCGTCGTCACCGGGATCGAACTCAACCCGCTCGTCGGAAGGGAGTTCCTGATCGGGGAAGTCCGCTGTCGCGCCAGCGAGCTGTGCGAGCCCTGCCGCCAGATCGAGAGGGCCACGGCGCCCGGTGTCCTCAAGGCGCTCGTCGAGCGCGGCGGGATCAGGGCCGAGATCCTCGAATCCGGGACGGTCTCGATCGGCGACCCGGTCGTGGCGCTCGACTGAGCGCCGGTCAGACTTCGAACTCGCGGCCGCAGTGACGACAGACCGTGGCGCCGGCCTTGACCATCCCACGGCAGTGGGGGCACCAATACCGGCGGCAGACAAGACCGCCGATCAGGGCCAGCAGCAGGAACCCGAGGAACAGGGTCTGGAAGAGCCCGTCGGACAGGTTCCAACCGAAAGCGCCCGCCACAAGCGAGATCCCGATCAGGAAGAGGACCGCTCCGAAGAGTGAGCCGAACCAGTAGCGCAGCGACATCAAGTTCTCCCAATGGACCGTTAACCCCGGGCGTTCCGTGGGTCGGGGACCACTGCCGTTCGAACCGTTCGATGATCCGTTGGAGCCGGGTTCGTACATTGCCGTGAGGTTATCCGGTATTACAGTGACACCCGCGACTCAGCGGAACCAATCGGGCTCGTTGCCTGGCCGCCACTTGATGTTGCAGCCCATCGACGGCTGCTGTGGGTCCGGCATCGCCCCGGCGCCGAGCACGGCATCGACCGCGGCAAGCAGGTCCGCTCCGGTCACAGCCTCGCCGTTGCCCGGCCTCGCCGAGTCGAACCGGCCCCTGTAGGCGAGCCTGCGGTCCGAATCGAAAACGAAGAAGTCGGGAGTACAGGCAGCCCGGTAGGCGAGCGCAACCTTCTGGGTCGGGTCATGGAGGTAGGGGAACCGGAAGCCGCGCAGCGCGATCTCCGCCGCCATCGCCTCGGGCGAGTCGTCGGGGTGGCTCTCGGTGTCATTCGAGTTGATCGCGACGACCGCCACTCCCTTCTCGAGCAAGCCGTTGCCGACCTCGGCGAGCCGGTCGGCGATCAGCTTGACGTACGGACAGTGGTTGCAAATGAAGGCGACTACCAGGGCATTTGCTCCAGTGACGATCGACTCGAGGTCGTACACGACGCCCGAGGGATCCTCGAGCGAGAAGCCCGGCGCCGGCGTGCCGAGCGGCAGCATCGTGGACTCGACTGCGACCATTTCGATCCTTTCGCGGGCCGATCCGCAAGGCGGCAAGCGGCCCTGTCAGGTTTCAGGTTCCGACCCCGACCAGTCCGGGGCAACCATGATGACACGCAGGGGAAATGGCGAAGCACGGGTTGTGATCCGCGACGGAAGGCTGACCCTCACAAACCGACCGGTCTTCCTCGCCCGGGCAAGGGCATCGGCCTACCGGAACGCCCTGCGGGAGGCCGGGACGACAGTGTGCGACGTCGAGCTGAGCGCCGACCCGGCCGGCGAACGCGAGCTGACGGTCTCAGACTCGATCGGGGCAGAGCTCAACGAAGAGGCCGCCTCGACCCTGCTCGAATGGGCCGCCCTGATCGGCTGCCGCCGGGTCTGGCTGCCCGACACCGTGATTGAGCTCGACGGCACGCTGCTGCCCGAACTCGAGGACTTCGAACCGGAGCCGTGTCCGACCTGCGGCGTCCCACCCGAGCCCGCGACTCTGGTCGAAGAGCTTGCGACGATGCGCAGGCGCGGACCGACAGCAGCCAGGTGCCCGGCCTGCATGACGGCGACGCCTCAGCGGCTGGCTAAGCGTCAGGAGCGCTCGAGCGCGTAGACCGCGCCGGAAGCGAGCAGGTTCGGCCTCAGCAGGACGGCGCCGGAAGCCGCCGAGTGGTCGGAGTCGAGCGGGATCCGCTTGACGATCCTCAGGCCGGACTCGGCCACCAGCCGCTCGAAATCGTCGAGCGTGCAGAGATGGATGTTGGGAGTCGAGAACCACGGGTTGGGGAGCTCCGGACTCGACGGCATCCGACCGCGGGTGAGGAGTTCGAGACGCAGCCGCCAGTGGCCGAAGTTCGGAAGCGAGACGATCCCGCGCTTGGCGACCCGACGCATTTCGCTGAGGACGAGCTCCGGGCGGCGCAGGGCTTGGATCGTCTCGGAGAGGATGACGACGTCCACCTCGTCGTCCTCGACATCGTCGATGACGCGGTCGAGGTCTCCTTGGACGACGGGGACGCCACGCGCCAGGCAGCCGTGGAAGCCCTCCTCGCTCAGTTCCACCCCCCATCCCCGACATCCGAGCGAACCGATCAGGTGATCGAGCAGCGCCCCGTCACCGCAGCCGAGGTCGAGAACCCGCGAGCCCTGTGGCACGAGGTCGACGATCAG
>JBAXRO010000060.1:0-11873 GCA_037131165.1 Actinomycetes bacterium | reverse complement strand
ACGTTCCGCCCTACCTGTCCAACCTCGTATGGCTCGGCCACAACGTCAACAGCACGCTCGGCAGCCAGGATGCGGGCGGCCCGCTGCGCCAGACGACACTCTTGAGCAGCTCCGGTGCGTGGGCCTTCGCCTACAACATCGTCGGCGACGTATGTGCCGCGGGCAACCCGCAACTGAAGACGGTCCTTGGCCTCGCCAGGGCCCCGAGGGTGGGCCCGGGAGCCATCTGCAACGTTCCGTGATCAGCTGATGCAGAAACAAGCACCGACACTCCCCCGAATCCTCGTCATGGCAGGCTTTGCGCTGTCGTGCTTCGGGCTGATCCTGTTCCTCTGGGTCGCCTTCGGCGGTCCGGTGCCGTTCGCTGCGAAGGGCTACCAGGTAAAGGTCAACTTCGTCAACGCAGGCCAGCTCGCCTCACAGGCCGACGTGCGAATAAGCGGCGTGCCGGTGGGCAAGGTCGCGAAGGTCGAGCTGGGCGCCCGCAACGCGACGACCGCGACGCTGCAGATCGACCCGCGTTACGCGCCGATCCCGCAGAACAGCCGCGCGATCCTGAGGACCAAGACGCTGCTCGGCGAGACCTACGTCGAGCTGACCCCGGGCAACCGAGCCACCGGCGCGCCGCTCGCCGACGGCGCGATGCTGCCCGAGCGGCAGGTCCGCCAGCAGGTCACGGTCGACCGGATCTTCCAGCTGTTCGACGAGCCGACGCGGAAGGGCTTCCAGGAGTGGCAGCAGGGGCTTGCCGGCGCGCTCGCAGGGCGCGGGGGTGACATCAGCGACGCCTTCGGCAACCTGCCGGCCTTCACCGACTCGGCCGACCGCACCCTCGAAGTCCTCAACAGCCAGGGCGATGCCGTAAACCAGCTCGTTCGCGACACCGGGGTCGTCTTCAACGCGATCTCCGAGCGTGGCGACCAGCTGCGCCAGTCGATCGTCAACTCGAACGCCGTATTCACGACGACAGCGAGGCTCAACACCCAGCTCGCCGACATCTTCACGATCCTGCCGACCTTCGAGTCGGAGGGCAAGAAGACTGTCGATCAGCTCAAGGCATTCTCCGAGAACGCCAACCCGGTGGTCGAGTCGCTGATCCCCGCAGCCCAGCAGATCAGCCCGACCCTCGAATCGGTGGCCCAACTCTCGCCGTCGCTGAAGAACATCATGACCCGCCTCAAGCCGCTCGACGACCTCTCGACCCCCGGCACAGCCGCACTCGGCAAGTTCCTCAACGGCAATGGGGCTCAGCCCGGGCTGAGCAAGGTCCTCGCCCAGCTCGACGTCTTCCTCCAGCAGCTCAACCCGATGCTCAACTACCTCGGCATCTACAAGAAGACGATCCCGCCCTTCTTCGCGAACGCCGCCGCCGCCACCCAGGCAACCGTCCCCGACGACACCGGCGGCACGCTCGGCTACCCGAAGGGCGTTCCGTACTTGAGGGCAAGCCCGACCTTCAACATCATGGGCCTCGCTGCCATGCCGAAGCGCCCGACGACCAACCGTGCGACCGCCTACTACGCGCCAGCGGCCTACCCGTGGGACCTGACGAACTACGAGACGCGCCAGTGCGGCGGCAGCTTCGCTCCCGATCCGATCACCGCCAAGTGGGACGGAACGGTCACGACTACCTCGGGCTCCAAGACGGTCACTGTTGACAGCACGGCTTCAGGCTCGCTTGCCGTCGGTCAGAGCCTCGACGCGCCGGGGCTCACGAGTGCTGTGATCAACCAGATCAGCGGCTCGACCCTGACGGTCAGCAGGAACGCAACCGCTACCGGTTCGGGCGTCTCCGCCAAGGCTTGGCCGCTCCAGTGGTCGCTCCCGAACTCGACCCCCGCATCCGACCTCGCCAAGTGGATCAAGGCGATCGCCTACGCCGGAACGAACACCCCAGCCGCACCCGCTTGCACTCCGCAGCCGGTGCTCGGGCCCAACCCAACCCCGCCGCTGCCACTGACGCCTTGGTACGAGCCGTTCGGCGACTACTCGAAGATCTTCACCCGGATCGAAGAGCAGAAGAACAGCCCGTGAGCCTGGTCCCGGCCTCGGTTCGGGCGCGGGCGTAGGGATGAGGCGTCAGGCCTCATCCGGGTCGGGGCGTGCGAGATCGGCCCTTCGCAGGGTCGCGGCCTTCTGCTTGGCCAATCGCCTCCCGGTGATCGCGGTCGCCGCGCTGCTGACAGCCGGCTTCGCAGTCGCCGCTGTTGCCGGTCTGCGACCCACTGCCGGCACCGATTCGCTCGTCCCCAAGGCTGAGGGTGCCAGCGCTGCGACCGACCGGATCCGTTCGGAGTTCGGCGACGACGCCGTGATCGTCCTCGCCGAGGCGAAGCTGAGCGACCTGCTGCTCTCTCCCGACCTTGGTCGGCTGCTGAAGCTCGAGGGCTGTCTGGGTGGAAGGGTCCCCAAGGGAGCCAAGCCCTACGGAAGAGAGAACGGGCCGTGCGCCGCGATCGCACGCAGCGGGGCGGTCGAGCGCGTCTACGGGCCAGGGACGTTCCTCAACGAGGCTGCGCGCCAAGTCTCCGGCCAGGTCTCCAAGGAGCTCGAGCAGGCGGCCGCGAAGGTGCAGACCGCAGGGACGAGGGCCCGTGCAGCAGCTGTCGCGCAGGGGCTTCCGCCCGCTGAGGTTGAGAAGTTCGTCCAACAGGCGAAGGTCCAGGCGCAGCAGGCCGCGGCAGCCGACCTCGCAAGGCTCCAGCTGCAGACGGGGATCCGCGGGCTCCCGACTATCGCCAACAGCGAGTTCGTCTCGCAGATAGCGTTCGACGGCAGTCGTGGGCCCGGCCAACCGAAGACCCGCTTCGCCTACCTCTTCCCGTCGGCCACCTCGGCCCTGATCCAGGTCAGGCCGAAGGCCGGCCTGACCTCGACCCAGCGCTCGCGGCTGGTCGCGAATGTCAACGCGGCGGTCAATGAGCCCGATTTCAAGCTGAAGTCGGGCAGCTACCGGGTTACCGGTGCACCGGTACTCGCCGAGTCACTCGCCGACGAGGTCGCGGCGGGGGCGATCCCGCTCTTGATAGCGGCGGCCATCGCGATGGCGATCGCCCTCGGTTTGGCCTTCCGGGTGTCGTTCAGGCTGCTCGCGTTGATCCTTGCCCTGACGTCGACGGCGGTCGTCTTTGGCGGAATGGCGATCCTCGGTCTTCCCCTGACCGTGGCCGCGGTCGGCGGCGTCCCGGTGCTGATCGGCTTGGCAGTCGACTACGCGGTCCAATACCAGGCGCGAGCCGACGAGGCCGCTGGGGGCGAACCCCCGGGAGGCGACGCGGTGATCGAGGCCGCGGGCAGCGGCGGCGTTCCGATCGTTGCTGCCGCGGCAGCTACGTCCGCCGGCTTCCTCGCCCTGCTCGTATCGCCCGTCCCGATGGTCCGGGGCTTCGGACTCGTGCTGATCGTCGGGGTGGCGGTGGCGATAGTCGTTTCCTTCACAGTCGGCTCGGCCCTGATCCCGATCCGCCGCAGTCGGTCGGACCTGCTCGCGACGGCCGCCGACCGGCTCGATGCGTCGGTCCGTGGAGCGGGCCAGATCATCGCTTCCGGTTCGCCTTCCGGAAAGGTCGGGCGACTGAGGTCGAGGGCTGCGGGTGCGATGGCCGCCAATCCCGGTCGAGTGCTCGCTGTGGCCGCCGTGCTCGCGGTGGCGGGGTGGGCGGTCGAGGGCGACCTGACCGTCGAGTCGGACATCACCCGCCTCGTCCCCGCCAACACCCCGGCGCTTCAGGACCTCCAGGCACTTCAGGACCAGTCGGGAGTGGCGGGCGAGGTCGACGTCTTGACGACCGGGAGTGGAGCGTTGACTCCCCAGGGCCTCGCCTGGATCAAGCAGTTCAAAGAGGGGGCGCTGGAGCGGTGGGGGTACGACGAGCGCAAAGGCTGCCGCGGAGCGGAGCTCTGCCCCGGCCTTGCGATCACGGACCTGATCCAGCCGCGCGGCTCGGCAGCCGACGTCCGGGCGGCGATCGGCCAGACGCCCGATTACTTCCGCCGCGCTGTGGTGTCGCCCGACGGGAAGTCGGTACTCACGAGCTTCGGGGTGAGCCTGATCCCGCTCGAGCGCCAGCAGGAGGTCTTCGACGACCTCCGCCAACGCGCCCGCTCCGCCCCGGAAGGGGTCGAGGTGGTGATCGGCGGCCTCCCGGTTATCGCAGCCGAAGCCAACTCGAGGCTGGCCGACCCGGTCAGCCGCCTGACCTTGACGCTGCTGGCGCTGCTCGCGGTCGCGCTCGTCCTGCTGGCGACCCTCCGATCGGCTCGCCGGGCGCTCGTTCCGTTGGCTGCCACTGCCGTGGCCAGTGGCTGGGCTCCGCTCGGGCTCTGGGTGCTCGGCGTCGAGCTCAACCCGCTTTCGGCTGCGCTCGGAGCACTCGTGATCGCCATCGGGACCGAGTTCGCTGTCCTGTTGTCGGAGCGCCACCACGCCGAGCTCCGGGCCGAGCAGGGCTCCGAGCAGGCACTCAGCCGCGCACTTGGCACGACCGGGCGAGCCATCCGCATCTCAGGCCTGACTGTGATCACCGGCTTCGCAGTCCTCTGGTTCAGTGACATCAGGGTCCTGCGAGATTTCGGCCTCGCAACCGTGATCGACCTCGGCCTCGCTCTGGCAGCGGTCGCGGTGGTCGTTCCGGCGCTGCTTCGCTGGCTCGACCGTCGCTCGGCGGAAGGAAGCGAGGCGGCTTGAGCTCCGGCATGAAGGCAGCCGTTGTCGTGATTGCCGTCGCCGTGATCGGAACGGTCGTGATCGTCGCGGGGGGAGGGCAGAAGGGGACCGGGGCGCGGGGCCCGACGCCCGGGAAGGCAACGCCGCCGTTCGCGGCTCCGCTCGCCCTCTCCAACCTCGTCGGCGACGCCAACATCGCCCCCGATGCCTGCAGCGTCGCCGACAGGAGGGCGCTCGTCAGCTGTCGGGCGTTCGCCAAGGGCCCGGTCGCGCTCGCTTTCGTGTCGGTCGGTGACAAGCCGTGCACCGAGATGCTCCCGGCCCTCGAGCGCGCAGGGCGCTCGATCCCGGGCCTGACGGCTGCTGCGATCGGGATCCGCGGCAAGCGGCCCGCGCTCGCCAAACTGGCCGCCACCAACCCCGGGGTCGAGGTTGCGTGGGATCGCGACGGCGCTCTGACCAACCGCTACGGAGTCGCTGTCTGCCCGACCGTCGTCGTGGTCCGCGAAGGCGGGATCGTGGCCGAGTCGCTGATCGGGGAGGCACTCGATGACCCCGAGGTCCTGACCTCCTCGATCCGCCGCGCGCTGGCCGGGACGAGCACGGGCTGACCGGCAGGGGGCGAGGTGGTCGAACTGATCAGGGGGGAGGTCGCCTCCGAGGTCGCAGCCGAGTTCCCCGGGCTGGAGGTTGTCTCGACCGTCGCTGCGCTGCGGTCGACCAAGACGCCGGCCGGATTGGCAGCCGAGCTCGCTGCCGCAGCCGACAGGATCGACGGCGCAGGCGCCGCACACGCCGCGATCGGGACGGTGCCCGCAGCCACGCGCGCACTGCTGCGCCAGCTCGGAATGGACCCCGAGCGCGTGCCCTGCACAGTCGACGCGGTCATCCGCAGGCGCTTGCTGGAAGGGGGCTTCAGACCGGCGGGCGTCGTGACCGACGCTCTCACCCTGGCCGTGCTCGAATTGGGCACCCCGCTGGTGGCGCTCGATGGATCGGCGGTCGAAGGCGCGGTCGGGATAGCCCGGGCGAAGAGCGGTTCAACCCAATGGAGCGAGGGGGACCTTCTGCTCGAGGATCAGATCCGCCCGGTGGCCCGGCTGTTTGCCGAGCCATTCGCCGATCTCCTGCCGGATCGTCGCGCAACGGCCGTCAGGGTCGTCGCGGTTGCCGTCCCCGGGGTGGAGTCGGAGTTCGCCGCGTTGGCGCTCGAGCGGGTCCATGACCTGCTCGAAGCATCCTGAGATCCGGAAGTGGATCCCTGTTGATCGGGGGGCGGTGGCACTGGTACTGTTTTCCCAGATGAGCAGCGCAGTAATGATCGAGCCGCAACGGTTCGTAGCGGCTCCGTCCTCCGAGGAGGCGCAGCGGGCGCTGCGGGCCGACCTGCGCAGGCAGATCGGGGCCCTCGAGCGCGCAGTCTGCGGACTGACCGCCGATGCCCACCCGCACGACCTCGGTCTCGGAAGGGTCGCCGGCGGCCCGGCTCGACTGATGAGCGCCGGCGAACTCGAGGCCCTCAGAGATCGCCTTGCCCACACCCTCGAGGACGGCCGCAGGCGACTCGGTCGGCTTCGCGCCCAACAGGAGGAGTCACGCGGCCTGATCGAGCGGATGCTCGCCGACCCGGGGTCCTACCGGTGGGTCCGGGTCTCGCGTGAACAGGCCGGCCTGCCCGGTTGCGGCCACTGGCACGTCGTCCCCCGCTTCGGCCCGGTCGGCCTGCTGACCGGTTGGTGGCGGGTGAAGATCTCATCCGGTTGCCCGTTACCCGGCTTCATCGGGTAGTTCCCCTCCGCTCGGAGCCGTGAGCGAGCGTGGGTAAGCGCGCACGCAGGCGAGTTGGCGGCGCCCCGACAGGCGACTCGCTTCTCCGCGGGCCCGAACCCCGGCCTGCCCCCGCCGTCGGCGCTTCCTCCGAGCCGATGGGACCGCCGCCCCCGCCCTGGGGGGCCTTCCCGCTGACGGAGATCGCCGTCTTCACCTGCTTCATCCTGATGGTCGTCGGCTTCGTCGTCGGCGGCTCACCAGGGGGGATCCTGCTGGCAACCGGCCTGCTGATCGGTTCGGCGTTCGGGTTCGAACAGGCGTTGCGCGAGCACCGGAGCGGTCACAGGCCGCATTCGATGGTTTTGGCCGGCATCCCCGGCGCTGTCGTGATCGGGCTGTTGGCGCTGGCGGGGGTGCGACCGGTCATCTTCGCTCCGGTCGGCCTCGCTATCGCCTTGGCGGTCTGGCTGCCTGTCAGGTCGTCGTACGTCCAGCGCTGAGTGCGCCAGGGTCAGACTGAGGCGAGGCTGCCCTGGCCCTCGAGTCGCTCGGCGAGCTCGTGGCGCTGGCGCTCGGTGAGGGTCCCGACCAGTCGTGTTTCGGAGATCCGCGAGGTGGCGAGGAAGCGGCGGCAGCGAGTCGTACCCCAGCGGCGCTGGCAGGCGAGGAGGTCGGCAACAGCCATGCTCTCGACCTCTTCCGGGATCGACAGCAAGACCTCTGCGACGGAAGTCTCGCCCTCCCCGATCCTGCGCTTGAGGGCAGCTCTCGAGAGCCGCACCCGGTTGGCCCTGGCGAGGGCTACAAGGTGCTGGGGCTGGTCTTGGGCTGATTTCGTCGCCATCTGTTTGCCTTCCTTCCGGTGTCCGATCCAGCCGGGCAGTGCGGGACCGCGACGGCTTACGCCGTCCTTTTTTCAACTCAAGTAGATGTCCGTTGGGGGCGACTCTCCTGGCGCCCTCTCGGGAGAAGCCAATGTATGTGTTTCACAGGTTCGAAACAAGATCCCCGCGACGGAACCTCCGCTCTTAGCGGGTATTCCATCGAGCAACCGGCGCCGCTCGCGGACCTTCGACGACGCTCCCTCGAGGAGCCGTAAACCTGAGCGCTGTAAGGGTGTTTTGCCTCGCCTAGGCGGCAGGGACGGATCCGGCGGGAAGCGGGCCGTGCTCGGCCTCGAACGACCGCTTTACGTCGGCGAAGCGCTCAAGCGCGCGGTCGATCGTTCCGGCATCGTGGGTTGCCATCACGCTCGTCCTCAGCAGCGCCCCTCCGGGAGGGACGGCCGGGTGGATGGCGACATTGACGAACACCCCTGCGTCGTAGAGAGCCTTCCAGAGCAGGACTGCTTTCCAGTCGTCCTCGACAAGCACCGGCACGACCGGTGTCCTGACACCAGACTCGCTCTCGACGACCTTGAGGCCGAGCTCTTCGAAGCCGTTCGCCAAGCGCTCGGCGTTTGCGAGGACCGCGGCCATCAGCTCGCGCCCCTCGTCCGAATCGATCACCTCGAGCGCGGCTTTGGTCGCACCGATCGCTGCCGGTACCCCCGATGCGGTGAAGATGTAGGAGCGGCTCGCGACCCGCAGGTAGTCGACGACCTCGCTGCTGCCGGCGATGAAGCCACCGCAGGACGCGAACGACTTGCTGAACGTCCCCATCCTCAGGTCGACCCGGTCCTCGATCCCGAACAGCTCGCAGGCGCCGCGTCCGTTCGTGCCGAGGACCCCGACCCCGTGAGCCTCGTCGACCATCAGCCTCGCCCCGTGCTTGGCGGCGAGGTCGGCGATCCCGGGCAGGGGGCCGACGTCGCCCTCCATCGAGTAGATCCCCTCGGCCACGACGAGCACGCCGCCGCCATCGTTGGCGGAACGTTCGAGCTGGCTTTCGAGCTTGTCCAGGCGGTTGTGGCGGAACGGCCGCAGCTTGGCCTTGCTCAGCAGGATCCCGTCGAGGATCGAGGCGTGGGCTGCCGAATCGACGATCACGGTGTCGTTGGGTGCAAGCAGGGTGCCCAGCGCCCCCATGTTGGCCTGGTGTCCCGTGGTGTAGACGATGCAGTCCTCGGTTCCCATCCAGCGCGTCAGGTGCTCCTCGAGCTCGACGTGCATCGGTGTCGTGCCGTTGAGCAGTCTCGACCCGGTCAGGCCCGTTCCGTACTGGTCGAGCGCCTTGCGGGCGCCCTCGATTACTCGCGGGTCACCGGTCAGGCCGAGGTAGTTGTTGGAACCGAGCATGATCCGCTCCGCGCCCTCCATCTCGACGACCGGGGCGGCAGGCGACTCGACATGGCGGAAGTAGGGGAGGAGGTCCGCCTCGCGCGCGGCGCGCAGCTGCTCCTCGCGGTCGTGGCCGCGAACCTTGGCGAAGACGTCAGATGGGGGAGTCGGCATGGTCTGGGAGTAGGGTGCCTGCGGTGCCGGTCGAGATCAAGCCCGCGCTCTCGAAGCGCGAGATGAAGGAGTTCATCGAACTCCCTTACCGCCTTTATCGTAACGAGCCGCTCTGGGTCCCTCCGCTCCGTTTCGAGCGCAAGGAGGTGCTGAGCCGCAAGAAGAACCCGTTCTTCAACCACGCCGAGGTCGAGTACTTCCTCGCCTGGCGCGACGGCAGGGTCGTCGGGCGCCTGAGCGCACACATCGACAGGAAGTTCAACGAGTTCCAAGGCAACCGTTGGGGGCTTTTCGGCTTCTTCGAGTGCGAGGACGACGAGGAGGCCGCGTCGGCCCTGCTCGGCTCTGCGGCCGACTGGCTCCGCGAACGGGGCTGTGACCGGGTCACTGGGCCGATGAGCTTCACCACAAATGAGGAGTGCGGCGTCCTCGTCGACGGCTTCGACCTGCCCCCGTCGATCCTGACTGACTGGACGATGCCCTACTACCCGCGTCTGCTCGAACAGGCCGGCCTGAGCAAGGTCATCGATCTGAACATGTGGAGCCTCTACGTCGACCAGCGCGACTCCGTGCATCCGGCGATCTTCCAGATGGCCGAGGAAGTCAAGACCAAGCACGGAATCGAACTGCGGTCGATGGAGCCGAGCAAGCTCAAGGAGGAGATCCCCCGGTTCGTCGAGGTCTACAACGAGGCATGGAGCCGCAATTGGGCGTTCGTGCCGATCGAGATGGACCAGGCCCAGGCGATGGCGAAGAATTTGCGGCCGATCTTCGACCGCAATTGGGCCTTCATCGCCGAGAAGGACGGCGCGCTCGTCGGCGCCTCCCTCACCCTCCCGGACTACAACCAGGTGCTGATCCACATGGGCGGCCGCCTGACCCCTTGGAGCATCGCCAAGGCCCTCTGGTATCGCCGAAAGATCGACCGGGTCAGGGTCTTCGCTCTCGGGGTTCGCAAGGAGTACCAGCATGCGGGCGTAGCGGCGAAGATGTATGCGCTGCACTTCGATGCGGCTGAGCGCACTCCCCAGACATGGGGTGAGACCGGCTGGATCCTCGAGACGAACATCCCGATGAACCGGGCGATGGAGGGGATGGGCGGGAAGGTGGTCCGCACCTACCGCGTCTACGAGCAGCTGCTTGAGCCCTACGCCGTGCCCGAGCGTCCCCAACCTTTCGGAGTCTGAGGGAGCGGCGCATCCAGCCGGGGGCGCGGGCTCCCCGGATCGGTTGGGATCTGGACGGTGCGGGCGCTTGCACCCGACCGGCCCGGTCGTCATGCTCTTCCGACTGTGGATTCGTTCCAAGACAGCGAGGAACTGATCGAGGGCGAGGTCGTCGTCGAGACGCGCCGCAGTGCAGTCGTACGCCGCGCGACTGAGCTCGCTCCGGTAGCCAAGACCGCGGCAGTCGCCACGGTCGGGGCCGCTGTCGGGGCCGCGACTGCGGTCGTCGTCGCCAAGGCGGCATCGCGCCCCGGTTCGCGTTCACTCGCTTCGCGCCGCAACCAGCAGCCGACTTTCGCGATCGAGTCCACCACCAGCTACCTGATCGACATTCACCGGCTAGTCCGGCAGTGATCGAACTGCGTGAGCAGGTGGCGCCCCGCTCGCCGCTGCGCCTGCCCTCGCGCACATCGCCTGACGGGGTCACTCAAGTCCGCGGAGGCGTCTTACATCGGATGCTCGTTGTCGATGGGCAGCCGGTGCGGGTCAGGGTCGCCCGAACCGGCGAGGACATCCTGTTCGGGGCGGACGCACCCGGCAGGGAACAGGCGGCAGAGGCGATCGGTCGGATGCGCTTCGCCCTCGGTGTGGACGATGACCTGAGGCCATTCGTAGAGGAGTTCCGAGACGACCCGCTGATCGGCGCGTCGATCAGGCGCAAGCCGTGGTTGAGGCCTCACCGCAGGCCTCGGCCGTGGGAGGCGCTGGCATGGGCGATCACCGAGCAGCTGATCGAGTACAAGCGGGCTGCGGCGATCCAGCGCAGGCTTGTCCGTCGGATCGGCCCTCGCAGCGTCGAGTGGGATCTCAGCGACGTGCCCTCAGCCAAGGCTGTGGCTGGTCTCGCCCCGGCCGAGATCGTCTCACTCGACCTCGCGGCGACGCGCGTTCAGACGCTCAGGCGGGTTGCCGGTGCGGCCGCCGCCGGCAGGATCGACTTTGCTGCCCCGGCCGACGCCTTGGCGCGCCGGCTCCAATCCTTCCCCGGCGTCGGGCGCTGGACGGCCGACATCACGGCTCTGCACGGACTCGGCGATTTCTCGGCGCTTCCAGCGGGCGATCTCGGCTACCTCAAGGCCGTTGGGCGCAACCTCTCGGGCGGGGACCCGAAAGGCTTCGCGACCGAGGAGCAGGTAAGGGATTTCTTCAAGCCCTATGGGCCCTGGGGCGGCCTCGCCGCGGCCCACTTCCTCTCCGCTTGATCCAACTTCCCTGCGGCGGGACGCCCCAAGCAGTGGTTCGGGGGAGTCCGCGATCAAAGTTTCTTTCGGCTGTGCAAGAATTTTGTTTCAGTGAAGGCTTTTGGAATGCGAGTGACGTCAGCGGCCTGCCTGGTTGCGGTTTCGATGGCGGCCGCTCCGTCCGTCTCGAGCGCTGCATCGCGGGTGACGCGTCCCTCATGCGCGAACACGCCGCAGACCTGCACGCTCCTCGGGGCCGCCAATCGGTCAGGAATTTGGGCCGGGGTCGCGATGGACGCCTACCCTCCCGACCCTACGAAGGCGACGGTTGCCGCCCACTTCAACTCGATCACGATCGAGAACGCGATGAAATGGGATTCGATCCAGAGTCCCCGCGGGACCTTCAACTTCGGCCCGGCCGACGATGAGGTCGACTGGGCCAACCGCAACCGAATCCGGGTGAGGGCGCACACTCTCCTGTTCCACAGGACGGCTCAGCGCCCGTGGGCGCGGGCCGTGATCGAGAGTGCGCCCGATCCGCAGGCCAAGGCCCGCCAACTGATCGGCGACCTGATCCGGAACGTCGTCGGCCACTTCCGAGGACGGGTCGCCACTTGGGACGTGATCAATGAGCCGC
>JBAXRO010000059.1:0-11944 GCA_037131165.1 Actinomycetes bacterium | reverse complement strand
CCTCGCTCCGCGAACTCGAGCGAGCGCTTGACCAATGCGGTCTCTGGCTCGACAGCGTCCGCCGGATCGTGTGCACCCACGCCCACGCCGACCATGCGGGCCAGGCGATGACGATCGCAGAGCGCACCGGCGCCGAGATCGTGATGAGCCACAACAGCGACCACATGCGCTCCTACGTCAACGACCCCGACGGGGTGCTCGACCAACGCCTCGACAGGGCGATCCGCTGCGGAGTGCCGGTCGAGTCAGTCGAGCGCCAGCGCGAGGCCAGACGCGGCATGGCGACCGGCTTCGACCGGGTCGTCGAACCCGACCGCGAACTGGTCGAAGGCCTCTCGGTCCCGTCCGACCTCGGTGAGCTGGTCGCAGTCGAGACACCCGGCCACGCCCCCTCCCACGTCTGCCTGCACCAGCCCGGGCGGCGCCTGTTGTTCAGTGGCGACCACCTCCTGGGGAGGGTCTCGCTCTACTACGACGTCGGCTACACACCCGACCCGGCCGGGGAGTTCCTCGCGTCGCTCGACCGGGTCGAGACGCTGGGCGCGCGCCTTTGCCTGTCAGGGCACGGCAAGCCGGTGAGCGCGATCCCGGAGCTGATCGCGGCCAATCGGGCAGCTGTGGACGGTCGCCTCGTCGCAATCAGGGCCGAGCTGGCGAACGGACCGCGCAGCGCCTGGGAGCTGACCTGCAAGCTGTACGAGGGGATGCCGGAGGAGCCGAGGATCGGCTGGTTCCTGCCGGAGACGCTCGCCTACCTGACCCACCTCGAGCGACTCGGGGAAGTCAAATCCGACGAGGGACGCCCGATCGAGATGTGGGCGAGCGCTCCCGCCGATTCCGGAGCCGAAGCAGCCGCCTAGACTCACTGGCCGATGAGAATCGACCAGATGATGAGGGGCAGTGGCGATCCGCTGTTCTCGTTCGAGTTCTTCCCGCCGAAGACCGAGGAGGGCCAGCGCAACCTGCTCGCTGCCGTCGAAGCGCTGAAGCCGCTCGAACCGGCTTACGTCTCCGTGACTTACGGCGCGGGCGGCTCGACCCGTGACAAGACGCTCGAGGTCGTCGACACCATCAGGAGCGACTACGGGCTCGAGGCGATGGCTCACTTCACCTGCGTGGCGGCAACGGTCGACGAGCTCCGCTCGACCCTCGACGGCCTGACCGAGCTGGGCGTCGAGAACGTCCTCGCGCTTCGCGGCGACCCGCCGGACGGCGGCGAATGGACAGCGACCGAGGGAGGCCTGACGTACTCCTCGGAGCTGGTCGAGCTGATCCGCTCCGAGTACCCGCACTTCGCGATCGGCGCGGCCTGCTTCCCGGAGACTCACATCGCGGCGACCAGTCCGGAGGACGACCTCCGCCACCTCAAGGAGAAGGTCGACAAGGGAGTCGACTTCCTGGTCACCCAGCTGTTCTTCGAGAACTCGCTCTACTTCGACTTCGTCGAGCGGGCCAAGGCGATCGGGATCGAGACGCCGATCGTGCCCGGTGTCATGCCGATCACGAACGTCGCCCAGATCACGCGGATCACCCAGCTGTGCGGCTCGGACCTGCCGGCAGACCTCCAGGCGGAACTCGAAGCCCGGGCCGACGACCCCGAGGCGGTGCAGGAGTTTGGAGTTGCCTACGCGACCCTTCAGTGCGCCGAGCTGCTGGCGGGCGGAGCGCCGGGGATCCACTTCTACACACTGAACCGATCACCCGCGACCCGGGCGATCCTCTCGGCCCTGCGGCTGCACAGGCCGTGGGCTCAAGCCGACTGACTCAGCTCCCCGGGTCCGATGGGACCTCGAAGTCGAGGTCGTGAGCGACCTTCGTGACGCCGTCGCGGGCGTAGCGAACGTCGACCACGTCGTTCTTGCGGTAGGTGCCGATCCCCCAGGCGCCGAGGAACCAGCGCCAGAAGCCGAGGTTGCCCTCCTTGGCCAGGGAACGCTTGACGACGAGGGTGTGCCCGTCGAGCACGAAGTCGTCCCCCTCCACCAGCGGGACCCCGTTGACGAATACGTCAACTGGCGGGGCAACGTGGGCAGGCAGTTGGATCCGCGTCTCCGGCATGACGCCATTATCGCCCGATCCGTAAGTTCGGGTCGCCGAAGGCCAAGACCCGATCGGTTGCCTGCCCGCCCCCCGGCGGGTCATGGGTGTGGGACAATCGCGTCAATGCGCCTGCTCGGAAACCTCATCTGGCTGGTCTTCGCCGGCATCTGGATGGCACTGGCTTACACGCTCGCAGGACTGCTGATGTTCATCACGATCATCGGGATCCCGTTCGGGCTGATGAGCCTCAGGATCGCCGCCTACTCGCTCTGGCCGTTCGGCAGGACGGTGATCCGCAAGGAAGAGGCGGGAGCCGGCTCGACGATCGGCAACGTGATCTGGTTCATCCTCGCGGGCTGGTGGCTGGCGATCGGCCACGTCGTCACCTCGATCCCGCTGTTCCTCTCGATCATCGGGATCCCCCTCGGAATCGGCAACCTGAAGATGATCCCGATCTCGCTGGCTCCGTTCGGCCGCGACATCGTTGACGTCGACGACATCTCCGCCGTACCGGCCGGCGGCGTCAGCATCGGCTCCTGAGCACCAACGACGACAGGATCGAGTACTCGGTCCGCCGCTCGAAGCGGGCGAAGCGGGTGCGGGTCACTGTCGACCGGGAAGGCGTGACGGTCGTGCTGCCCGGGCGCGCGCCCGAGCACCGAGCCCACGATGCGGTCGAACGGCTCGACAGCTGGATCCGCCGCCAGCTTGCCGAGCAGGAGGTAAGCAGTGCGGCCGTCAACGCCCGCGGCTGGACGCTCCCGTGGCTCGATGACACCCTCGCGATCGTTCCCGAGGCCGGGCGCAAGGTCGCCCACCGCGACGGAAACCGGCTGCTCGTCCCGGAAGGTGACTTCCGCGGAGCGGTCGAGCGGCTGCTGCGGCGGGCCGCCCGAGCGGAGGTCGCCGAACGGCTCGACCGAGTCACAGCGGAAACGGGTCACAGCTGGAACAGCCTCAGGATCGGGGACATGAAAACCAGGTGGGCGTCGTGCAGGGCCGGCGGTGCATTCAGCTTCTCTTGGCGACTGATGCTCGCTCCCGACCGGGTCCTCGAGACGGTTGTCTGGCACGAGGTCTGTCACCTCGACGTCCCCGACCACTCGGCGGCCTTCTGGGACCTGCTCGACAGCCGACGCCCCGGGCATCGCGACGACGTCGCGTGGCTGACCGAGCACGGGCCGGAGCTCACGATCCAGCCGATGCCGGAAGCGGGCGCCCCTTGGGCCTGAAGGAGGGGCTGCCTGACGCGGGCGCCCCACGGGCCGAGTCAGGCCGGCTCGCCGGGACTGGCCGGTAGCCGGTCAGTCGACTCCAAGGGCGCGGCGCAGGGCCTGCCAAGCGGTCTCGCGCTTGCGGACCTCGACCTCAGAACGCCTCGCGCCACCGAGCCAAGGCTCGAGCCGGCCGTCGCCACGGACGTCGACCCCGGCCGTGACCTTCGCGAAACGGCGCTGCGGCCCCTTGACCTCAGCGCGCATCACAACTCGGTCCTCAGGACCGTAGGACCTGAAACGGAGATCGACCTCCCTCGCCGGGGAGCGGTTCGCGGCCTCCGCGGTCTCGGCCTGGAGTCCGTCGAGAGCCTCGCCGAGAGTCGAGTGGAACGATCTGCGCACGGTCGGCCCATCGCGCACGACGAGCTTCCAGCGCTCAGCCACGGGCCAGGCTCAGCGGGAGTCCGGTGAGACCCAGTCGCGGTCGCGGGCGCCGGTGTAGATCTGGCGCGGGCGGGCGATCTTCTGCTCCGGGTCGTCGACCATCTCGAGCCACTGGGCGATCCAGCCGCTCGTCCGCGGAATCGCGAACAACACCGGGAACATCTCGACCGGCATCCCGAGGGCCTCGTAGATCAGGCCGGAATAGAAGTCAACGTTCGGGTAGAGCTTGCGGCTGACGAAGTACTCGTCCCCGAGAGCAATGTTCTCGAGCTCGACGGCCACCTCGAGCAACGGGCTGACACCCGTCACTTCGAAGACGTCGTCGCACGCCTTCTTGATGATCGTCGCGCGCGGATCGAAGTTCTTGTAGACGCGGTGACCGAAACCCATCAGCCGCTCGTTGCCGGCCTTGACTCCCTCGATGAACTCGGGGATCCGGTCCTTGGTCTCGATCCTTCGCAGCATCCGCAGCACCGCCTCGTTGGCGCCGCCGTGGAGCGGGCCGTAGAGGGCGGCGACTCCGGCGGCGATCGCGGAGTACGGGTCGACCTGCGAGGAGCCGACCGTCCGCACCGCGGTCGTCGAGCAGTTCTGCTCGTGGTCGGCGTGGAGGATGAATAGGATGTCGAGGGCGCGCTCGAGCCTCGGGTCCGGCTGGTACTTGAGCTCGGCGATCTTGTAGATCATCGAGAGGAAGTTGCCGGCGTAGCTCAGGTCGTTGTCGGGGTAGACGTAAGGCATCCCGCGGCTGTGGCGGTATGCGAACGCCGCGAGAGTCGGCATCTTCGAGATCAGCCTCACGACATGGGTCTGGCGGACCTCGTCGTCGTGGATCAGGTTGGCGTCCGGGTAGAAGGTCGAGAGCGCGCCGACGGAGGCGAGCAGCATCCCCATCGGGTGGGCGTCGTAGCGGAACCCGTGCATGAAGCTCTTGAGGTTCTCGTGGACGAAGGTGTGGGTCGTGATCTGGTGAGTCCACTCGGTGAGCTGGTCGGCGGTCGGGAGCTCGCCATAGATCAGGAGGTAGGCGACCTCGAGGTAGGTCGAGTTCTCGGCCAGCTGCTCGATCGGGTAGCCGCGGTACTGGAGGATCCCGGCGTCGCCGTCGAGGTAGGTGACGGCCGAGCGACAGGCCGCAGTGTTCATGAAGGCCGGGTCGTAGGAGCGCAGGACGTCGCCGGTGGCAGGGTCGCGCAGCTGCAGCAGGTCGGTCGCCCTGACCGTGCTGTCGATGACCGGAATCTCGATCGTCTCGCCGGAGCGGCTGTCTGTTGCTGTGATCTGTCCGTTGGACTCGGTCATGGTGCTCCCTGATAGCGGCTTGCGGTCGCCTCGCGCTGACCCTGGTAGTGACTCCCCAACCCATCCGAACCATACGGCCGCTCAGCTGCCGCGTCGAGGGTCATGAATGAAAGCTGAGCGATCAGCAGTCCGGGCCAGAGCTTGATCGGGATCCGCGTGAGGTTGTTCAACTCCAATGTAAGGGTCCCCTTCCAGCCCGGGTCACAGAATCCGGCAGTGGCATGGACGATCAACCCGAGGCGTCCGAGTGAGCTCTTCCCCTCGATCCGGGCAACCAGGTCGTTGGGGATCTCGACCCACTCCAAGGTCCTCGCGAGGCAGAACTCGCCCGGCTGGATGACGAACGCCTCGCCCTCCTCGAGGGTGACGTCCTCGGTCAAGCCCTCGGGCGGCTCGCGCAGGTCGATCGCGGTGACCTTGTGGTTGTTGAAGACGCGGAAGCTGTCGCCGAGACGAAGGTCGACGGAGGCCGGCTGGATCCTCGCCGGATCCCAAGGATCGATCTTGATCCTGCCCTCCTCGACAAGTCGACGGATCGTGCCGTCGCTGAGTACCGATGCGATCTCGCTCACCGGCGCAAGTCTGCCAAGAAAGCGGCTCGGCCGAAGTGTCGCTCAGCGGTGCGGGACACGCTCGAGCGGCTTGGCGGTGCGAACGCGCTTCGGACCGGGCGGTTGCGGCTCGCCATGAGGCCCGCGACCACGGGGCGCGATCGGGGCGCGGGGAGACTTGGTGCCGCCGTCGCCCGCGTTGCCCTCCTCCTCGACCGGTTGGGCCTTCCATGCCCAACGCACGATCCAGAACAGCATCAGGATCGGGATCTTGAGGATGAACATCATGTAGATGAACGTCAAAGTCACAGTCCGGGAACCCTAACGGTCGTCGGTGCGGCTGTCACGCCCGCGGCTTGTGCCTGCGCGCCGGGATTGCGGGCATCGGGCCCAGGCACTGGCGGGCAGGAGCGCCGCATCCGCGGCGGATTGCTGCCGGCCAGTCAGGAGCGCAGCTCGACGGGCACGTCGGCGAAGCGGGTGATCCGCTCGAGCTCGGCGACCCGGACGAGGACCTCGCGCGGGGCCAAAGCGGCTACCCGCTCGGTACCGAACTCCTCGACGTTGAAGGAGGCCAATGCCGTGCCGTATGCCATCGCCCTGACCAGCAGGTCGTGGCCGATCTCCTGATCGGAGTGGGCCGCGACGTAGCCGACGAAGCCGCCGGCGAAGGTGTCACCGGCACCCGTCGGGTCGATCACGTTCTCGAGCGGGTAGGCGGGAAGCGAGAAGAACCCGCCCTCGGTGAACAGCGCCGCCCCGTACTCGCCCTGCTTGCCGACGACCGCCTTCGGACCCCACGAGAGGACCTCGCGGGCGGCGGCCACGAGGTTCGGCTTGCGGGTCAGCTGCCTGAGCTCGGCGTCGTTGAGGATCACGCAGTCGACTGCGGAGATGACCTTCTTCAGCGACTCGTTGGCTACGTCGATCCAGAGGTCCATCGAGTCCATCGCGACGAAACGGGCGTTCGAGCACTGTTCGAGGACCGCGTACTGGATGTCGGGCTGGATGTTGGCGAGGAAGACCGTCTCGGCGTTGGCCGATGCTTCGCTCAGCTTCGGCTCGAAAGTCTCGAACACGCCGAGTCGGGTCTCGAGCGTCTCGCGCGAGTTGAGGTCCCAGCCGTACTCGCCCGCCCAGAAGAAAGTCTCGCCTCCTGCGACCCGCTCGACATCGACGGTGCTGGTGCCGCGAGTCGCGAGGATCGCCATGTCCGCGTCGGTGAAGTCGTCGCCGACCGGCCCGACCGCTCGGACATCATCGAAGAATGACGCAGCCAACGCGAAGTGGGTGGCGGCGCCGCCAAGCATGCGCTCGCGCTGCCCGAAGGGAGTGCGGACGCTGTCGTAAGCGATTGATCCGACGACTGTGAGAGCCATGGGACGGGAGGCTACCTGCGAAGCGGGCAGTTTGACGAGCGGTAGCCTACGCGCCATGCGCGCGGTGCAGATCAGCGAGTTTGGCGGACCGGAGGTCCTCGAAGCCGTGGAGTTGCCCGAGCCCATCGCGGGCGAGGGCGAGGTGATCGTCCGGGTCAACCGGGCAGGGATCAACTTCGCCGACACCCACCAGAGCCGCAACGAGTACGTCGCCAACCCGTCGCTCCCCTTCATCCCCGGAGCTGAAGTCGCCGGGGTGCGCGAGGACACGGGCGAGCGGGTCGTCGCCCTCTGCCAGACGGGCGGCTATGCGCAGGCGGTCGCCGTCGCCGAGGAGCGCTGCGTGACGATCCCCGACGGACTCGACGACGACACCGCCCTTGCCCTGATGGTGCAGGGCCTGACCGCCTGGCACCTCCACCGCACCGTCGGCCGGGTAGCCGAGGGCGAGACGGTCGTCGTGATCGCGGCGGCCGGCGGGGTCGGTTCGCTTGCGGTGCAGCTCGGGCGCCCGATGGGGGCGGGCCGGGTGATCGCAGTGGCCTCGACCGAGGAGAAGCGTGCGATGGCGCTCGGACTCGGAGCCGATGCCGCAGTCGACGCCTCACCGGACGGACTCCGCGAGCGGCTGGTCGAGGCCAACGGCGGGCGCCCGGTCGACGTCGTCTTCGAGATGGCGGGCGGCCAGGTATTCGACGAGTGCTTCGACTCGCTGGCGCCGTTCGGGAGGCTCTGCGTCTGCGGGATCGCAACCCGCGAGACCAACCGAGTCAGCAGCGGGGCGCTGCTCAAGCACAGCCGAAGCGTCTTGGGCTTCTGGCTGTTCCACTGCTACTCCGACCCGCGCAGGCTGATTCGCCAACCGCTCGAAGACCTCTTCGCGAGGGCTGAGCGGGGCGAGGTCAGGGCGAGCGTCGGGGGCGTCTTCCCGCTCGACCGCGCCGGCGAGGCCCTGACCGAACTGGCCGCGCGGCGGACCACCGGCAAGCTGCTGCTCGACCCGGGCGCCTGAGAGCCTTCAGGCCCGACCGACCGACGGCGGGCGGCGGTCACCTGACCGGGGTTCACCGATGCACCACAAGGTCGAAACGGACCACCCGATTGGACCCGTGTCGGCCTCGCCCGCCGACTGCCCCTATGCTCTTGCCACGTGACGACCTTCAAAGACCTCGGCCTCGCGCCTGAAATCCTCGAGGCGCTGACCGAAGTCGGCTACGAGTCGCCGTCCCCGATCCAAGAGCAGGCGATCCCGCCGATGATGGAGGGACGCGACATCATCGGCCAGGCCCAGACCGGCTCCGGCAAGACCGCCGCCTTCGGACTGCCGCTCCTCTCATACGTCGATCCGGACGATTCCGACGTCCAGGCCCTCGTCCTCACCCCGACTCGCGAACTCTGCATCCAGGTCACACAGGCGATCCGCTCCTACGGGGTCAAGAAGGGCGTCGACGTCGTCGCGGTCTTCGGCGGCGCGCCGATCAAGACCCAGCAAGCCCAGCTGCGAGCCGGTGGCCAGGTCGTCGTCGGCACGGTCGGCCGGGTCAAGGACCTGATCTCCCGCCACTCGCTCGTGCTGCACTCCTGCCGCTTCGTGGTGCTCGACGAGGCCGACGAGATGCTCGACCTCGGGTTCCTCGAGGACGTCGAGAAGATCATCGCGTTGACCCCGGGCAGCCGCCAGACGGCGCTGTTCTCGGCGACGATGCCGCCCGAGATCCGCAAGCTCTCCGAGAAGTACCTCTACGACCCCGTGCACGTGAAGGTCAAGGCAGCGACCCTCACCGTCGACTCGGTCGAGCAGTTCGCACTCGAGGTCCCCCAGCGCGACAAGCCCGAGGCGCTCGCCCGGGTCCTCAAGGCCGAGCGGCCCGACCAGGCGATCGTCTTCGTCAGGACGAAGATCCGCTGCGACCAGCTGTTCAAGAAACTCAAGAACGAGGGAATGAACGTCCGCGCGCTGCACGGCGACATGTCGCAGGGTTCACGCGACGGGGTGATGCTCGCCTTCAAGGGCGGTCGGGTGCCTGTGCTGGTTGCGACCGACGTCGCCGCCCGCGGACTCGATATCAGCACCGTCACCCACGTGATCAACTTCGACGTCCCCAACTCGCCGGACGTCTACGTCCACAGGATCGGCCGCACCGGCCGGATCGGCCGCTCTGGCCGCTCGGTGACCTTCTACGAACCGAAGCAGGACTCCGACCTCGCAGCGATCGAGAAGCACACCGGCACCAAGATGGCGCCGTGGACCGAGGGAGCGAAGGTCGCTGCGACGAAGGCGACCGCGCCGCCCAAGCGCCACGAGAAGCCGACGATCGAATCCACCAACGGAGAGGCCAAGCCCGTCTCGTCCGAGCCGGGCAAGCGACTGGTCGCCTCGGTCGGCAAGGCCGACGGCGTGACAGTCCGTGACCTCGTGGCCGCGCTGACGGGCCTCGGACTCGAAGGGGAGCAGATCCGCAACGTCAAGGTGCTCGAGCGCTTCAGCCTGCTCGAGCTGCCCGGCAACGAGGTCGAGCGGGTCTGCCGCGAGGCCGACGGCCTCAAGGTCGGCGATGGCGTCCTGCGCCTCGAAGCCGCCGGGCGCTAGGCTCGCCCCATGTCAAACGCAACGCTTCACACCACTGAGGGCGCAATCGAGATCGAGCTGTTCGACGAGGATGCGCCGGTAACGGTCGAAAACTTCCGCAAGCTGGCAGGCGAGGGCTTCTACGACGGACTTGCCTTCCACCGGATCATCAAGGACTTCATGATCCAGGGCGGTTGTCCCCAGGGCACCGGCACCGGCGGACCAGGCTACACCTTCGAGGACGAGTTCAACGAGCACAAGGTCGTTCGCGGAGCGCTCGCGATGGCGAACGCCGGGCCGAACACGAACGGCTCCCAGTTCTTCCTCGTGACGGCAGCCGAGTGCCCCTGGCTCGACGGCAAGCACACGGTTTTCGGTCAGGTGACCGGCGGGATGGACATCGTCGACGCGATCGAGGGTTGCGAGACCGATCGCTCCGACCGCCCGGTCGAGCCTCAGGGCATCGTCCGGGTCGAACTGACCGACTGAGCAGACTCGGCCTCCACCGCGGGGACACCGGGTCCCCGCGCTCCGTGACGGATGCCCGCAGGGCGGCTGATCTGCGCTAGCGTTCGTGCGGATCGGCAAGGCGATCGCCAGTTCGACCGCCTGCAAACCCGCACAGGGAGGACGAGAGAAGATGGCCAGCGTCGAAACAATCACCGGCGGAGCAACCTTGAGCGGCAGCGGTAAGCCGGAGATCGAGGTCGACAACCCGGCGACCGGTGAGGTCATCGGCACCGTCCCGAACCTGACGGCAGGCGACCTCGCCGAGATGGCCGCCCGCGGCCGGGCGGCGCAGCCCGGCTGGGAGGCCCTCGGCTTCCAAGGCAGGGCCGAGATCTTCGCCCGCTGCCAGAAGTGGCTGATCGACAACCAGGAACGGATCATCGAGCAGGTCGTGCAGGAGACCGGCAAGACCTACGAGGACGCCCTGCTTGCCGAGATCGGGTACACCGCCGGGGCCTTCAAGCATTGGGCGAAGGTCGCGCCCGAGTACCTCGCCGACGAGCGGGTCAAGACCTCTTCCCCGTTCGTCAAGGGACGCAAGCTGGTCGTCCGCTACGCCCCGGTCGGGCTCGTCGGTGTGATCGGACCGTGGAACTTCCCGGTCACCAACTCGTTCGGCGACTGCATCCCGGCGATGGCTGCCGGCAACAGCGTGATCCTCAAGCCGAGCGAAGTCACCCCGCTGTCCTCGCTCCTGATCGCTGAGGGAATGAAGGAGTGCGGGATCCCCGAAGGCGTCTTCCAGGTCGCGACAGGTGACGGCGAGACCGGGGCGAGCCTGATCGACCTCGTCGACTTCGTGATGTTCACGGGCTCGACCAGGACCGGCAAGAAGGTCGCAGTCAAGGCCGCCGAGAACCTGATCCCCTACGGCCTCGAGCTCGGCGGCAAGGACCCGATGATCGTCCTCGCCGATGCCGACGTCGAGCGGGCAGCCAACTACGCCGCTTTCTACGCGATGAACAACGCAGGCCAGGTCTGCATCTCTGTCGAGCGCGTGTACGTCGAAGCGCCGATCTACGACGAGTTCGTCGCCAAGGTCACAGCGAAGGTCAAGAGCCTCCGCCAGGAGAAGCCGACCGGACCGGGCACGACCGACGTTGGTGCCGTGATCTTCGAACCGCAGGTCGACATCGTCGAGTCGCACGTCAATGACGCCGTCGCCAAGGGAGCGAAGGTCCTCACCGGCGGCAAGGCACACCGCGACGGAGGTCGCTTCTTCGATCCGACCGTCCTCGTCGACGTCGACCACACGATGACCTGCATGACCGAAGAGACGTTCGGCCCGACCCTGCCGATCATGAAGGTCGACAGCATCGACGAGGCGATCCGCCTTGCCAACGACTCCCAGTACGGCCTTCAGGCGTCCGTCTTCTCGAAGGACACGTCAAAGGCCGAGGCCGTCGCAAGGCGAATCGAGGCCGGTGCGGTGTGCGTCAACGACTGCCAGATCAACTACACGGCGCTCGAACTGCCGATGGGTGGCTGGAAGGACTCCGGTGTTGGCGTCCGCCACGGTGCCGCCGGTATCCGCAAGTACACGAAGTCCCAAACCCTGCTCGTCACGAAGCTGGCGCTCGGCAAGCAGGACCTGCACATGCACCCGTACACCGACAAGCGCACCAAGCTCTTCGGTCGGATGATCGGCCTGATCTACGGCCGCGGGCGCAACAAGAGCACAAGCTAGGGGCAGGCACTGCTCGCGCTGCTGCTGGCAGCCGGCTCCTCAGTCGTCTGGGGAACCGGTGACTTCCTCGCTGGCCTGCTGGGCCGGCGAGTCCCCGTTCTGACGGTCGCCGGCATCTCGCAGGGGACGAGCCTCGTCCTCTGCGGCCTCGTGGTCGCGATCGTCGGGCTCGAACTGCCTACCGGCTCCGACCTCGCCTACACCGTCGCGGCCGGGGTGGTGGGTGCGAGCGGCCTGCTCGCCCT
>JBAXRO010000058.1:0-12003 GCA_037131165.1 Actinomycetes bacterium | reverse complement strand
GACGCCTACACCTGGTATGCGCGTGTCACCGTCCGCGATCCGGCACCCCCGACGCTCACAGCCTCCGGGGCCGCACTCGAACGTCCGTGGGTTGTTCCCGGCAGCGAACTCAAGTTGGATGCCGCCGACGCGAGCGGGATCGAGCGCATGCAACTACTCGTCGACGGCAGCGAGGTCGAATCGAGGAGATTCGAATGCGACGACACTCGTCCGCGCCCATGCGTCGACCGCTCAGTCAGCTTCAGGATTCCGGTCGGCCTTCCTGAGGGGCGCAGGACGGTCACGGCGGTGGGGATCGACGCAGCGGGGAATCGGTCGGAGAGGGACTTCGATATCGGGGTGGACGGCACGGCGCCCGTTCCCGGCTCTGCCCCGGCGGTCAGCGGTGGCGACGCGTGGCGATCGACTCCGAGCTTCGAGATTGAGTGGCAAGCCCCGCAGACGGGCGATGGTTCGCCCGTGGTCGCCTCGGTCCTGAAGGTCTGTCCGCTCGGCGAATCGGCCGCAGTGCTCAGCTGCCTTCCGGACCGGAGGATCTCGGCTCAGCCAGGCGCGGCGGCATCGGCTCCGGTCGTGCTGCCAGCCGATGGCGAGTGGGAGGCGAAGGTCGCGTTCGAGGACTCCGCGGGCAACTTCGATTGGGGCAAGGCGTCGGCTCCAGCGGTGATGCGCTGCGATCGGTCGCGACCAGGCCCCGCCAGGATCGACGCCCCGATCGGCTGGATCGGCAGGTCCGCTGCCAACTCGCTCAACCTGAAGGTCACACCCGACCGAGACCTTGCCCTGCCGCCATCCGGGATAGCCGGATGGGCTGTTTCGAGGGGCGGTCTTCCGGGAACCGGCTTGGACCTTCAGGGCGAGACGGTTGAGATCCCACTTGCCGGAACGCCGGAGGGGGTCACGGACATCTCGGTCCGTGCGATCGGTGGTTCCGGGCTCGCGTCCCCCTCGGTGACGACAGCCAGAGTCCGGGTCGACGAGTCGCCGCCGGCTCTCGAATGGTCGGGGCTTCCCGGGGCCGGATGGTCGACCGAGCCCGTGACCGTCACGGCTCGGGGGCGCGATCAGGCGAATCTCTCCGGGATGGGGAGCGGCGAGGGCAGTCCGGCCGCGGTGCGGATCCGGGTCGACGGGGGAGATGCCGACTCCCAGCCTGGGGACTCCAACTCCGTCGAGATCCGTGAAGACGGTGCGCATCTGGTGGAGGCCGAGGCGGTGGACGCAGCCGGGAACTCCTCGGGCAAGCACCGTGTGACCGTCCGGATCGATTCGACCCCGCCCGAGCGGCTTGCGTTCCTGCCTCAGGATGCTTCCGACCCGAGGGTCGTCCGGATCGACTCGCTCGATTCCGGTTCGGGCCTCACCTCGGTGTCGCTGCTGATGAGGAGAATCTCGGGCGGTGACTGGGTGGAGGTTCCCGGTCGGCTGATCGGATCGCGCTACGAGGCGTCGATCGACGAGTCCAAGCTGAGCCAGGGACTCTGGGAGATGGAGGCGGTGGCAGTCGACCTCGCCGGTAACGAGCGCAGGTCCAGCCGCACTCTCGCCGGCGATCCGGCGGTGATCGCCGTCCCGCTCCGCACGGCAACCAGGATCGATGGTGCGTTCGTCGGTTCCGGATCCAATGCGGCTGCCGGCGAGAGCGTGATGACTGTGCCGCACGGCAGGCCTGCAACGGTCGCAGGGACGCTGCTGGACTCTGAGGAGCGGCCGGTAGCCGGTGCAGTGGTGTCGCTGATCTCAGCGCCGCTGATGTCAGGAGGCGATTGGGCGCCAGGCGGTTCGATAGTCACCGACAGGGTTGGCCGGTTCCGCTTCACGCTCGCGCCTGGGCCGGCGAGGCGCATCCGGGTGGTCTTCGATGGCGACCACAGGGGACTTCCCAGCTCGCGCAGCTTCACCCTGAGGGTTCCCGCGTGGACGAGCCTCAAGGCGAGCCCGAGGACCGTGAGGGTTGGGAGGGTCGCGGTATTCAGCGGGCGGCTCGCCGGCGGGATGATCCCGTCCGGGGGCAAGATCGTGACTCTGCAGGCGCTGATCCCGAGGCGCGGCTGGCAGCCGTTCGCCGTCGCCCGCTCGAACGGTTGGGGCGAGTGGTCGGCCCGCTACCGGTTCCGCGCGAGCGTCGGTCGAGCCGGCTACTCGATCCGCGCGGTCGTCCCCTCGGAAGCCGGGTACCCGTTCGGGTCCTGGGTCAGCTCACCGATCAGGGTCACGGCGATCGGCTGAGAATCCGCCGGGTAGCGAATCGCCCGGCGGAATTCGAGCCGATTCCCGGCTTTGCCGTCGGGGGGTGTGCGTATCTTGGCCCTCGTCCAGTCCGCCCCTTCGAACAGTGGAGACGAGAGCTTGTCCCTCTGCTTCATCGAACCTCAGAACGCAATCAGGGTGATCGCCGATTCGGTGGGCCGCGAGGCTCGTCGTCAGCTCCTCGGGGAGATCGTTCGGGCTTGGGTCGACGAGATCCCCGAAGGTGAGCTCGCAACCCACTACGGCAAGGCCGTCGCCGACCTCGACGAGGACGATCTCTCGATGCTCGCCGCATGGCATGCCTCGCTGGAGGTCGGCCAGCCGGTCGCCAACCGCGACTTCCTCACCGGCGTCTTCCCGAGCCTGGGCGAGCACAGGCGCGAGGCGCTCAGGCTTGCCGCGGAGATGAGGGGGGAGGACGCCTTCGACCAGGGTGTCGGCGAGGAACAGTGGTTCGAGACGGTGCTGCCATGGCTCTCCGATGAGCGCTGCCGCGAGCTGGCCGAGGAGTGCGTCGGCCTGTACTGCTGGGACAGGCTCGGCTCCGACAACTGATCTTCCGCTCGGGCCTCGGCCCTGCGGAGGCGAGTGGTTCAGGTCGAGGGTGAGCCCGACCCGGGGCTCGCTTCGCCCTCGGGATCGGGCGGGAACTCCAGCCCGAGAGTCGCGAAGCGCCGTTTCAGTGCTGCGCGCGAGCTGTTGAACCGCTCCTGGATCAGGTCGATGTCACCGCCTGATGCAGAGTGGCTCTCGCGGATCAGCTTGGCGGGCAGCAGCAGGGCGGCGGCGAAGGCGTTCGCCTCGGCTTCCGGACGGGCGAGGATCGGCCTCCCCTCGGAATCGACCAGCTGCCCATCGCCCTGGCTTTCGCCGGGCGAGTCGATCGCCCGGCACATCACTTCGCCGAGGTCCCGGTGGAGGACCCAGTGGCCGAGCTCGTGGGCGATCGTGAACCGCCTGCGCGGAGGCCACTCCCGCGCGTCCTTGGCATTGACCCAGATCTCGCCCCGCTTGGCCAGCAGGAAGCCGGAGAGGTGGTCGCCCTCCGGGATCGCTGGCGCACCGGGCACCTTCGCCGGATCCTCGGACTCCCGGACCAGCAGGCCGAAGTGGTCGGCCGCGATCCGCTCGACCGGCACAGGGGGCACCGCGTCCCAGAACCAGTGGGGCAGAGAGTCGAGCACTCCGATCGCTGCCGCCTCCATCGCCACCATGTCCGTCCCGTGGCGATCGACCTTGACCGCAGGGCCGCCGGCCGGGTCGCTGAAGCGGGAGGCAGCGTTCATCCGCCGAGGAAGAGGCGGTCCGTCTCGTCCCAGTCGTCGGGCGAGGGGAGGTCGGTCATCTCGTTCCCCGCGTCCGGCGAAGCCGAGGCGTTCGGTGCGTCTGCGGCCTGTCCCGGCCCGACGAGCCGGGCAAAGACGGCCGGCGACTCGTCGGCGACCGACTCCCTGCTCGCCGATCCTCGGAAGTCGCCGGACTTCCTCAGCTCGGCCGGGTCGGCCCCGAGGATCCCGGCGAGCGAATCGACAACCTTGTCGTTGACCCCGCCGGCCGGCAGGCTGCCCCATTCCATCCGGTGGTAGTACTCCTCGACCTTCTCGCGACTGTCTGGCGTTCCGATCTCGTCAGCGAGCTTGGAGACGAGCTCGTCACGGCCGAGCTGTGCCCGGTTACGCAGCCGCGGGAGGGCGGCAGGCCACATCCCCGAGACGCCATTCATCGCCCGTCCCAAGCGCTCGAGGTTCGGATCGTCGTTGCGGGTCGACTCGAATCTGTCGAGATCGACCGGAGCTGAACGCTCGCTGGCGGCAAAACCTTCGATCAGGTCGGTGAGCTCAAGCCGTTCCCCTCGGTCGAGACCATCGAACAGCGCGTTGTGATCGACCCTCCGTCCGGCCCGGATGGAGTCCACGAACTGCTCGAATCGCTCGTCGGCAAGGCTCATTTCAGATCACGATCATTACGGTCGTCGCCGTCGTCCTCATTCTGACGGGCTTCGTCGGGGTCGGCAACGAGTCCCACTTCGATCATCGCCTTGCGCTTCAGTTCGCGGTAGCGGTGGCGGATCTGGTCGATGTTGGCGACTGTCAGTCCAGTGATCTCTGCGATCTCCCTCGAGCGGTAGCCGGCATAGACGTATCCGATCACCTCGCGGTGCTCGGGGTTGAGTTCGGCCATCACCGCCTCGCGGATCTCAGCGAGCTCGACGTCGTTGAAGCCGTCCTCCTCGTCGGGGAAGGCATCGAGGATCGTCGATTGGCCTTCGGGGCCCGAGCCGGCGTCGAGCGAGACGGTCGTGGCGATCTCCTCGCGCCTTGCCTTCATGCGGAAGAACTCGGCGATCCTGCGGTCGAGGACGACGTAGACGAACTTGTGCAGCTGGGCCGGCTTTTCGCCGTCGAATTCGTTGTCGTCCTTGTCGGTCCACTCGATCACCGATTCGATCGCCTCGCTTGCGAAGTCCTCCGCATCGAGGTCCGGGTAGCGCCGCTTGACCCGTGCGATCAGGGCGGGGAACATCTGCCAGGCGAACAGCTGAATGCAGAGCATCGCCGATTCGCGCTCGCCGGCCTCGCGATAGGCGAGAAAGGACTCGAACAGCTGGTCGGTGCCCATCGAGGGCAGGTCGGCGGGATCGGGCGTCTGGCGATGTGGCATTCGGTCAGGGGCCTGCAACTGGCTCACCCGTCCTCCCGACAGGTGAGAGCCACCGGCTGGAGGCCGAAGATAGCAGTGAGTCCGAGCCGTTACGAAAAAGCTACCGGCCGCTGCTCTCAGCGTTTGAGTGTGGGTGAATCCGCATCCACCGCGAAGCCTTCCACGTCGTAGCTGCGGCGCGCGTCAGGGTCGCGCGGGGAACGAGACCCGGTGGCGGCCCCGGTCGCTTTCGTGGCGGCTGTGAAGGCGACTCCCCGCCAGCCGCCGCCGACGAGCCTCGCGAGGCCGAGAGTGCGAACAAGGTCCCGGATCGGTCGGATCAGCAGCAGGATCCCGAGAAGGTCGGTGATGAAGCCCGGGGCCAGCATCAGCGAACCGCCGATCACGACGAGCACTCCGTCGACCGATTCCCTCGCCGGCACTCGGCCCGCCGCCACTGCGCCGTTGACCCGGCGCCAGGCGGCCTGGCCTTCGCGCTTGAGCAGTGTCGCGCCGATCAGCGATGAGGCAAGCAGCAGTCCGATCGTCGGCCACGCTCCGATCAGTCCACCGATCTGGATGATCACCCAGAGTTCGACGAGCGGGACGGCGATCAGGGCGATCACGATCAGGGCCATGACCCAAGGGTAGGGGCTCCGGGGTCCGATCCGGCGGTCTCGCCGCTAACCTCGTACGAATGCCAACCGAAGAGCAAGTCATGGAAGCACTGAGGGACGTGATCGACCCCGAGCTCGGACTCGACTTCGTCGAGCTCGGACTCGTATACACGGCCGAGGTCGAGGATGGGACGGTAACCGTCACCTTCACGCTGACCACCCCCGCCTGCCCGATCGGCCCTCAGGTTTCCGAGCAGATGAAGGAGTTCGTCGGAGAGCTCGACGGAGTCGACGAGGTGATTACGAACATGGTCTTCACCCCGCCTTGGACTCCCGAGATGATGAGCGAAGACGCGAAGTTCGCTCTCGGCTACTGAGCCTTCGGGATCAAGCGTCAGCCGCGGTTGCGGCGGGCCCGACGCGCGGCGCGCATCTCGGCCGCAGGCCCGCTGCTGGGGCGGGAAGTGCCGGCTGAGGGAAGCCCGGGGCTGGGGGCGCGGGTCCCGTCACCGTTGACCGCGGCCACAGCCTTGGTCCTGGCGGCAGCCGGCTTTGCCGCTGCGCGCTTGGTCTTCGGGCGGGCCGCCTGGGCTTTCGGTGCCGAGGGCGTCTCGGCCTTGGCCGGAACCTTCCGCTTGGGTGAGGCCTTCGCCTTGGTCTTTGCCTTCGCCTTCGGCTTGGCAGCGGCCTTGGCCTTCCTCGGCTTCGACTTGGAGGCGGGGGCCTCGACTGTGGCCGCCGGCTCCTCGAGCCCGAGGGCGGCCTCGACCGGCTCGGCCTTCGTCTTCGCCTTGGACTTCGCCTTCTTCTTCGGGACGACCCGCTTCCTGCCAACGGGCTTCGCCGGCTTGACCGGCGCCGGGCCGCGTTTCTCGGCGAGCGTCACGAGCTCGGCGAGCGCCTCGCTGATGCCGGCCGACAGATCCTCGACGTCGGGCAGCGAGTCGTAGTCAGCGAGCAGGCCGAAGTTGACCTCGCCGTCGTAGGACATGATCGCGATCGCCAGCGAGTGGTTTTGCGGCAGGAAGGCGATCGGGTAGAGGTTGAGCAGCCTGTGGCCGAGCACGTAGAGCGGGAACTGCGGCCCGGGCACGTTCGTGACGATCAGGTTGAAGAGGCGGGTCGAGAAGTTGACGCGTGAGGCCTGGGCGAGCACGGTCGGCGGGGCGAGCTGTTGGACTCCGGCGAGCACTTCGGCTCCGACCGCCTGCTTGCTCTCCTTGAGGCCGTCCATCGCCTGCTTGACGAACTGGAGTCGGGCGACCGGGTCCTTGATGTAGACCGGCAGCGGGCCGCGCATCACTGCGATCCGGTTGCCGAGGGCGCCGTGCTCCTCTGCCGCTCGGATCGAGACCGGGACCAGTGCGCGCAGCTCGAGGCCCTCGGTCCTGACGCCCCGGGAGCGCATCCACTTGCGCAGCGCACCCGACACGACGGTCAGGACGACGTCGTTGACCGTGCCGCCGAAGGCGTTCTTGACGGTCTTGAAGTCGCTCAGCTGCTCGCGGGTGACGGCGAGGCGGCGGTGCGGGCCGATCTCGACGTTCAGCGGCGTGGGGGGAGCCGGGTTGAGCCCGGCCCATGCGAGCTCACCGACCCCTTCGACCGCCTCGCGGATCTCGTCCACTGCCCGGTCGGGTCGCTGGGCGACCTTGAGGAAGCGGTTGGCGATGCCGAAGACCCCACGTGCGGCATCGCGCATTCCGGCGGCGATCAGCTCGGCTGCCGACGGTTCGGGTTGGGGAGACCAAGACTCTGCCTCCGGGGCCTTCGGAGGGCTCTGCTCGAGGTCGAAGAGCACCGTCGCGAGATCCACTCCCGAGACCCCGTCGACCAGTGCGTGGTGGGTCTTGTTGATCAGTGCGAAGCGGTTGCCCTCGAGACCCTCGACGATCCACATCTCCCAGAGGGGCTTGCTGCGGTCGAGCTGCTGGGAAGCGATGCGCGCCGCGAGATTGAGCAGCTGCTCCTCGCTGCCCGGATGGGGCAGCGCGGTGTGGCGCACGTGGTAGGAGATGTTGAAGGTCGGATCGTCGACCCACAGCGGCCTGCCCGACTCGCCCGGAGGCCAAGCGAGCTTCTGCCTGTAGCGGGGAACCAGGTGCAGACGACCCTGGATCTGCTCGATGAACCGGTCAAAGGGGGGAGCTTGGCCCTCGACGACGATCACCGCACCGATGTGCATGTGCGAGTTCGACTTCTCCTGCACCAGGAAGGAGGCATCGACCGCCGTGAGTCTGTCCAAGTGTTTCTGTGCCATTTTCGACCCCATTCTCGACCCGGTGGCCTTATAGCAACAGGGATCACAAGGCTACCGCCGAAACGGCAGCCCCGTCAGGCGGGTCGCCGGCGATCATCGGCGCCAGATGCCGCGCCGCCGCCGAGCGGCCCCGCGGGCGACCGCGTCGGGGCGACGGTCACTATGGTTGTCGCCGATGGCGTGGGATTTCAGCACCGACCCGGAGTTCCAGGAACACCTCGACTGGATGGCGGAGTTCGTCCGCGAGGAGATCTGGCCGCTCGAGACGCTCGACCTCTCGATCCCCCAGATCGAGGCGGCGATGGAGCCGCTCAAGGATCAGGTCAAGGCCCGCGGCCTGTGGGCCGCACACCTCGACCCCGAACTGGGTGGCCAAGGGTTCGGCCAGCTCAAGCTCGGCCTGATGCACGAGATCCTCGGGACCTCGCCCTTCGCTCCGTTCGCCTTCGGCAACAACGCTCCCGACTCCGGCAACGCCGAGATCCTCGCGCTGGCCGGTACTCCCGAGCAGAAGGAGCGCTGGATGGAGCCGCTGCTCGGCGGCGAAATCCGCTCGGCGTTCTCGATGACCGAGCCCCACACCGCAGGCTCCGACCCGACCCTGCTCGAGACCCGGGCAGCGGAGGACGGCGACGGCTGGATCCTCAACGGCCACAAGTGGTACACGAGCCACGGCTCGATCGCCGACTTCCTGATCGTGATGGCCGTGACCGATCCCGATGCCCACAAGTACCAGCGGGCATCGATGTTCATCGTCCCCGTCGACACGCCCGGGGTGAACATCGTCCGTGACGTGGCGACGATGGAGCACCCTGAAGAGCGCTACGGATTCTTCGGAGGCCACGCCGAAATCATCTACGAGGACGTCAAGCTCGGCCCTGAGGCCCTGCTCGGCCCGCGCGGCGCCGGCTTCCTGATCGCCCAGCAGCGCCTCTACCCGGGGCGGATCCACCACTGCATGCGCTGGCTCGGGGTTGCCCACAGGGCGTTCGACATGCTTTGCGAGCGGTCGCTCAGCCGCTACGCGCACGGCTCACTCCTGTCCGAGAAGGAAACGGTCCAGAACTGGATCGCCGACAGCGCGGCGGAGATGCAGGCAGCCCGCCTGATGACTCTTCACGCCGCTTGGAAGATGGACACCCAGGGCGTCGCATCCGCCCGCCAGGACATCTCGCTGATCAAGTTCTACGGGGCGAGGGTGCTCCACGACGTGATCGACAGGGCACTCCAGGTCCACGGCTCACTCGGGTACTCGACCGACATGCCGCTCGAGGCGATGTACCGCTACGCGCGGGCCGCTCGCTTCTATGACGGGCCGGACGAGGTTCACAGAGCGTCGGTCGCGTGGAAGATCCTGCGCGGCTACGAGGCGCCGGAGGACGGAGTGCCCTCCGAGCACATCCCGACCCGCCGCGATGAGGCCAGACAGAAGTTCGCCTGGCTGCTCGAGACGGCCACCGCGAACGATTGAGCGGTGACGGCGGGAACGGCGGCGGCCGGGTCCTGATCGCCGTCCTCGTCCTCCAGCTGGTGATCGCCGCGGTCTTCATCGTGCTCGTCGCGACCGATTCGATCCCGCTCCCCAAGAGCGTGGTCGGCGCGTTCGATTCGCCCGGCGTGGGCTGATCGCCCACATCCTTCGTAGACTTGGCAGAGATGCGCTCCGCTCCCGAAACGATCCTGCTTGCCGCTCCGCGTGGTTACTGCGCCGGGGTCGACCGGGCGGTCGTGACCGTCGAGCGCGCGCTCGAGGCGCACGGGGCGCCCGTTTACGTCCGCAAGGAGATCGTCCACAACAAGCACGTCGTCGAGCAGTTGCGCTCGCGCGGGGCGATCTTCGTCGACGAGCTCTCCGACGAGATCCCCAAGGGGGCGGTGACGGTCTTCTCGGCCCACGGGGTCTCCCCGGCCGTACATGCCGACGCCGAGGCAAGGGCTCTGAACACGATCGACGCCACCTGCCCGCTGGTGACGAAGGTCCACATCGAGGCCAAGCGCTTCGCCGAGGACGGCTACACAGTCGTACTCGTCGGCCACGCCGGCCATGAGGAGGTCGAGGGCACGATGGGCGAGGCGCCCGAGTCGATGGTCCTCGTCGAGACCGAGGCCGACGTCGACGCACTGGAGGTCCCCGACGAGGAGCGGGTCGCCTACTGCACGCAGACGACTCTCTCGGTCGACGAGACGGCTGCGATCATCGCCCGCCTCAAGGAGCGCTTCCCGAAGATCACGGCCCCCAAGCGCGATGACATCTGTTACGCGACCACCAACCGCCAGCTAGCGGTGAAGAAGCTCGCCGGAATGTGCGACCTGGTGCTGGTGATCGGCTCTCGGAACTCCTCGAATTCCAATCGCCTCGTCGACGTCACTCGCGACCTCGGAACGGACGCCTACCTGATCGACAATGAGGGCGAGGTACGCGAGGAGTGGCTCGAGGGCCGCAAGGTCGTCGGCATCACTTCGGGTGCGAGCGCTCCCGAAGAGCTCGTCCAGAGGCTCGTCGACTTCTTCCGCAAGCGCGGGACCGAGCAGGTCGAGGAGATCACGGTCACCGAGGAGGACGTCCGCTTCATGCTTCCCAAGGCCGTCCGCGAAGCGGTCGCCGGTCGCGACTCCTGAGCGGGGAGTCCCGATTGCGCACGGTCGTCGTCTCCGACCTCCACCTCGGCGGCAGCATCGGCGTCGACGTGCTCCGACGCGAGCCCGTCAGGGAGAAGCTCAAGGCACTGATCGCCGGTTCCGACCGCTTGGTACTGCTCGGCGACACGCTCGAGCTGCGCCACGGACCGGCTCACGCCGTGCTCGAGGTCGCGCTGCCGATCCTCTCCGACATCGCCTCCGCCCTCGATCCCGGTACCGAGGTCGTGATCGTCTCCGGCAACCACGACCACGCCCTGATTGCCCCTTGGCTCGACGCGAGGCGTCGCGACGGGGTTCCACCGCCGCTCGGCATCGAGCAGTTGGTCCCGCCGTCCAGTGGTGAGATTGCTGCGAAGGTCGCCGAGGCCATGCGCCCGGCCGAGGTGGTGCTCGCCCATCCCGGGGTCAGGTTGCGCGACGATGTCTACGCCTTCCACGGCAACTACCTCGACAGGCACATCACCGTGCCGACCTTCGAGCGGATGTCCGCCGGCGCGATGGCGCGGATCACCGGACGCGACCCGGACCGCGCCTCCGGAGTTGACGACTACGAAGCCGTTCTCGGGCCGATGTACGCGTGGTCCTACGAGGTCGCCCAGCAGGCCGAGGCGTCTGTCGGCAAGGGGGCGCACGGCTTCTCCAGCCGGGCGTGGCAGATGCTCGCCGGCGGCAGCGGCCACCGGCCGGTGCGTCGCAGGGTCGCGGCGCTCGGTTTCGCTGGGGCTGTCGGGGTCCTCAACAGGTTGAGGATCGGGCCGCTCTCCTCGGACATCTCAGGCCCGCAGCTCAGGCGGGCAGGCCTCGACGCAGCCACCGCCGCAGCGCGGGCGATCGGCGTCACTGAGCGGCACCTGATCTTCGGCCACACCCATCGCCCGGGCCCGCTCCCGGGCGACGAGCCGTCGGAATGGATCACCGCCTCCGGGCAACAGGTCCTCAACACCGGGTCGTGGGTGTTCGAACAGCACTTCCTCTCGGGCGCCCCGCAGGGATCGCCTTACTGGCCGGGTCGGGCGGTCGAGATAGTCGACGACGAGCCTCCGCGGGTGCTCTCCGCGATGAACGACATGGCCGCCGCCGAGATCCTCGGCGGGATGCACCCCGAGGACGACTGAGCAGCCTGCGTCGAGCCGCTCGGCGGGCGTCCGCGCCCGCGTAGCCGAGAGCCAGCTTCGAGGAGTCGTCCGCCTTGCGCCCTGAGGCGGTCGGGGCGAGCGGTCGCTCGTGTCGTCCGCCCTGCGGTATCGGGCTCAGTCGGCTGCCGCGAGGCCGGGGGTGAAGACCGTCCCGATCACCTCGACCCCCGGGCCGGGCTCGATCACGATCGATCCCGTGGTGCTGCGAGCGTGGCTGCGCAGTTCGACAGATGCCGGACCCTCGACCGCGAACTGCTCGCCGTCGGCTGTGACGGTGCCGGTGCCGCGGGCCCTGACCCACACTCCCCCGGCCCTGTAAGGGCCGGCGTGCGCCCCCTCGACCGGTTCGGTCGGCGCTTCGACCATCGCGCCGGGCGCGTCCTCGGGGCGGACCGGAGCGAGCGGCTCGCGGTCGACTCCGAGCAGCCCCTGGATCAGCAGTTCGGTCTCGCGGTACTCG
>JBAXRO010000057.1:0-12227 GCA_037131165.1 Actinomycetes bacterium | reverse complement strand
GTCGCCTACAACCTCGTCAGGGATTTCGGTACGCCCTCTCCCGCCGTGGCCCTCGCAGTGGTCGCCGCCGGTGTCGCCCTCGGCCTCGGCGTCGCTTACGCGTGGTGGCGCCACCGCCACCACGCAGAGCGCCTGATCGAAGCCATCAAGCCGATCGTCGTGCCGCTCAGGCCGCTGATCGGAATGCGCGGCGTTGCCCTGCTCGCCGGTTCGGTTGTCATCTGGATCGCCGAGGCGACCGTCTACGGGATGGTGGCGGAGTCGGTCGGCATCAGCCTCGGGTTGAAGGGCGCGCTCGCCGTCGTCGCCTTCACGAACCTCGCCATGCTGATCCCGGGAGCGCCGGGCAACGCCGGTACCTACGACGGGGCGGTCATCTACTCGACTCGCAAGATCACGGGAACGAGCAACGCCCTCGCTTACGACTTGATGCTCAGGCTCGTGATCTTCGTCCCGATCTCGATCGTCGGGATGGTTCTCCTTTTCGTTCGCTACGGCGGCCTCGCCCGGCTGCGTGCGGCTCGCGAGGCCGCCTCGGCCAACGCCCCCGAGGCTTCGCCCCAGGGTGGGGCGGTGGCTCTCGGCGCCGACGGGAAGGTTGGCGATCCGCTGCCCGACGCCGTCGAGGCCAAGGCCTAGGCTGCGGCATAGGTGAGCGCCGCTTCCGCACAGACGCCTTCGCCCTCCACAAAGACCGGGTTGGCGAGGTTCGCGAATCCTTGGACGGCACTGGTCGGGGGCTGCCTTGCCGTCGCCGCCCTCTCGCTCCTCTACCCGACGACTCCCACCTACGACCCGTGGGCCTGGATCATCTGGGGGCGGGAGATCGTCAACTTCGACCTGACGACCACGACCGGTCCGTCGTGGAAGCCGCTGCCCGCGATCTTCACGACGCTCTTCGCGCCCTTCGGATCCGCCGCTCCCGATCTGTGGGTGATGATCGCCAGGGCGGGGGGACTGCTCGCCCTTGCCGGGGGATTCAGGGTCACGACGCGACTCGTCGAGATCGTGACCGAGTCGCGGATGTCACGATGGAGCCCGCCTGCGGTCTTCGCCGGCGTCTGCGCGATTGCCGCGATGTTGCTCCAGTCGGAGTTCGCGAAAGCGACGATGCTCGGCAATTCCGAGGGCCTGCTGGTTGCCTCAGTCCTGTTCGCCTTCGATCGCGCGCTTGACGCCGACCGCCGCAGCGCACTGCTGCTCGCTGCCGTTGCCGGATTACTGCGGCCCGAGATCTGGCCCTTCCTTGGGCTCTACGGCCTCTACCTGCTCTGGCGTCACCGCGAGCTCTGGCCCTGGGTCATCGGGGTCGGGGTGGCCGTTCCGCTGCTCTGGCTGGTGCCGGAGTACATCGGCTCGGGCAACTTCTTCCGTGCGGCAGATCGGGCCCAGGACCTCAAGTACTTGCCGTGGTCTCCGGCACTGGCTCCCGACCCGACAGGCCGGATCCTCGACATGACGGAGCTGATGCTGCCGGCCGACGTCTGGCGGCTGGCCGTGGTCGGTGCGCTCTTCAGCCTCTGGGCTCTGTTCAGGCGGAACTTCGCTCCCGCCCTCTTCTGCCTGATGCCCGTGGCGTGGGTCGCGATCGTCGCCCGCATGACCGAGTCGGGCTATGCCGGCAACCCCCGCTACCTGCTACTCGGCACGTCTCTCTTCTGCGTCGTCGCAGCGGCCGGCCTCGGCTCCCTGCTCGCTTACGCCTGGCTTCTTGGGGCGAAGGTCGACGCGAGGCTGGGCCCTGTCACATTCGTCGCCCTGGTCCTGGCCGGGGCTGCCTACTCGTCCACCGCCGGCGACCTTGACGGGAGGGTCGAGCGGTGGGCAGGGCTCGACGGCTACCTCCGCGATGAGTCCAATCACCGGACGGCACTGCCGAAGGCGATTGGGCTGGCGGGAGGTCGCGAGCGTGTCCTTGCCTGCGGCGAGATAACGACCAACAACTTCCAGGTGCCGATGCTTGCTTGGTACCTCGACGTCCACGTCAACCGGGTCGGACTCGACCCGATCGGCCCGGGTACGACCTTCCAGACGAGGACCAACCCCGATTCAAAGCTCGACCCGCCGACCGGTCCCCCGGGGGCGACGGTCGTCGGGACCGAGCCGCCATGGATCGTCCTGCGCAAGTGCCGATGACCAGCCGGTACCGAGTAGGGGCGCGGGTATCGTGCCGTTGCCGATGAGTGCCTCCGCCCAACACCCGCAGGCGACCGCCGAACGCCTGCGCGGATTGCTCTCGTCCCCGATCGCGGTCGGGATCTACCTCGTCGGACTGACTCTTGCCTCGGTCTGGTTCCGGACCCGTTCGGCCGATGCCGCCTTCTGGATGGACGAGGGACTCTCGGTCGGTATCGCTTCTCACGCCCTGTTCGACATCCCGTCTGTCCTCAAGCAGGACGGATCGCCCCCGCTCTACTACATGGGGCTCGCGGCGTGGATGGGCTGGTTCGGCCGCACCGAAGCGGCCACCCACGCATTCTCGCTGTTGGCATCCACGGCGACGATCCCCTTCGCCTTTTGGGCCGGGCGCACCCTGTTCGACCGTCGGACCGGTGTCATCGCCGCCTCGGTGTTCGCCTCGAGTGCCTTCCTGACCGCGTATTCCCAAGAGACGCGGATGTACGCCCTGATGGTGTTGCTTTCGCTGACCACTGCGACATTCTTCCTGCTCAGCTTCGTCGCCCGCCGACGCCCGTGGCTGGCGGCTTTCGTCGTCTCGATGGCGGCGATGCTCTACACCCACGGCTGGGGGATCTTCTACGGAGTTGGATGCTTCGTCGCCCTGATGTTCCTTGCGTATCGCGACTCCGAAGGCCGTGCCGGCCTGCTCAAGGACGGGGCACTCTCGTTTGGGGCGGTGGCGCTGCTCTTCGTCCCGTGGCTGCCGACTCTGCTCTACCAAGCCCGGAACACCGCCGCCCCTTGGGCGCTCTCGCCGGGCTTCGGGCTGCCGCTGGAGCTCTCCTTCCTGCTCGGTGGCCAGAGGATCGCGATTGCGCTGTTGCTGGCTTCGGCACTCGGCTTTTGGCGGATCGTCTCGCGCAACGGCGAGGGCGTGCCGCCGGTCCCCGGGCCAGCGGTCGCGATGGCCGAAGGCCTCCACAGGCGGGCGGTCGCCGCCCTGCTGCTGATCTTCGGGGTCACGATCGCGATCGGCTGGACCCTCTCGCAGTTCAACCCCGCCTGGGCGCTGCGTTACCTCTCGGCGATTCTCGGTGTGCTCCTGTTCGCGTTCGCGATCTGTGCCGCCCGCTCGGGTTGGCTCGGTATCGCCGGCATCGCGTTCGTGGTCTTCGCCGGGTTCTCGCCGTCGATCAACCTGCCGATCAACCTCAAGAGCAACATGCGCAACATCGGTACCGAGGTGAACCCGAGGCTCAAGCCTGGCGCGCTCGTGATCGTCGGCCAGCCCGAGCAGGTTCCGCTTGCCTGGTACTACCTGCCCGGCGGGATGAGGTTCGCCGACCCGATGGGCCCGACCTCCGATCCGCGGATGCTCAACTGGGTAAAGGTCGTCGATCGGCTCCGGGCTGCCGAACCCCGCAGGACCTACGACCAGCTCGTGGAGTCGGTCCCGGTGGGCGGCCAAGTACTCTTGATCAGACCATTGACGGTCGGAATCATGAACTGGTCTGCGCCATGGACCTTCGAAGTCAGGCGCAGGTCGGCCCAGTGGAGCGAGTTGCTCCAACGGGACCCGAGGTTCGTAAAGGAAGTGGCTTCACCTTGGTTCTACATTCCGGCCTCGACCGTCGCCAATTCGGCCGTGCTCTACCGGCGCACCAGAGCCGAAAGGTAATAGGGCCAAAGCGCCGAAAACAAGCCTGAACACAACCGCCAGGAACGAGAGAATGACCCACCCAGAAACGCCCGTCACCCCCGACCGCCCAGTCGCCGTTCTCGGAGGCGGCCCCGCTGGCCTCACGGCCGGCTACCTGCTCGCCAAGCGTGGCGTGCCTGTGATCGTCTTCGAAGGCACCGACATGCTCGGCGGTATCGCCCGTACCGAGATCCGCGACGGCTACCGATTCGATCTCGGCGGCCACCGCTTCTTCACCAAGGCCCCCGAGGTCAACGCCCTCTGGGACGAGATCATGGGGGACGAGTTCCTCCAGCGTCCCCGCATGTCGCGCATCTACTGGAACAAGAAGTTCCTCGACTATCCGTTGCAGGGCATGGACGTCATCAAGAAGCTTGGCCCGATCGAGTTGACGCGCGCCGGGTTCTCTTACCTGATCGCCTCGCTCAAGCCGAAGGGCAACGAGAAGAACCTCGAGGAGTGGGTCTCCAACCGCTTCGGCAAGCGCCTCTACACGCTCTTCTTCAAGAGCTACACGGAGAAGGTCTGGGGCGTCCCCTGCACCGAGATCCAGGCCGAGTGGGCAGCCCAGCGGATCAAGGGCCTCTCGTTCTTCTCGGCTGCAAAGGCGGCGTTCTTCGGCAACAAGGGCAACAAGATCAAGTCGCTGATCGACGAGTTCAACTACCCGCGTTACGGACCCGGCCAGATGTGGGAGCGGATGAGCGAGAAGATCGTCGAGCGTGGTGGCGAGGTCCGCATGAACGCCCACGTCAGCGAGATCAAGATCGAGAACGGCCAAGTCGTCAGCGTGACCGCCGGAGGCCAGGAGGTGCCCTGCAGTCATGTGATCTCCTCGCTGGCACTGCGCAACACGGTCGGCATCGCCAACCCCGCGACCGACGAGGCCGTACAGGCCGCGGCCAAGGGACTGCGCTACCGCGACTTCCTCACGGTCGGACTCGTGATCGAGGTCGACGACCCGCAGAATGAGCCGTTCCCTGACAACTGGATCTACATCCATGAGCCCGACGTCACAGCCGGGCGCATCCAGAACTTCCGTTCATGGAGCCCGTGGATGGTTCCCGATCCGGAGGTCAACGAGACCTGCATCGGCCTTGAGTACTTCTGCTTCGAGGGCGATGAGCTCTGGGAGATGGATGACGACAAGCTCGTCGAGCTCGGCAAGCGCGAGCTCGCCCAGCTCGGCCTCGGTGATCCGAGCCGCGTCAAGCAGGGCTTCGCAGTCAGGGTCGAGAAGGCCTACCCGATGTACGACCCGGAGTACGACATCCGCGTCCGCAAGATCCGCGACTGGCTGGAGACGGTTCCGAACCTCGTCCAGGTCGGTCGCAACGGGTTGCACCGCTACAACAACTCGGACCACTCGATGCTCACGTCGATGCGGGCCGTGGAGAACGTGTTGGACGGGGCCGGTCACGACATCTGGGCCGTCAACGCCGAGAGCGCCTACCACGAGGAAGACGAGTCCGGCGAGGAGCCGCGTGAGATCCAGCCGTACAAGACCGTCCCCGAGCCCAAGTCGATGGAGAAGCCGCTCTCCGAGTAATCGCTCGGCAGCCGACGGAGCTCGCCCTGAAGTCTCGAAAGGGAGTCCGCTTGCGGGCTCCCTTTCTCGTTGCGGGGCCTCGGGCCCGGACCTCAGCTGTGTCGTCAGGATCGTCGCGGTCCGCTGTCGCCTGTCCCCGGCGGTACCGGTCCGCGGCAGGGCACGTCTTTGGCGGACCGTCTCGGAACCGCTACCGGAGGGCTGCGGTCAGGCGGTGGCGCCGGTCGCCACCGGCTCACTGGCGGGCCGCTTGGCGGCGACCCGGGCCATCGTCCTGTGGCGTGGTGAGATCACGATCGCCCTTCGAGTGATCGGCTCGCGCTTCGCTGCCGGGCCCGCGACCTCGAGTTCGACCCGGCCGACGATCGTCCTCAGCACCTCCCGCATCTCGAGCAGCGCGAACGATGCCCCGAGGCAGCGGCGGACCCCACCGCCGAACGGGAGCCAACGGTAGGTGTCGGGCTTGGTGTCGAGCCAGCGCTCGGGCTTGAAGGCCCCGGGCTCGGGGTAGATGTCCGGCCTGTGGTGGATCAGCCAGATCGCCGGCGCCACAAGGGTTCCTGCCGGCAGCGGGCCGTCCTCCTCGCGCAGGGTCCACGGCTCCGAAAGCTTGCGCACGACCATCGGGATCGGCGGCCTGCGCCTCATCGCCTCGCGGATCACGGCGTCTGTCCAGCCGTCTTCGACGTCGTCGCCGAGCGCCTCCTCACGCAGGCGCTCCATGTCTTCGGGCTGGCGCAGCAGCCGCTCGTAGGCCCACGCGAGGGCGGTGGCGGTCGTCTCGTGCCCGGCGGTCAGGAGGGTCATCAGCTCGTCACGGAGCTCCTGGTCGGTCAGGCCGTTGCCGTCCTCGTCGACTGCCTGGAGGAGCATCGAGAGCACGTCGTCCCGGTCGGCGAGGTCGCCTGCGGCCCTTCGCTCGGCGATGTGCGCGTAGAGCAGCGAGTCGGCTTGGTCCACTGCCCGTTGGGCCAGCCGCCAGGGGCCCGGCTTGCCGTTTGCCTCGAGGGACATGAAGATCGCTGCAAGCGGGGTCGTGCCCCAGCTCATCATCTTCCTCATCGCCTCGCGCAGCGGATCGGCTTGGCGGTCGCCGGGTTCGAGCCCGAATACGGCCCGCAGGATGATGTCGAGCGTGATCGCCTGGAAGCGGGGGAGCAGCGGGATGTTCTCCCCGACCGGCCAGCCGTCGATCGCGGTGTTGGTCACGTCGCGCATCAGTTGCGTGTACGCCGACATTCGCTCGCCGTGAAAAGCCGGCAGCAGCAGCTTGCGATGGCGAAGGTGCTCAGGGCCGTCAAGCAGCAGCACCGAGTGGTCGCCCAGCACGGGGCCGAGGATCGCGTTGCCCTCTCCTGCGCGAAGGATGTTCGGGTCGCCGGTGAAGACCTTCTTGACGAGTTCCGGATCGCTGACGACGACGATCGGGTCCGCGGCTGCGATCCGCATCGTGAAGACGTCGCCGTAGCGCTCCCGGTTGCGACCGAGGAAGGGTGGTGTCCTCAGCGACCAGGCGAGCGTCTGGCGGAGGCGTGACTCTTGCGGTCCGGGTGGCAGCGCCATCTCAAGCGAGTATGGCGAGTGCGGGCGGCTCTCCGCTTCACGTAAGGGGCGCTGCGGCAACCAACGGGGTCGAGCATGCGGGCCGAGCGTGCGCGGTTCGCTCGTCAACTGCCGCGCCGAGCGGGGTTTCCGTTGGCCACCGTCAGCCCGCGCGGCTAGCCTTGCGCGTCCGTGCAGCGCCCCGTCGAGACATTCACTCCCGAGGAACGGGCGCTGCTGGAGGCGCGCTTCACCAATCTCGACGAGCCGGTCTTCGCCCTCGTCAACCTGCCCGAGACCGTCAAGGGCGCTCTGTTCGCCCGCTATAGCCGCTACCCGGGGACGCTGCGCAGGCTCTTCATCGACGAGTTCGCCGATTCGCTCGAACAGGCGCCCGCCGCCTTCGAGGGCTCGGAGGGCAAGCGCGCCGCCGAACTCTACGACCGGATCTTCCTCGGCTACGGCGACGACTCCGTAGCCCAGCTCGGCGGGATGCACATCGCCTGCGAGTGGGTCTCCAACGTGATGACGAAGATCCTCCAGCGCCCGCGGCTGGCCGCCTACCTCGAGCAGTCGACCAGATACCTCGCCTGGGACGAGCCGATGCCCGGAGGTGGCTACCGCTACCACCGGGAGGAGGCGCTCGGCCCCGGCTACCGGGCGGCGATGGACAGGATCTTCGACATCTACTCCAAGTCGATTCCGAAGGTGGTCGCCTGGGCTGCGGAGGCCTACCCGCCGGGCGCCGGCGAGTCCGAGGCGGCGCACATGCGTGCCGTCAAGGCGAAGGCGTTCGACCTGCTGCGCGGCCTGCTGCCCGCATCTTCGCTCTCCCACATGGGCATGTACGCGACCGGCCAAACCTACGAGCAGCTGATCCTCCACCTGATGGCCCACCCGCTGCCCGAGGCCCGCGAGTACGGGGCGATGATCCTGCGGACCGTCCAGCAGGTGATGCCGAGCTTCGTTGCGAGGGTCGAACGGCCTGATCGCGGCGGCGAGTGGATCGAATATCTCAGGGCGCGTGAGGAGGCAGGGCGCAAGTGGAGCGAAAAGCTCGGGATAGGCGCCGAGGCGGCTGCCAACCCAGGCCCGTCGGTCGACCTGCTCGCGGTCGAGGGCAGCGAGGACGAGCTGCTTGCGGCGCTGCTGTTCGAGGCGGCCGGAAGGAGTGAGCGCGAGACCCGCGATGTGGTCGCACGCCTCTCAGGTGAGGAGCGCGCCCGGATGCTCGCCGACTTGGTCGGGAAGCGTGCCAACCGACGCCACCGCCCGGGCCGCGGGCTCGAAAGCCTGCGTTACAGGTTCGAGGTCGTAGCCGACTACGGCGCATTCCGCGATCTCCAGCGCCACAGGATGCTCACCGTCCAGTGGCAGACGTTGTCACCGCTCCTCGGGGCGGGCGTGCCGTCGGAGGTCGAGCAGGCCGGCTGCGGCGACGACTACCGCGAGGCGTTGGAGGTGTCGGCGCGGGCCTGGGAGGCCCTGATCTCGGCCGGTAAGGCCAGCCATGCCCCGTACGCGCTCTGCCTCGGCTACCGGATCCGCTTCATCCTCGACCTCAACGCCCGCGAGGCGATGCAGCTGATCGAGCTGCGCTCCGGCCGCGAAGGTCACCCGACCTACCGAGCCGTCGCGATCGCGATGCGCGACCGGATCGCCGCGGTTCACCCGTCGATCGCCGAGCTGATGGTCCACGTGGACGAGGAGTCGGAACCCCGTCTCGAGCGGATGATGAGCGAGCTGCGAGCCGAGTCGCGCGACGGCTGACTCCCCGAGTCAGCGTCCAGCCGCCCAGCCACTCATTCCGGGGCGAACACTTCACTCGTAATGAAGGGGTCGCTGACTGTCAGGCTTCCCCTGCCGCCAAGCCGCAATCCGGCTCGCGGTGAGAGTTGGCGCCATTTTGGCGCTACTCTGGCGCAAGTGGCGACCATCCAAGTCAAGAACGTGCCCGATGATGTCCACAGGACCATGCGGATGCGAGCTGCCAATCAGGGAATGTCCCTTCAGGAGTACCTGCTCGCGCGCCTGACAGCCGACGCTCGTCAGCCCACTCTCGACGAGGTACTCGATTCGGCAGGCCAGCGAAGCGGAGGGTCGATCCCGGTTGCAGAGGCCGTGCGGCTGATCCGTGTCGACCGCGATTCGCGGTGAGTCGCCGAGTCCAGCTGTGATCGTCGTGGATGCGAGCGTCATCGTCCCGGCCCTCGGTGACGACGGTCCGGATGGCGTTCGCATCAGGGAGAGGTTGAGAGGCGAGACTCTCGTCGCGCCTGACTTGATCGATCTCGAGGTCATGTCTGCATGGCGCAGGGTCTTCGGCGGGGCGGTGCGGGGAGAGGAGGCGGTAGCGGACCTTGCCCGCCTCCGCATAGCGCGAGCGCCGCATCTCGCCCTCATCGACCGCTGCTGGGAGCTGCGGCAGAACCTGACTCCTTACGACGCCGTCTACGTGGCGCTGGCGGAACGGCTTGGGACAGTCCTCCTTACGGCGGACAGCCGTCTCGCGAACGCACCCGGGACCTCGTGCGAGATCGAGCTGATCGACTGAGTTTTCGGCCCCGCTCGTTTCGCAGTTCGGCCCGTCGGTTGGGTCGAGCCAGTCAGGCCGGGCGCCTCCTACTCAGTCCTCCTCGGACCCGCGGGCGGCTATCTGGCCCTCCAGCTCGGCCATCACCGCCGGGTCGCGCAGGGTCGTCACGTCGCCGAGCGCACGACCTTCGGCGATGTCGCGCAGCAGCCGGCGCATGATCTTGCCCGACCGGGTTTTCGGCAGGTCGTGGGCCCAGATGATCCGCTTCGGCCGCGCGAACTTGCCGATCCGCTCGGCGACAGTCTCGTTGATCCCGGCCGCGACCCCGTCGTCGGCCTCGTGGCTCGCCTCGAGGGTCACGAATGCGCAGATCGCCTGGCCGGTCTGCTCGTCCGACTGGCCGATCACCGCGGCCTCGGCCACCGCCGGGTGGGCGACGATCGCCGACTCGACCTCCGCAGTCGAGAGCCTGTGGCCCGAGACGTTCACGACGTCGTCGATCCGGCCGATCACCCAGAGGTCGCCGTCGAGGTCGCGCCTGGCGGCATCGCCTACGAGGTAGGCCTCCGGGCCGAAGCGGCTGAAGTAAGTCTCGACGAACCGCTCGTCGTCGCGGTAGAGGGTCTTGAGCATTCCCGGCCAGGGTCGCCTGAGCACCAGCAAGCCCTGGGTGCCGTTCGTCACTTCCTTGCCCTCGTGTTCGTCGACGACCTCGGCGAGCACTCCGGGCAGAGGACGCATCGCCGATCCCGGCTTGGCATCGGCCACGCCGGGAAGTGGAGAGATCATGATGTGGCCCGTTTCCGTCTGCCACCAGGTGTCGACGATCGGGCACTGGCCGCCGCCGATCACGAGGTGGTACCAGAGCCAAGCCTTCGGGTTGATCGGTTCCCCGACCGATCCGAGCAGCCTCAGCGACGATAGGTCGTACTTGGCTGGGACGTCCGCTCCCCACTTCATGCAGGCGCGGATCGCCGTGGGTGCCGTATAGAAGATCGTCGCCCTGTACTTCTCGACGAGCTCCCACCAGATGCCGGTGTGGGGGTAGTCGGGGGCGCCCTCGTACATCACGCTCGTCGCACCGTTCATCAGTGGGCCGTAGACGATGTAGCTGTGCCCGGTGATCCAGCCGACGTCAGCCGAGCACCAGTAGACGTCGGTTTCGGGCTTGAGGTCGAAGACGTGCCTGTGGGTCCACGCGACACCCGTGAGGTAGCCACCGGTGCCGTGGAGAATCCCCTTCGGCTTGGCGGTCGAACCGGACGAGTAGAGGATGAAGAGCGGGTGGTCGGAGTCGAACGGCTCAGCCGGGCATTCAGGGTCGGCCGCCGTGAGAACCTCATCCCAGAAGACGTCGCGACCCTCGGTCATCGGCGGCTCCTCGCCGGCGTGGCGGACGACGACCACGTGCTCGAGCGAGTCGATCCCTGCGATCTCCTCGTCCACCTGCGCCTTGACCGGCGCGACCTTGCCCTTGCGCTGAGCGCCGCTGGCGGTGATCAGCACCTTCGCATCGGAGACGTCCATCCGCTCCGCCACTGCCTGAGCCGAGAACCCACCGAAGACGACGTTGTGAGGAGCCCCGATGCGAGCGCAGGCGAGCATCGCGACTACGACCTCGGGAATCATCGGCAGGTAGATCCCGACAACGTCGCCTGACTTCACCCCAAGGTCCTTGAGCGCGTTGGCCGCGAGCTGGACGTCACGGTGGAGGTCCGAGTAGGTCACCGTTCTCGTCGAGCCGTCCTCGCCGTGCCAATGGAACGCGACCCTGTCGCCGAGTCCCGCGTCGACATGGCGGTCGAGGCAGTTGTGCGAGGCGTTGATCCTCCCACCCTGGAACCAGTTGTAGAACGGCGGGTTGGAGTCGTCCAGCGCGGTCGTCCACTCCTGCGCCCAGTCGAGCGCCCGAGCCTGTTCCTCCCAGAAGCCGACCGGGTCGGCTTCTGCCTTTTCCCAAACCGCCTCGTCGGCCATCAGCGCCGCGCTGCGGAAGGAACCGGGGGGCGGGAACGAGGCACCTTCCTGTAGGAGGCGTTCGAGTTCCTGCTCGAGTTCCGCTCCGACTGGCCGCTTGCGCTCCATGCCGCTCCCCCTCTTGTGGACTGCTGAACCTGCGCTCGCGTTGATTCTCCCCTAAACCGGGAGGGATTGCGATCGGAGTTCGTCGCTCGCGGCCGTAGTGTGGCGCCGGCGCTCAGGCCTTGCCGTTGGAGGAGCCGTCGCCGGCGGCTTCGGCCTGCTCGCGGGCCTCACGGGCCTCGGCCGCCGACGGCCACGGGTGGGCTTCGCCGTCGAGCCATGCCTTCGGCACTCCGCTGCCCGGCCAGCGTCCGCTGATCAGCACCGCGAGAGCGATGAACCAGAAGAGCGGGATCACCGGAGCCTGAGAGAGCTGGCGAAGCGGCCCGATCGGAAGGAACGGGAGGACGGCGGCGACCACTCCGAGGTAACCCATGAATCGGGTCAGCAGGCCGACCCTCATCGAGTGGATCGAGGTCATCACGAGGCTGAATGCGAGCAGAAGCGGGCCGAGCACGCTGGAGAGCTGGACTGCGAGGAAGAGGGTCCCGCCCGTCACGTCGCGAGCCTGCTCGTAGGTGATCCCCGAGTTGTTGACGAAGTTGGCCGCGGCGACGGAGATCACGACCGCGTAGCCGATGCTCCCGAACGCCGTCAGCACTGCGCCGGCAACGGTCAACGGCCGCGTGATCTTCGGGATCTGGCCGCCACGCCCGAGTACCGCCTGGATCATGAACAGCAGGACACCGAGCGCTGCC
>JBAXRO010000056.1:0-12541 GCA_037131165.1 Actinomycetes bacterium | reverse complement strand
AGCTTCTGCTCTGAGGTTTCCGAGGGCCAACCTAGAACCCGCCTTTGATTTTGTCCCTTCTGGCGACTGGGAGAGTGCTCCTGCTCTTTCGCGCGGCGAAGCAGCCGCTTGATTGTTGAGCCGAGATACAACCTCTAGCGGTTGTATCTCGTCCTTCCGAATCGGCTCGCATCCTGCGGGCACAACCGTTGCCAGTTGTGCGCTCACCGGCTAGCTGCGATCTTCCGCGGTAAGAGCGGGTCAGGGTTACGCGGGCGTTGCATCTCGGCTAGCCTTATGCGTGTAGAAAAGCTCGGGTGCCATAGATGTGCCATTGGCGATTCAGGAACCGAGCAAAACTCAATAAGGGCGATTAGCTCAGTTGGTTAGAGCGCATCTCTGATAAGGATGAGGTCCCAGGTTCGAATCCTGGATCGCCCACTCTCCTCGGGTCCTGACCTTCGCCGGCGGCTTTGGTCCGCTGGCCGCCAGGCGGCCGTTCGGCCGGATGGGATTCAGCCGGTCGCCTTCTCGCGCAGGTGGTCGTGAGTCACGAGCTTGACCCTCGGGCGGCCCTGAGCCTCGCCGAGCTCCCGCTCGTGCTCGTCGATCCGCTCCCAGCCTGCGTAGTCGATCCTGTGCGGTGCCCGCTCCGCGAGCAGCGAGTCGAGCGCCGCCGAATCGCCTCCCGCCTTCGGAAGGATCCCGGCGTCGAGGTCCTCCAACAGCAGGTCCACGGTGTCGTTGGCGCACTTCTTGTTGGTGCCGATCACGCCTGACGGCCCGCGCTTGATCCAGCCCGCGGTGTAGACGCCCCGGAACGGCTCGCCACCCGGCTCGTGCAGCACGCGGCCGCCCTCGTTGAGGATCGTCCCGGTGCGCTCGTCGAAGGGCAGGCCTTCGATCCCCTCGCCCCGGTAGCCGACCGACCGCAGGACGAGATCGCACTCGATCGTCGCCTCGCGATCGGTGTGATGGGCGCGGATCTGCCCGCCGTCGTCGGCGATCAGCTCGTTATGTACGACCCTGATGCCCTCGACCCGCTCATCGCCGAGGATCTCGACCGGGGAGGCGAGGAACCGGAGCACCACCCGCTTCGGCTTGCCGGATGGAGCCCGCTGCGAGTACTCCTCGACGATCTCGACGTTGTCGCGGGCCGTCCTGTCGGCGTGTTCGCTCTCGAGCCACTGGCGGCTCGCACCGTCGAGCACGACCTCTGCCGGGTCGACGATCACGTCGGCGTCGGTCAGCTCGCCGAGCTCGCGCAGCTCGGGCGTCGTGTAGGCCGCCTGGGCCGGGCCGCGCCGACCGAGGATCACGACCTCCTCGATCGAGCTCGCGCTGAGGACTTCGAGAGCGTGATCGGCGATGTCCGTCTCGGCCATCTCCTCGCGCGGCAGCACGAGCATCCGCGCCACGTCCACCGCGACGTTGCCGTTGCCGATCACCACCGCCCGCTTGCCGGAGAGGTCGAAGTCGTGACCGGAGGCGTCCGGATGGCCGTTGTACCAGGCGACGAACCGAGTGGCGGGAACGCTGCCCGGCAGGTCCTCGCCGGGGATACCGAGCCTCCGGTCGTGGGCTGCGCCATATGTGTAGATCACCGCGTCGTGGCACGACGTCAGCTCGTCGTGTGTCAGGTCGCTGCCGATCTCGACATGCCCGTGGAAGCGGAACCCTTCGCGCTTGGCCGTCTTCTCGAACACCCGTGTGACGGCCTTGATCTTCGGATGATCGGGTGCGACTCCGGCGCGAACGAGGCCGAACGGGGTGGGCAACCTGTCGAACATCTCGACCTCGATCGGGTGCTCGTCGCGAAGCAGCCTGTCCGCTGCGTAGAAGCCGGCCGGTCCAGCCCCGACGATCGCCACCCGGAAGGGGCGTTCGGGATCGGTTGTCGAGGCTGCTTCGCTGGGCATGTTCTTCAGTGGTGGAGGGGACTGGCCCCTGACGCCGAACAGGGAGTGTAGGAACCTGGCTCCCGAATCACCGGAAGCTCGATGCCCGCCACGGCGCGGGGGCGTGTCGCTAGCCTTCCTCTACAACTGTAAGGAGCCCCTGTTGCAGGAGATGGTCATCTACGGAGTGAGCTTCGACATGGTCGGCAAACAGCCGATCGTGTTGCTCAAGGCCGTTGACACCAACCGCTTCCTGCCGATCTGGATCGGCCACCCGGAGGCCGCGGCGATCCTGATGAAGCTCCAAGGCGCCTCCACGCCGAGGCCGATGACCCATGACCTCCTTGCCGAGACCTTGGGTGAGCTCGACACCACCTGCGCCCGCGTCGCGATAACTGAACTTCGGGACAACACCTTCTACGCCTCGATCACCCTGCTGAGCGACGGCCGCGAGATCGAGATCGACTCGCGCCCGAGCGATGCTCTGGCCCTCGCAGTCCGTGCCGGCGCGCCGATATTCGCCGCCGACGAGGTCGTCGACGAGTCGGCGATCGAGTTCGAGCACGAGGTCGAGGACACCGACGAGGTCGTCGAACGGTTCAAGGACTTCCTCGACGACGTCAGTCCCGAGGATTTCAAGGGCGAGAACGGCTGAGCTCCCGCTCGGTCAGCCGCCCGTCCGACGGACCGCGGCGCCACTGAACCCCTGCAGTCCGCTTCAGGCCCGAGGTGACGAAAGGTCGAGCATCGTCTCGATCAGGTCGTCGAAACCGATCCCTGCGGCCTCGGCTGCCAGCGGGACGAGGCTTGTCTGAGTCAGTCCGGGGATCGTGTCCAGCTCGAGGACGGTGAGCGACCCGTCTTCACCGAGCAGCAGGTCGACCCGCGCCACTCCCCGGCAGCCGAACACCTCGAACGCCTCGACGGCGATCCTCGCCGCCTCATCTGCCGTCTCCTCGGGGATCTCGGCCGGGCAGACGAAGTTGGTCGCGCCGATTTCGTAGCGGGCCTCGAAGTCATAGGAGTCACCGACCGGCACGGCTTCGACTGCCGGGAGGGCGCGCGGACCGGCGGCTTCGCCGATCACGGCAACGGCGAGGTCTCGGCCGGCGACGAACCGCTCAAGCAGCACTCGGTCGTCGTAGGACAGCGCCTTGAGCATCGCCGCCGGGGCCTCGTCGGCATTGTGGGCAAGGCCGAGGCCCAGAGCTGAACCGAGCGAGACCGGCTTGACGACCATCGGCCAACCCAGCTTTTGCCCGATCTCGGGCAGGGCCTGAGCGGCTCCGAGCTCCCGCATCGCCTCGCCGTCGAGCGTTGCCGACTCGGGCGTAGGGAGGCCGGCGGCACGCAACAGGCTCTTGGCCAGCGACTTGTCGCTCGTCTGAGCGCACGCCTCCGGCCCGGAGCCGGTGTAGGGGATCCCGAGAAGCTCCAGCAGCTCCTGAACCATTCCGTCCTCGCCATCTCCACCGTGCAGGGCGATGAACGCGGCGTCAGGAGCCAAGTCTCGCAGCGTCGGCACCAGGTCCCCGTCGGCGTCGACCCCGATCGGCTCGTGGCCGAGCCGGACGAGCGCGTCCCTGACCCGGGCACTCGTCCTGAGCGAGACCCCGCGCTCCAGGGAGCGACCGCCTTCGAGCAGGGCGACCTTCATGCTCAGGCGGCCCCGCCGGCTTCCGCCTCGGGCTCGATCGGGGTGAACGGGACGACCCTGCCACCCTCCTGCGGTTCGATCGCGGCCTTCCTTGCTGCCTTTGGAGCCCGGCCCGTCATCGTCCCGAACAGGTCGACCTGCTCGCCGACAATCGCGCCGAGGCGCCGGACTCCCTCGCGGATTTCGCCCTCGTCGGCCCCGGAGAAGTTCAGCCTCATCGAGGAGCCGCCGCTTCCGTCGACCCAGGCTGCCCGGCCCGGCACGAACGCGAAGTTCTCACGCAGGGCGCGGGCGAGCAGGTCGGTGGTGTCTATGTAGTCGGGGAGGGTCGCCCAGACGAACAGGCCGCCCTTCGGGACGGTCCATGTTGCGCCCTCGGGCAGCTCGCTCTCGAGCGACTCGATCATCACGTCGCGCCGCCGCCGGTAGATGCCGCGCAGCGAGGAGATGTACTCAGGCCAGCCACCGCCGGCGACATAGGCGGCAACGAAGTGCTGGGCGAGTGACGAGCTGCATAGGTCCGCTGCCTGCTTGGCGAGGTTGAGCTTCTCGAGGACCGGTCGCGGAGCCGTGACCCAGCCGAGCCGTATGCCTGGGGAGAGGATCTTCGAGAAGGTGCCGACGTAGATCACGAGCTCGTCCTCGTCGAGCTCGCGCAGGCTCGGCAGGGGATCCCCGTCGTAGCGGAGCAGTCCGTAGGGGTTGTCCTCGAGGATCAGGAGTTCGCGCTCCTGCGCGATCTCGATCACTTCACGCCTTCGCTCGAGCGAGAGGGTCACACCGCTGGGGTTCTGGAAGTTCGGGATCAGGTAGAGGAGCTTCGGCCGCTTGCCGCGCCGGTCGAGGTCGTCGAGGCGCTCGCGCAGCTTCTGGGTGTCCATCCCGTCGTCATCGACGGGGACCTGCTCGACCTGTGCCTGGTAGCTCGTGAACGCCGACACGGCACCCGGGTAGGTCGGGCCCTCGGCGACGATCACGTCGCCCGGGTCGATCAGCACCTTGCAGACGATGTCGAGCGCCTGCTGGCCGCCACTGGTGACGATCACGTCGTCCGGCTCGACCGCGACCGACTCGGCCGCCATCACTTCGCGGATGCACTCGCGGGCAGCCGACAGCCCCTCGGTCGGCCCGTACTGGAGGGCCTTGGCCAACTGGCCCGCCGCGATTCGGCCCATCAGGGCAGCGTAGGAATCGGCAGGGAAGGTCGAGGTGTCGGGCAGCCCGCCGGCGAGCGAGATCACCTCCGGCCGCTCGGTGACGGCCATCAGGTCGCGCATCGCCGACGACGTCATCGACGCAGTGCGCTCCGCGAACAGCCCGGAGTAGCGCTCGATTGCCGAGCTTTCCCCGCCGCGTGAGCGCCGGCCCATCTCTTCTCCCCCGTCGGGCACATCGTGACGGTAGCGAAGGCAACCGCCGCGGTGGTGTCGCCCGCTACCGTGGCGGTCCCAGTGAGGAGTGAGCGCACCACGCCTGAAGCAGCGTTCCGCGAGGGCCTGTGAGCAGAACCGGATTGATCCTCGTCGTGATCGACGGAATGAGACCCGCGTCGATGGAGCGGGCGATCGCCCGAGGGGGAGCGCCCGTGCTCGCGAGGGTCGTCGGCGAGGGTGTCTACGTCGATGACTGCGTCGCCTCGTTCCCCTCCGTGACTCCGGTCTGCGCGGCATCGATCGCGACCGGGGTCGGGCCCGACCAGCATCGGATCCCGTCGATGAACTGGTACCACCGCGGCGAGCGGCGCTACGTCGAATATGGCTCCTCGTTCGCAGCAGGGCGCAAGCAGGGGATAGCGAGGACTCTCACCGACACCGTCTACTCGATGAACCGCGACCACCTCGCACCGGACGTGCCGACCGTGTTCGAGTCGCTCGACGATGCCGGCTTCAGGACGGCAGGGACGACCTACCTGATGTACCGCGGTCGCCACGTTCACCATCCGTCGAGCGAGTCGCGGTTGGCACGCCTCGCGACCACGACACTGTTCCGCGACCCGGTGCTCGGACCGCGCGACCTCTTCTACGCCGACATCTTCGCCTCGCGGAGGACCGGTTGCCGCTCGCAGCTCGGGCTGCCGGGCGTTCGCGACCGCCACTCGGGCTGCGTCGGCAGCCAACTCGTCGCCGACGATGCGTTCGACTTCCTGCTGCTTTCGCTGCCGGACAACGACGGCTGGTCGCACAGGCACGGACCGGAGGCCCAGATCGATTCGATCGCCGAGGCCGACTCGCAGTTGCAGAGGCTTGCCGATGCCGCCGGCGGAGTGGATGCGCTGCTCGATCGCTACGCGATCGTCGTCGCTGCCGATCACGGCCACGGACTCGTCACCGAGCGGGTCGACCTGCTCTCCGCCTTCACCGACTGGCAGATGCGGACACCGCGCATGAGTGGGATCGAAACCGAGGAAATCGCGATCGGGTTGGCCCAGCGCTCGGCGATGCTCTACGTCCTGCGCTCCGGAGACCGCGAAGCCGCGGCCGAACGCGCAGCCGGAGATGCCCTCAGATTGCCCGGAGTCGACCTCGCAATGCTTCGCGGACACGACGAGAGCAGGGTGCTTCGCAGCGGACGGGAGCTCCGGTTCGCCCCGGGAGGCGACCTCGTCGATGCTCACGGAGGGACCTGGTCCGTGGACGGAGACCTCGGGGTGCTTGGGATGACAGTCCTCGATGGCCGGATCCTGACTCCGGAGTACCCCGATGCGCTGAGGCGCATCCAGTCCGCTCTCGACTGCCCGAATGCGGGTGACGTCCTGCTGTCGGCGACCCCCGGAGCCGAGTTCATCGACTGGGGCGGCTCTTCCCATCTCGGCGGCGGCAGCCACGGCTCGCTGCACCGGTCCGACAGCCACGGCGCGCTGTTGTGGTGCGGAACCGGTCCCGACACCCGGGCTGAGCGTGCCGAGTGGTCGATCAGGGACATTGCCGGGATGGTGAGGGACCACTTCGACCTCGATCGGGATCGTGCGGGCGCGCTCGCGACGGGTTGAGGCGGCGCTCCTCGCCGCAGCTGTCGCCGTCGCCCTCACAGCGGCACCGGCCTCGGGAGCCCGATCGGTCGCGACTGTGGTCGACAGCCAGCGGGCCCAGTCGACCGCCGAACGGCTACCGAAGGTCAAGGCCGAGGTGGCTCGCCACGCCGACGGCCACTGGGACACCGTCCGCCAGCGCGAACGCTGGCGAGTCCAGTACTGGACGGCCGGCGGCCAGCTCGCCGCCGAGGTGTTCATCGCGGCAAAGGGTGGGAAGGTCCTCGAGCAGTGGGTCGGCTACCAAGCTGCATGGTCGATGGCCCGGGGCTACCCGGGCGCGTTCGGCCGCAGTGCAGCGGCGCTGTGGATCTGGCTGCCGCTGCTCGCAGCGTTCCTGATCGGGCTGCTCCCGCGGGGACGCCCCGGCCTCGCTTGGCTCGATGTCGCCGCGGTCGGCGCGCTGTCGCTTTCGTTCGCCGGCTTCAACGACGGCAGGATCGATCTCTCGACCCCGTTGATGTACCCGCCGATGCTCTGGCTGCTCGGGAGGATGCTTTGGCGCGGGTTGCGCTCGGGCGAGCCCGGGGAGCCGCGCCGCAGCCTCCTGCCGGCGAGCGTGATGGTGATCGGGATCGTCTTCCTGCTCGGCTTTAGGATCGCGCTCGTCGTGGCCGACGGCAACGTGATCGACGTCGGCGAGGCGAGCGTGATCGGCGGCGACAGGCTCGCCTCCGGCAAGCTCGTCTACGGCCACTTCCCGAAGCGGATCGAGCGTGGCGACACGTATGGGCCGGTCACTTGGGCCGCCTACGCTCCGTTCGCCCTGCTGTTCGACACGACTTCGAACAAGCAGCGCCTGGCGGCCGCCACGACTGCCGCTGTCGTCTTCGACATCCTCTGCCTGCTCGCATTGGCCCTGCTCGGCTACAGGCTGCGTGGCCCACCGGGCGCGGTGGTGGCCGCTTGGTTCTGGGTCACCTGCCCGTTCACGCTCTACGTCGCGATGTGCGGTGCCAACGACGGCCTCGTCGCTCTCTGCTCGACCCTGCTCCTGCTCACCCTCACTGTGAACGGCACAGGTGGAACGTTCCTGCGCGGGGCGGCCTCGACCGTTCAGGCCCTGACGAAGATGGCGGGACTCGTCCTGATGCCGATGTTCATCCGGGTCAGGGGCTCCTCGAACCTCAAGTCGGTGGTGCTCTGGGGGCTTGGGGCGGCGCTCCTCTTCGCGATCTCGATGGCTCCCTACGTCGACGACCCGCTCGCCGTGTGGCGGCGGACGATCGGCTACCAGGACGACCGCGGAGCGCCGTTCAGCGCCTGGGGCCTCTATGGCCTCCCCGGATGGTCGAGGATCGCTTGGCAGGTCGCCGTCGTCCTGCTTGCCGTGTTCGTCGCGATACGGCCGAGGGCCGAGAACAGGACCCCAGTCGTCCTCGCATCCCTATCGGTAGCGGTGACGATCGCCCTCCAGCTGTCGGCGGTCTACTGGTTCTACACCTACATCGTCTGGTTCCTGCCGGCGATGGCCCTGGTCGCCGCGAGCGACCTGAAGTGCGACGCGATCAGCCTCTCCCGGCGGGACGAAGCACCTGATCGATCCGCGCCGGATCCGAGCCCGACGCCGGCCTGATCATCACGGCGTTGACCCACGGGTCCGCCTCGGCCGGTTCGAACCGCACCGGGAGGTGGCTCGTCATCGCCTCGATCGCCTGCTCCCTGACGACCCCGATCACGCCGTCCCGTGAGCCGGTCATGCCGACGTCGGTGATGTAGGCGGTGCCGCCCGGCAGGATCCGGGCGTCGGCCGTCGGCACATGGGTGTGGGTGCCGACCACTGCCGTGACCCGGCCATCGAGCAGCCAGCCGAGGGCGACTTTCTCGCTGGTCGCCTCGGCGTGGAAGTCGACGAGGATCAGGTCGCTCCTCTTCGAGAGGTCGTGGATCGCCGACTCGGCCGTTGCCACGAACGGGTGCGGCGCGTCCATCCCGAGGTTCCCGGAGAGGTTGAGCACCCCGAGTCTGACCCCGTCCCTCTCGATCACGGTCGAACCGCGGCCGGGGCTGGTCGCGAAGTGGTTGGCCGGCCTGACCACGCGGTCATCCTCGTCGAGTAGACCCCAGCCCTCGCTGCGTTTGTAGGCGTGGTTCCCGAGGGTGATCGCATCGACGCCGGCGGCGAACAGCTCGGCTGCGATCTTCGGCGTGATGCCGCGGCCACCCGCTGCGTTCTCGGCATTGACGACGACGAATCGGGGGGCGAACTCCTCCCGCAACCCGGGAAGCACCTCCAGCAGTGCCCTGCGGCCCGCGCCGCCCACGAGGTCGCCGACGAACAGGATCCCGTTCGAGCTCACGCCGATCCGATCCCGATAATCGCCGTGATGGCGGAGGAAGGGCAAACGGAGGTTCGACCGGCGGCGGCCACGCCACCGAGAACCGTCCTGCCCCGCTGGGCACAGGTCGCCGTTCTCGCTGTCGGCGCCGTGGTTCTCTCGGGCATCCTCTCGGCTGCCGCGCCTGTGATCGTGCTCTTCACCGTCTCGAGCGTAATAGCCCTGATCCTCAATCCGTTGGTCACGGTGATCTCCGCCCGCTTCGGGATCCGCCGCGGCCTGGCCGTCTTCCTCGCCTACCTCGGCTTCTTCATCGTGCTGCTGGGGGCCGGGGCGTTGCTCGCGAACCCCGTCGCCTCACAGGTGAACTCGATCCGTAGCGAGGTCCCTCAGCTCGGTCGCAGCGCCGCCCACACACTCGACGTCGCCCAGCAATGGTTCACCGATCGCGGCTGGGACGTGCGGATCAAGCAGCAGGGCCAGTCGGCCGTGCAGGTGATCCAGGAGAAGCTCGTCAACAGCTCCGGGTCGATCTTCTCGGCTTCCCAATCAGTGCTCCAGAGTGCCGCGGAGATCTCCTTCTCGCTGGTCCTCGTCTTCGTGATCTCGGTCTACATGTTGCTCTACGCCGAACCGATCGGGAAGTTCATCCGCTCGCGGATGCCCAGGGGCGACGGCACTCGCGAAGACGACTACCCCAACGCCGTCCAACACGCGGTGTTCGGGTACGTCCGCGGTCAGCTTCTGTTCAGCACTCTGATGGGCCTCGGGGCCGGTTTGGCGATGTGGCTGATGGGGATCACCGGCCTGTTCCCGGAGGGGGAGACCTACGCCGTCTTCTTCGGCGTGTTCTTCGGGTTGATGGAACTGATCCCCTACATCGGCCCCGTCCTCGGGGCGGTGCCACCCGTACTCGTCGCCCTGGTGAACGACCCGGTCGACGCCATCTGGGTCGCACTGATCTTCATCGCGCTGCAGCAGATCGAGGGCCATGTCGTCGCTCCGCAGGTGTTCGGGCACTCGCTGAGGATCAACCCGCTGGTCGTGATGTTCGCCCTGCTCCTCGGCGCGTCCCTCTACGGGATCGTCGGCGCCCTGATCGCACTCCCGATCGCAGCTGTAATCAAGGAGACCGCCATCTATCTCCACAGGCACGTCGAACTCGAGCCGTGGGGGGCTTCGGGCCCGAGTCCCTGATCGCTCCCGTCGGCCGATGCCGCTGGAGCGCCCGGCTCGACCCTGGGCCGCACCGCTCGCCTATCCTCGGTTGTGCCGATGGAGTACCCGATCCACCGCCCCAGAAGGCTTCGCCGGACTGCTGCCCTGCGCTCGCTGTTCCGCGAGACGGCAGTCCATCCCGGCGATCTCGTGCTGCCCGTGTTCGTCCACGCAGACAGCGGCGTCCAGCCGGTGCCGGGAATGCCGGGAGTGCAGCGCCTCGACATGGACGGCCTGGCCGCCGCCGCCGCGGAGGCTGTCGCGGTTGGCCTCGGCGGGCTCCTCGTCTTCGGGATCCCGGATTCGAAGGACCCGACGGGAAGCTCGGCTTTCGACCCAGGCGGGGTTGTTCAGACTGCGCTCGGCCGCGCGAGGAGCGAGGTAGGCGACGACCTCGTCCTGATCGCGGACACCTGCCTGTGCGCCTACACCGATCACGGCCACTGCGGGGTGCTCGATTCCGAGGGTCGCGTAGACAACGACGCCTCGCTCGACCCGATCGCCCGGACCGCGGTGAGTCAGGCTCGAGCCGGAGCCGATGCGGTCGCACCGAGCGACATGATGGACGGGCGGGTCGCAGCGATCCGCGACGCTCTCGATTCCGAAGGATTGACGGACACCCTCGTCATCTCCTACGCCGTCAAGCACGCCTCGGCGTTCTACGGGCCTTTCCGCGAAGCAGCCGGTTCGAAGCCGATGGAGGGCGACCGGCGCGGTTACCAGATGGATCCGGCCAACTCCGACGAGGCGATCCGCGAAGCCCTGCTCGACGTGGCCGAAGGTGCCGACGTGCTGATCGTCAAGCCGGCGATGCCGGCCCTCGACTTGATCGCCGGCGTCAGGGCCGAAACCGGCGCGCCCGTCTGGGGCTACGCAGTCAGTGGCGAATACGCCATGATCGAAGCGGCGTCCTCGAACGGATCACTTGACAGACGCGAAGCAGTTCTCGAATCGCTGGTGGCGATCAAGCGCTCGGGAGCAGGGACAATCATCACCTACCACGCCCTGGAGGCCGCGAAGTGGCTGCGAGACCGGTAGCAACCCCGAAGTTGCGAAGCAGGAAGGACGGCGCTGCCGTCCCGCTCGACGACGTCGACCGTTCCGTTCTCAACCTGATGCAGGGCAGCTTCCCGATCGCGCCGCGCCCTTACGCGGCTGTGGCCGAGGGAGCCGGTCTGACGGAGGAAGAGGTCCTCGCGCGGGTCGAGAGGCTCGTCAAGGAAAGGATCATCCGCCAGGTCACGCCGATCTTCGACACCCGCGCGCTCGGGTTCTCCTCGATGCTCGTCGCAGCGAAGGTCGACCCCGAGTACCCGCATCGCGCGGCCAAGGTGATCAACGAGCACCCCGGCGTGACGCACAACTACTTGCGTGGTCACGAGTTCAACCTCTGGTTCACGATCGCCACGACCCCAGAATCCAAGCTCGGGCTGGACGGTACGCTCGAGATCCTCGCCCGTGAGGCAGGCGCCGAGTCGGTCAGGCAGCTGCCGACCCTGAACCTGTTCAAGATCAGGATGGACCTCGAGATGCAGGGCGGCACCGAGGCGCTCGCCGCTCCTGCCGCCGAGGCGGTCAAGCCGGCGGAGATCGAGGCTGTGCCCTACGACGACGTCGACGTCGCCGTCATCCGCGCCCTCCAGGGCGACATGCCGATCGTCGCGACCCCATACGCGGCGGCAGCCGCGGAGGTGGGGATGCCTGAGGAGAAGTTCCTCGGGCACCTCGAGGCGATGAAGGAGCGGGGGATCCTCAGGCGGGTTGCAGCGATCCTGTTCCATCGCCGAGCCGGGTTCAGCGCAAACGGCATGGGTGTCTGGAAGGTCCCGCAGGACAGGATCCTCGAGATCGGCGGCCGGATGGCTTCCTTCCGGGGCATCTCGCACTGCTACGAGCGCCCGACTTACGCCGACTGGCCCTACGCCCTCTTCACGATGGCCCATGGCCGCTCGAAGGAGGAGTGCGATGCCATCCTCGAAGCGATCGCCGAGGACACGGGCATCCACGAGCGTTCGGTCCTCTACTCCTCGACCGAGTTCAAGAAGATCCGGATGCAGTACTTCACGGGCGAATTCGAGGCGTGGGAGGACGCGCACTCTTGACGCGCCGCCCAGTGTCGACCGGACTCGACGACACCAAATCCCAAGCGCTCTACGAGCGGGCACTCGCAGCCATTCCCGGAGGCGTCAACTCACCCGTGCGAGCTATGGGCTCGATCGGGCGATCACCGCTGTTCATCGATCGCGGCGACGGCGCCGAGCTCGTCGACGTGGACGGCAACTCCTACGTCGACTACGTCTGTTCGTGGGGTCCGCTCATCCTCGGTCACTGCCACCCGGAGGTGATGGCCGCGATCGAGGCCCAGCTCGCCCGCGGCACCACCTACGGAGCACCCACCGAGGGCGAGGTCGAACTGGCCGAGGAGGTCATAGTACTGTTGCTTTAATAGGAGGTCATCGTTTAATGGCAACTCCTGGTGAAC
>JBAXRO010000055.1:0-12630 GCA_037131165.1 Actinomycetes bacterium | reverse complement strand
ACCTGACGGCAAGGGCGGATGGACGTTGCGCAAGCGATTCACGCTCAAGCCCGTAGCCGGAGGAAAAGCGCTCGGTGTGGCGGGAATCGAATCGAAGGGTGCTCAGAACGCGATGCTGGTCGCCGGAACGGGACTGAAGCCGAACACCACCGTCGGCATCTGGCTGACCGGCTCCCCGGAGCCGGCTCTGGTCGGGTTCCAGAAGGTGAACGCAAAGGGCGAGTTCACAGCGGTTGCAGCCGTTCCGAAGTCAGCACCCCAGGCCAACCGTGTCGTTGTGACATCGGAGAACGTCCAGCCCGGGCAGGCCGTGCCGAAGACCCCGGGGACAGTCGTCCTGGCATCCCCCTTCAGCGTCTGAGCCCGCTCAGCCAGAGTCGGGCAGGAGCTTGCGGGGATTCATGACCCCATTCGGGTCGAGCTCACGCTTCAGGGCGGCAAGGGCAGCCAGCGAACGTTCGCCGACCTCGGCCTCCATCCAAGGCCTGTGATCGGTCCCGACGGCGTGGTGGTGGGTGATAGTCCCGCCTTCGCGGGAGATCGCTTCGGATGCGGCGCTCTTGACGTCCCACCAGTTGGAGATTCGCTCGTCCGGATTGTTTCCTGGTTGGATGCCAACGAAGGTGAAGTAGAGCGACGCCCCTCCCGGATAGAGGTGCGAGACATGACACATCACGATCGGATCTCCTCCGAACCGCCCAAGAGATCCACGCAGCGAGTCGGAAACCGAGCTGTAGAGGCCTTCCAGCTTCGACCACGGAGCAGCGGTCTCGAGCGTGTCCACGAGCAGCCCGCGACCCATCAGCACGTCACGCAGGTACGGGCCGTCGTAGCGGCCGTGTCGCCAAGCCCGAGCCGGCATACCACCCAACGACTTGGCGCCCCCGGAGCGTAGGATCGCCGAGGCATCCGCGTGAGCGCCGCTGATCCGGTCGCGCTCACCCTCGAAGCATGTGATCAGCAGACAAGGGCGCCCGCGTCCCTTCGAGAGGGCGTACCGGGCGAATGCCCTGCGAGCCCGCGACTTCGCCGACAGCGCAAGGCTGACCGCAGTCTCCTCCTCGTCGGAGAGCCGGGCAACCGCCGGAGCGCACCCTGCCTGCTCCATCCTGCGCATCAGTTCCCGGCCGTGCTCGAAGCCGCTGACGATCCATGCCCTGTCGAGCGTTGCGGCAGGAGCTTTTGAGAGTTGAAGCGCCACCTCGGTGATCACGCCAAGCGTGCCCTCGGATCCCACGAGCAGCGACCTAAGCCCGGGCCCTGCGGCTGTTCCCGGCATTGGCGGCAGGCTGATTGGTCCCGTCGGGGTGACCATCTCAAGACCGAGGACGTTGGAATCGATCCGGCCGTACCCTGTCGACGCCTGGCCGGCCGACCTCGTCGCGACGAAGCCACCCACAGTTGCGTGGAGGAAGCTCTGGGGAAAGTGGCCGATCGTCAGCCCATGGGCCGCGAACGCGGCCTCCGCCTCGGGACCGGACGTGCCGCCCAGTACGACACCGATCCGGCTCTCTTCGTCGATCGAGACCATCCCGCTCATCCTCGACATGTCCAGGGAGATCACTCCACCCTGGCCTTCGCCGATCGGGCTCAACCCGCCGACGACACTCGTGCCACCACCGAACGGAACAACAGCGGTTCCTGACTCCGAGCAGACCTTGAGGACCTTCGAGACCTCTTCGGCATTGGCCGGCGCGACAACGAGGTCCGGCAGACCGGCCGGACGACCGGCGCGCATCCGCACGAGGTCCGGATAGCTCTTTCCGCCTCCCCTGAGGACCCTGGAGGTCGGGGTATCGGAGACGGCATCTGCACCGGTGGAGGAGCGCAGCGCTGCCGCAACAGGCTCGGGTACCCGCGACTCCGGGATTTCGAAGTGATCGATCCCGGGCAGGGACTCTGGGTCGGCGAGCTTGCCGAAGCGCCGTTCGATCTCAGCCAAGGCGGCTGCTGGAAGCTCTCGGCTGTGCTCAGGGTCGCCCCACCCCCACCACGGCATCTCGACCCGTTCAGCCACTGAGTCTCGCCTCCAGGCGATCGAGTGCCTCGTCGAGCTCCCGTCGCTGCCCGCGGGAGATCAGGAGGCCTCCCAGCCTTGCCGTGCCCTTCATGCGTCTTTCAATCACCAGCTCGATCTTCGAGCCCGCACCCGCCTCCTCGACGGTCACCTCCTCGGCCCCGGATCTGAGAGACCGCGCGAACGGCGTTCCTTCGAGCTGCTGAACCCACCTCACGTGTCTGCCCTCCTCGAGGTCGGCGAGGCTGAAGGTCATCGCGACGGCCCGGCCGCGGGGCGAGACGACCCATTTGGTGAAGCTGTTCCCATCGGGCCTGTCGACGCGGTCCACCTCGGGCCACCACCTCGGCAGTTTGGCCGGGTCTGCGGCCAGTGCCCAGACCTTTTCCGGATCGGCGTCGAGCGCACGGGTGCGTTTGGTCCTCGGCAACGGGCTCGTCGCCTCAGCGGCCCGCAGCCATCCGGCGCAGGTCGCGGACCAGCAACAGATGTCCCAGGTAGCTGGTGACCGATGCGAGGTTCTCAAGGGCCTCTACGGCCTCCTCGCGCCGCTTCGGGTTCCTCGAGCGCAAAGCCGGCGCGAGGATCTGCTGCAGCAGAGCGGCCTCGCGATCGGCGGAACTCCGAAGGACCCTGAGGTTGCGCCCGGCAACCCCGTAGCGGGCGAGCTCGCCCACCGCCCGGATGATCTCAACCTCGGTGTCGTCGTACCCCGCCACCCCGTCTCGATGCTCGCCCTTGATCACGCCGTAATCCTCCAGCTCTGCGATCAGCTGAGGCTCGACGCCGGTTTCATCGATCACTTCGTCGAGCGGTGTCCAAGTTCCGGAGCGGTTGACGGTCACCGCGCTGCGCTTCGGCGCGGCAGCGTTCCCGGGCGCGGGAACGTCGGCTTGCGAGCGCCCACCTGCCAGCTCGCGGCGAATCACGTTGAGTGGCATGAACTCGTCTCGCTGGAGACGCAGGATCGTGCGGAGCCGGTCGACCTCTGCCTTCCCGTAGACCCTGTAGCCGCCCGCGGTTCTGCGCGGCGAAAGCAGGCCCCGGTCTTCGAGATACCTGATCTTCGAGATCGAGAGGTCGGGAAACTCGCGGGCCAGCAGCTCGCAGACGGCCCCGATGGTCATCGAACCGCGCTTGTCCATGCCGGGATCACTCATCGATGAAGGAAAGCGAGGCGGTACTTGCCGACCTGCAGCTCGTCGCCGTCACCGAGTTGGAGAGAGTCGATGCGGTTCCGGTTTACGTACGTGCCGTTTAGCGAACCGCAGTCGTCTATCCACCACTCGGCCGAGCGGCGGACAAGTACCGCGTGATCGCGGGACACCGTTATGTCGTCGAGGAAGACCGAACTGTCGGGTCGACGCCCGATGGTCATTCGGTCGCCGAGCAGGAGAAAGCTCTCCCCGGCCCTACCCCCGCCGGACCGCACGACCAGGACTGCTCCGTCCTCCTCGGTGGGCTCGATCTGGACTGCTTCGAGCTCTCCCGTCTCACCCACCCTCCATCCGGGTGAGCCACCCCCGGCCTCGTCGCCGACAAAGGCTCCGCAGCGCGGGCAGTAGTTCGCTCCCTCGCTGACAAGAGAGCCACATTCGGAGCAATGGAGAGCCATACGTCGATTCTACCCCGACGGGGGTGGAAGCATCAACCGGAGGTTGAGACTTTGCCGGAGGCCGCCATCTGGCGCCGCGCGTCCCGCGCGTAGAGCACGCTTGCCCAGATGCTCAAGGCCATACCGGAATAGAGCAGGAGAAGCGCGAACCACTCGACCGAAACCATCGCCCAGAACGGGGCGGCGAGGATCGGCGCGACTCCGATCCTCCCGGCCCAGTTGATCCTGACCTCCACCCCGCGCCGAACCGCCCAGGCGCCAAGGACCAGCATCCCCGCCTCCCGGATCAGGACCACTGCGACGGCCCAGCGCGGGAGAAGTTCGAACCGCCACGACACGTACATCCCGGCAAGGGCGAGGCCCCTGTCCGCGACCGGGTCCAGCAAGGCGCCAAGCCGGCTGTACTGACCGGTCAGGCGAGCAATGAACCCGTCCAGGTAGTCGCTCCAACCGATCGCGCAATAGAGCAGCGCGGCGGGGATGTCCTTTCCGTCGGGCGAGTCGAGAACCATCACGAGGAAGACCGGGATACCGATCAGGCGGATCAGTGCGATCAGGTTCGGAATCGTGAAGGGCCGCCATGGGGCGTCCTTCATCGTTTCCGGTGGCGGCGGACCGGATCGGTCAGCGCCGATCAGGCGCTTCCAGCCGGGCCTCCCGGTGCTCAGGGGATCGCCCTCCACGCCACAGCCGCCTGTGATGCGGCTTGATCGACCCGGAACTCGTGTTCGGCACCGTTGGACTCCCTGCCCTCGATCACGCCACGTTCAAGTCCCTTTCGCCCCACCGTCAGTCGCAGCGGGCAGCCGATCAGGTCGGCATCGGCAAACTTGGCCCCGGGCGACGAGTCGCGGTCATCGACCACTGTGGAGAGCCCCTGCTGGTCGAGTTCCGCTGCAATCTCGAGCGCAGTCCGTACCTCGTCCGACTCCGGCTTGCCGATCGCGACGATCTCGACGTCCCATGGGGCGATCGCTCTGGGCCAGGGGATCTCGGTATCGCCGCCTCGCTGCTCGACTGCGGCCGCTGCGATCCGCGCAGGTCCGATCCCATAGGAGCCCATGATGATCGGACGCTGGTTGCCAGCCTCGTCGAGGAAGGTCGCTCCAAGCGCCTCGGAGTAGCGCGTCCCGAGCTTGAAGATGTTGCCGATCTCGATCGCAGGCTCGATCCGGATCGGATGTCCGTTCACAGTGTCGCCCTCGACCACCGATCGGATGTCGCCCCGCTCGAACTGGAAATCCCGACCCGGTTCGACCCCCCGAAGGTGGAGGTCCGGCCGATTGGCCCCTGTGATCCAGCCGCCCGGCCCGACCGCGCTGTCGAGGATCACTCGCACCTGAGCTCCGACCGGTCCGATGAACCCGACCGGTCCAAGCGCCTTCTCGATCTCGTCGGTGTGGGCCGGCCTTGCCTCTCCGCCGAGGGCATTGGCGAGCTTGATCTCGTTGACCTGGTGATCACCCCTGACGATCGCGAGCACCAGTTCCCCGTTACTGATCACGGGGAAACTCTTCAGCAGCGCTCCGGGCAGGACACCCAGGAGGGAGGCCACGTCCTCGATTGCTGTCGCACCGGGGGTGCTGACCTCTTCCGGCTCTGGGAGGGGGTCGGGGAGCTCGACGGGCTGGGGGTCGGCAGAGGCCACCTCGACGTTGGCGGCATAGCCGGGTGCCAAGGCCACCTCGTTCTCACCGGCGGCGCATGGAGCCATGTACTCGTGGGCTCCGGAGCCGCCCATCATCCCGACGTCGGATTCGACCCGATACCACTCAAGCCCGCAGCGGTCGAAGATCCTGTCGTAGGCCTCGATGTGCTTGGAATAGGACAGAGCGAGACCGTCGTCGTCACGATCGAAGGAGTAGCTGTCCTTCATGATGAATTCCCTCGTCCGCAGCACCCCTGCGCGCGGGCGCGGCTCGTCCCGCTCCTTGGTCTGGAGGTGCCAGAGGATCAATGGGAGGTCCCGGTAGGAGCGGACGATCTGGGCGACGTGCGAGGTAACCGCCTCCTCGTGCGTCATCGCGAGAACCATCTCGGCTCCCTTGCGGTCCTCGAGCTTGAAGAGCTCAGAGATCCCGTGGCGCCCGGTCCGCTTCCATGGCTCGGCCGGGAGCAGTACCGGCATCAGCACTTCCTGACCGCCGATCGCCTCCATCTCGTCCCTGATCACGTCGCAGATTCGCTGGTGGACGCGCCAGCCCGACGGCATCCAGCTCCACAGGCCGGCCCCTATCTGGCGGATCAGACCGGCACGGACCATCAGCCGGTGGGACTTCGCTTCCGCGTCGGCTGGATCGTCCCTTTCGGTCGGAAGGAGGTAGTCGGAGAGCCGCTGCACGGCGTGGACCATACCCGCAAGCGCCCGGGTGACCGGCCACGAGTCCCTCCGGCTGCTAGGAATATCCGTGTTCGGTGCCGCGATCAACCGACGGGCACAGCTTCAACTACAGAAGGAGCCACAGATGGCATACGAGGTACCAGCCCTGGCTTATGCGTTCGACGCGCTTGAGCCTCACATCGACGCCCAGACGATGGAAATCCACCACGACAAGCACCATCAGGCTTACGTCGACAAGGCGAATGCCGCACTCGAGGGGACCGAGTGGGCCGACACTCCTGTTGAGCAGCTGCTCGCGAATCTCGGTGCACTCCCCGATGCGATCCGCGGGCCGGTGACAAACAACGCCGGTGGGCACCACAACCACGTCCTTTTCTGGGAGAGCCTCTCACCCGACGGTGGCGGCGACCCGGAGGGCGAGCTCGGGGAAGCGATCAACTCGGCCTTCGGCTCCGCTGATGCCCTCCGCACCGCCATCAACGACGCAGGCGTTGCCCGCTTCGGTTCCGGATGGTCTTGGCTCGTGCACGACGGGAGCGGGCTCGCAGTCGTCAGCACAGCAAACCAGGACAGCCCGATCAGCCAGGGGCAGACCCCGCTGCTCGGAATCGACGTCTGGGAGCACGCCTACTACCTGAAGTACCAGAACCGCCGCCCCGACTACCTGAGCGCGATCTGGAACGTTGTCGACTGGAACACGGTCGCCAGCCGCCTGGCAGCGGCCTGACCGCAACGGGGTCGCTCGGCGCTGCCGTGCGACCCCGGTTCAGGTCGACCGCGTGAAGCGCCGGCCCGCCGTCGGCGAAGATGACTCGTCGACCAGTGGTTCGGCCTCGGACTCCGCGGCTGCCTGCGCTGCCTCCATCGCAGCCAGGCGCTCCGGAGTCAGGTCATGCGCGTTCTCAGCCTCGATCTTGGCGAGCCACTCGGCTCCCTCCGCGGACAGCGTCTCATCGACGTCGATCCGCTTCTGTTTGGCGTAGCGATCGATCTCGACGAACAGCTCTTCGACGAGACGCTCCTGAGGGACCTTACGCAGCGCCTTCCCCCGCGAGAAGATAAGTCCCTCGTTCCTGGCGCCTGTGATCCCGAAGTCGGCGTGGGACGCCTCCCCGATTCCGTTGACTGCGCAACCCAGGACGGCGACCTCGATCGGGTCCTCGTAGGCCTCGAGTCGCTGTTCGATCTCGACCACGACGCTGTCCATGTCGAACTGGAGCCGGCCACAGGTCGGGCAGGCAATCAGGACCGGTCCGCGCTCTCTCAGCTTGAGTGCCTTGAGGATCTCCCAGCCGACCTTTACCTCCTCCTCGGCGTGGAAAGTCGAGAGCGAGATCCTGATCGTGTCGCCGATTCCATCGGCAAGCAGCGTTCCGAGGCCGACGGCCGACTTGATCGAGCCGGACCACTTGGTCCCAGCCTCCGTGATTCCCATGTGGAGCGGGTACGGGATGCGCTCTGAAAGGAGCCTGTTCGAGGCGATGGTGTCGGGGACGCTCGTCGACTTGACCGAAACCTTGAAGTTGGTGAAGTCGACCGACTCCATCAACGCGACGAACTCGGTCGCTGCCGTTACGAGGGCCTCGACGCTGTTCTCCCGCTCAAGCTCGTGCAGGTGCTTGGGCAGCGAACCGGAATTGACTCCGATCCTCAACGGAGTGCCGAGCTCATTGGCTTTCGCGGCCACCTCAGCAACCTTGTCCGGCCCGCCGATGTTCCCGGGGTTGATCCGGACGCAGTGCGCACCCGCTTCGAGCGACTTGAGCGCAAGCGTGTGGTTGAAGTGGATGTCGGCGATGATCGGGATCGGCGACTCCTTGACGATCGTCCTCAGGGCAACAACGTCCTCGTCGCGTGGGACCGCCACTCGGACGATGTCCGCTCCCGCCTCCGCCACACGCCGGATCTGGGCCATCGTCTCGGCGAGGTTGGCCGTCTCCGTCTTGGTCATTGTCTGGACGGCCACGGGGGCTCCACCGCCCACTGGCACTTCGCCCACCTTGATCTGCTTCTTGCTGGCCATTCCTGATCAGTGTACGAGCGCTGAACCGTGCCGGCTCAGGAGCGGTGTGCGGCTGTCATGAGTAGAGCTCATCGATCTCGACGGTGTACTTCTCAGCGATCGGCTTGCGCTTGAGCTTCATCGTCGGAGTCAGCTCGTCACCACCCGGCAGCCACTCGGCTGGGAGGACCTTGAACCGCTTGATCTGCTCGACCCTCGCGAGTTTGGCGTTGGCAGCTTCGATCGCCTCGCCGAGAGCCGCCAGCATCCCGGGATGCTCAGAGAGACCCGCGATGTCGGCTCCCTCGATTCCCTTCTGCGCTGCCCATGCCGGCGCGACGTCGGAATCGAGGACGATCAGGGCCGTGTTGTAGGGCTTCGCGTCCCCGATCACGCACGCCTGACCGATCAGCGGGCTGGAGCTCTTCACCGTTGCCTCAATGTTGGCGGGCGACATGTTCTTGCCTGCCGAGTTGATCATGATCTCCTTCTTGCGGTCGACGATCCTGAGGTAGCCCGCCTCGTCGAGCACTCCGATGTCCCCGGTATGCAGCCAGCCCTCCGAGTCGATCGTCTCGGCTGTCGCGTCCGGCTTGTTGCGATAGCCCTTCATCACGAACGCGCCCCGGACGAGCACCTCCCCATCCTCGGCAAGCACAAGGTCGACGCCGGGTGAGGGCGGGCCCACCGTTCCGATCCGGACCTTCCCGGGAGGGTTCAAAGTGCCGTAGCCACAGGTCTCGGACATCCCCCAAAGCTCGGCCAGCTCGATGCCGATCGCGTGAAAGAACTCGATCACTTCGCGTGGCGTCGGCGCGGCCCCCACTCCGACTGTCCGGACCTCGTCGAGCCCGAGCATTGTCCTCAGGCCGGAGAAGATCTCCGCGTCGGCCTTGGCTACCCGCGCGGCAAGGTCATCGGGGATCGGTTCGCCGGCCTGCCTGAGCCTGACAGCACTGATCGCGTCAGTGAGCGCAGTCTGGATGGGAGCGGCCTGCTCATCCGGCTGCGAGGCCAACATCGCCTCGAGCCCGGCCTTGAGCTTCTCCCAGATCCTCGGGACGGCGAAGAACCAGTTGGGCTTCACCTGAGGCAGGAACTGGACGATCTGGCGCGGGTCGGGGCAGCAGGTGATCGAGGCGCCGTAGACGATCGGGATGTAGTGGTGGGCATCGCGCTCGGCGATGTGCGCGGCAGGAAGCCACGAAATGAGCCGGTCGCCAGGTTCCAAGTGGACCAGATCTGCCACGGCGTGAACGACCGGTACGAGGTTGCCGTGGGTCAACTCGACTCCCTTCGGCGGCCCCGTCGTGCCGGAGGTGTAGATCAGGGTAAGGAGGTCGTCCTCGGTGACCTCTGCTGCCGCAGCCTCCCCGTCGAACGAGGGATCGGAACCGCGGACCGCCTCCCAATCAAGCGCCCCTTCCGAAGGTCCGTCAACGGCGATGATCGTGGTGAGGCAGTCGGCGAGATCGGTTGCCTCCCGCATCACGTCGAGGTACTCCGCGGCCACGATCGCGATCTTCGCGCCGGCGTCGGAGACGACATAGGCGATCTGCTCCGCGGTGTAGGTCTGGTAGATCGAGAATGGAGTTCCGCCCGCAGTGACAACGGCCATGTCAGCAATGTGGAACTCCGGGCGGTTGCCCATCATCAGGGCCACCGTCTCGCCTCTCGACACACCGAGGCCCCTGAGGCCGCCAGCAAGCAGGTCGACCTCCTCCAGCAGCTCCGACCAAGTGAAGCGGGTCGAATCGTCGGCAGTTCGGACTGCCAACAGGTCTCCGTGCTCGGCTGCCGTCTTGCGCAGCGCCGCAGCCATCGTCTTGGATTCGGCCATCATTCCTCCCCGGTTTAGACTGACGAATCGGAGCGTAGCGGAGCCGAGCGGCTTTCCCCTAGGGCCCACCGGGGAAACCCGAGCCGCCAAGTCGACCGATGTCGTTCGACAGCCCGATCACGAACAGGACGGCCACCAACGCCAATCCGACTGCCGTTGCGCGCCCCAGCGTCTCCTGGGACGCCGGCCGACCACGCAGTTTTTCGACAGCCAGCCAGAACAGGTGCCCACCGTCGAGCGGCAGGATCGGAAACAGGTTGACGATCGCGATCAGCAGCGAGATCAATGCGAGCAGCTGCAAAGCGTTCAGGAGGTCCCTCGAGAAGGCCTGCTCGGTCACCACGGAAACGCCAACGATGCCGCTCAACTGCTCCCGGCCCTTCTGGCTGCCGATCGCCGAGAAGCCCTTCACTGTGTCGACCGATACGCGCCAGCCGAGTTCGACACTGCGGCTCGCCGCCGCCAACGGCCCAAGGGTCTCCTTCGCCTGATCGAATGCGAAGCCGAGTCTCATTGCGCCGACCGACTCGTCCCAGCGGGGATAAAGCGAGATGGTTCTGGTCCGCCCATCGCGCTCTACTGTCAGGACGGCCGGTCTGGCTGCGAGGCAACCCGGCTGCGGCTTGCCCGGCCCTGGGCAGCTGTGGGTGCGGGTCTGACGAACGAGGACCTCCGGGCCGCCCTTGACCCCGTCCACTGCCACGATTCGATCGCCTGGCTCGAGTGCACCCGCTGCCGGGGCCGAAAGGGCCGCGGGCGCGACCTCCGGGGTTACCTTCGTGACCCCGTCCAACATCAGGATCGCTGCGATGATCACGAGCGCGGCGACGATGTTGGCCGCAGGGCCGGCAGCGATGACCACAGCACGCTGCCAGACCGGACGGTTTGCGTACGAGCGGTGTTCCTCGCCCGGAGGGAGCACGTCGTCGGGGGTCTGTCCCGCGATCCTGACGTATCCGCCGAGCGGCAATGCACCGATCGCGTACTCGGTCTCGCCGATCTGACGCTTGAGGAGGAGAGGCGGAAAGAACAGGGCAAAACGCTCTACCCGCATCCCGCACAGCTTGGCTGCGATCGCGTGCCCTGCCTCGTGGATCACGATCAGCATCGCGATCCCAGCGATGGCCAGTGCCCAGGTCACCGGCTCAGCCTCGCCGTCTCGGCGCTCGCCCACTGCCGGGCAGCGTCATCGGCGGCTTGCACCGACGCAAGACTGTGAATCGTCCCAGTGTCCACCCCTCCGAGGGTAGCCTCAACAATCCGCGGGATCGCCGCGAACGGGATCCGCCCCTCGAGGAAACCGGCCACAGCCACCTCGTTGGCAGCATTGAGGACTGCGGGAGCGGTCCCGGCCGCGATCCCCGCCTCTCTTGCGAGCCTCAAGGCCGGAAAGGCGATTTCGTCCGGCGGTTCGAAATCCAGCCGCCCAACCGAAGCCAGGTCGAGGCGCTTGGTTTCGAGGCGGGGCCTTTCGGGATGGGCCAGCGCCCAAGCGATCGGCGCCCTCATGTCCGGGTGTCCCAGATGGGCCAGCACCATCCCATCGACGAGCGATGCGAGCGCATGGACTATCGACTGCGGATGCACGACAACCCTGATGCGGTCGTACCCGATCCCGAACAGATGCCGGGCCTCGATCACCTCAAGGCCTTTGTTCATCATCGTCGCCGAATCGATGGTGATCTTCCCGCCCATGCTCCAGGTCGGATGGGCGAGTGCCTGCTCGACGGTCACCTGCTCGAGGTCAGCGGAACTCCGACCACGGAAGGGGCCACCGGAAGCCGTGAGTGTGACCGACTCGACAATCTCCGGAGGAAGGTCGGCGATCAGTTGAGCAAGGCTCGCGTGCTCCGAATCGACAGGGATGATCGACACGCCGTTGGCCTCGGCCAATGCAGTCACCAGCTCGCCGCCTGCCACCAGCGACTCCTTGTTGGCGAGCGCGAGGTCGGCTCCCGACTCGAGGGCAGCCACGCTCACTGCGAGCCCTGCAAACCCGACGGCTGCATTCAAGACGAGATCAGGCTGGAGCTCGGAGACCATCGCGGCCGGTGCATCGGCCCCCACGCTGAGCTGGTGGCCCTTGGGAACGCTGGCCAGGGCGCCGGCCCTGGCGGATGCGATCGCAAGCTGCTCGACGCCCGTGCCGGTGGCGAGCTCCAACAGGGACTCAACGTTGCTGCCGGCACTGAGCCCAACAACCTCTAGGTCTGGAATCGAACCGAGCACGTCGATCGCCTGCTTCCCGATCGAGCCGGTGGCGCCGGCGATTACAAGGCGACGACTCATGCCCGCCTCTCGATCGACAGCGAGCCGCTCACGAGCCGACCAGCAGCCAGAGCCAGTAGACCCCGACGATCGAGAAGAGGACCCCATCAAGCCGATCGAGCAGTCCGCCGTGGGGACCGAGGATGCGCGATGTGTCCTTCGCACCGGCGTCGCGTTTGATGATGCTCTCGAACAGATCGCCGGCAGGGGCGAGGATTGCGATGACCAGACCGATGGCGATCGCGTTCCCCACTCCTAGCCATGGCTGATAGAGACTGGCGATCAGGAGGACGGCCACAGTCGCGACGGCCCCGCCGAACAGCCCTTCCACCGTCTTCTTTGGTGAGATCCGCGGCGCCAGTGGCTTCGTCCCGAAACTGCGGCCCGCGAAGTAGGCGCCGGTGTCCATGGCGAAGGTGCCGACCAGTGCGTCGAGCACCATCCCGCCGCCATGCCCAAGATCGCGCAGCATGATCGCGTGGCCGAGGGCGAGGACTATCCACCAGACGCCCAGCCCCGTGGCAAGGATCGAGTCGGTGGCACCACC
>JBAXRO010000054.1:0-12958 GCA_037131165.1 Actinomycetes bacterium | reverse complement strand
CATGACCGTGATCGAAAGCGGGCGTCCGGGCGGGGCGACACCGGGCCTCCCCCTCGCAGACCTCCTCGCCCAGGCCGACGTCGTCTCGATCCACTGTCCGCTGACCCCGGACACCGAGGGAATGGTCGACAGTGCTTTCCTCTCGGCGATGAAGCCGACCGCGCTGCTCGTGAACACCTCCCGTGGCGGGGTCGTCGACCAGGCCGCACTGGCAACCGCACTGGCCGACGGGACGATCGCCGGCGCCGCTCTGGACGTGACCACGCCCGAGCCGCTCCCCGCCGATGACCCGCTGCTCGAAGCGCCGAACCTGATCGTGATCCCCCACCTCGGCTCCGCCACCCGCCGTACGCGGGAGGCGATGGCCAACAAGGCCGTTGACAACCTTCTTGCAGGGCTCGCCGGCGAGCCGCTTCCGGACCGAGTCGCATGATCGACATGCCGAGGGTCATCGCGACCGTGGACATCGGGACCAACTCGACCCGATTGCTGATCTGCTCGATCGAGGAGTCGGCCGGAGGCAGGCGTTCGATCACCGACCTCGAGCGACACTCGAACGTGACCAGACTGGGCGACGGAGTCGACTCGAGCGGCAGGCTCGATCCCGCCGCCCGCGAACGGGTGCTGGCGATGCTCGACCAGTACCGCAAGATCATCGAGCTCTACCCGGTGGACGAGACCGGCGGTGTGCTGACGAGCGCCGGGCGTGACGCTGCCGACGGCGCCGACTTCACCGAGGAGATCCTTGCCCGCACCGGGATCGCGGTGAAGCTGATCGGGGGCGACGAAGAGGCGAGGCTCTCGTTTGCCGGTGCCACCTCCGAGCGCGAGCCGGACGGCGAGACGATCCTCGTCTGTGACGTTGGCGGCGGCTCGACTGAGTTGATCGTCGGCCGCGACGAGACGATCCTCTTCCACACCTCGTTGGATGCCGGCGTCGTGCGCCAGAGCGAGCGCCACATCGGTCAGGGCGACCCGCCAACCCCGGAACAGCTCGACGGGATCGCCGCAGAGGTGCGGGAGTTGATTGCTTCCCAGGTGCCTGAAGAGTTCCGCTCCGCGGTGTCGACCTGCATCGCTGTCGCCGGCACGGCGACGACTCTCTCGGCGATCGACCAGTCGCTCGAGCCCTACGACCCGACGAAGGTCCACGGGGCGACGGTCACGCTCGATCGGTCACGCGAGATCCTCGGCCGGATCGCGTCGCTTCCCTTGAACGAACGGCGCGATGTCGCAGGCCTCCACCCCGACCGCGCCCCGACCGCGGTTGCCGGCGCAGTGATCCTCTGCGAAGTGCTCACGGCATTCGGGCTCGACAGCTTCACAGCATCCGAGCACGACATCCTGCGCGGCGAGGCGCTACTGCTGCTCGCCGGCATCAGCTCCTGACCGGAGCACCCCACTCAGGGGAGCACGCTCAGCGAGTCGAGCGGCCCGGGCTCGCGGGGCGGCCACCGACGGAGCGCCTCGCTGAGGTCTCGCTGCGGCGGCGCCCCATGATGGGCGCCGTGACGGCACCGCTCACAGCCGAAGCGGCCACATTCGACTGTCCGCGGGTCGTCAGTGTCGCCTTGACCCTCAGGTAGCGACCGGAGTCGGCTGACCTCGGTCGGTACCACTGACCGGTCGAGCCGGGGATGTCGGCGCAGTTCGAGTCAGGGTTCGTGTTCGAGGAACAGCTCTGCCACTGGAAGACGACGGTGGAGACTCCCGCGACATACCCAGCCCACGTACCGAACGACGACCGCATGGGCGTCCCGACCACCGGCCCGGAGTTGCCACTGCCGTAGTTGAGTGCCGGGGCTGCCAGGTTGATCGATCCGATCACCGAGCTCAGGCTGGAGTAGACGGACGACAGGACGTTGGCGATGTTGGTGAATGTCACCTTGACCCTGAGGCGCTTGCCTATGTCGGAGTTCCGGGTACCCCACCAAGCGCCTGTCGCACCGCCTTCGCCGAGGATGTCGACGCAGCTCGACTCGTCGCCGGATGCGTCGCACCGCTGCCAGCGATATTGGGGACCCGGGCTGCCGGGCGCAAGGGCGGGCAGGTCCCACCCCGACGATCTGAGGGTCTTGCCCTTGCCGACCGTGTCCGGAGCGATCACGTGACTGGACGGCGAGATCTCATTCGACTGAGGATCGGGCGCCCGGAGCGTCCAGGACGTCGAGCCCGAAGCCAGCACGATCCCGTCGGCGTCGGCGCGCTTCACGCTGAGCGTGTGCGAGCCGAGTGCGAGCCGACCAGGAATGGTCGTCGAGTACCTGCCGCCGGACCCCGCGAAACCGGGGCAGTCACCCCAAGCCCCGTCGTCGAGTTTGCAGGTGATCGACCCGTAGCTCGCAGCAAGGCTGAAGCCGATCATCGTGTACGCAGCTTGGCCGAGGAGCCCGGAACCGGACGTGTACGGCGCGTCAAAGCTGATCGAACTGGACACCGGTGCCGGCGCCTCGACCGGGGCTGCGGGCGAACCCCACTGGAGACCGGACGGGATCGCGCTGTTGATCGAGCTGCCCCAACACTTGGCCTCGTTGGTGGTCGTGATGCCGCAGGCCGCGCTGCTGCCGGCACTGAGCGTCCTCCACCTGTAACCGCCTGGCACGGCTGCCGTGTAGGTCGCGGGGCCTGAATCACCGCCACCGCCTGAGATCAAGCCCCCACCCATGCCTCCGCCTGAGATCAGGCCTCCGCCTCCCAGACCACCACCACTCTGGAAGCCGCCGGCACAGTAGCCCTCGCCGTCCGTCGTCAGCCCGCAGAACGTTCCGTTATGCCCCGGGTCGACCATCGCCCACGTCTTCCCCGATGGCATCAGCGAGGCAAAGTCGACGCTTCCCGAACAACGCCCCTCACCGGCCGTGGTCACTCCGCAACTGAAGCCAGCGCCGGCGCGAAGGTCCGTCCAGCGCCTCCCGGCGAGGAAGCTGTCGTACCCGGATGCGTTGGCACCCCAGCAGAGACCGACGTTCGCGGTCGTGACACCGCACGCCTGCCCGCTCGCACCGGCACTGACCTTCAGCCATTTCCGACTGGAAGGAACACTGGTGCCACCGTAGACGTTGGATCCCCAGCAGATGGCGTCCCAGTCAGAGGTGATCCCGCAGTTGAAGGCGCTCCCGGCGCTGACGGATCGGAACGTGGTTCCCGACGGTGGCTGCAGACCACTGGAGTAGACGTTCTTCCAACATCTGACGTTCCCGTAGACGGTGAGCGCGCAAGAGTTCGCGTTGGACGGGTCGATCGAAATCGCTGCCAAGGTCCAAGAGCTCGGCGGTTGACCCGTCTGGTCGGTGTAGCCCCAGCAGGTGCCGACGCCGGATGAAGTCAGTCCGCACGATCCCCATCCACCGGTCTCGATCGACGACTGGATCGGGATGTCCGCCGACGCGGGCGAGGCACCGTAACCGAGCGAGACCACGACCGCCACTGCCGCTGCTCGCAGCGCCACACGGAGAGCCGTCGCTAGCGAGGTTGGCCGATGGAAGCAGCTGGAGTTTCCCGTGAGGAGCTGAGCCGTCACCGGGCGAACCTACCAACTCAACCCCCTGCGGGTAAGCACTTCCCCGGTAGGTTCCCGCGCATGACAAATCACAGAAGGTCCACACTCATCGCCTGTGCGGTCGCCGCGGCAGCGATCTCGGCAGCACCCGCGACTGCAGCCCCGAACGTGAGCGGCACTCTCGCGATCAAGGCTCCGACATGCTCGAAGACCGCCAAGGCGTCGGTCGCCCTGACCGCCAAGCCCTCAGCAGGCTCGACGGTCGTCTGGATCCTGGTCGCAAGGCAGTACCCGCCCACATCCCCGGGCGATCTCATCTTGAACAAGGTCTACCTCGGGCCAGCGTCGGCGAGCGCCGCGGCGCTCCCCGAAGCAGGGGTCACTCGCAGGGAAACGGTGAAGGTACCCGTCAGCACCCAGCTCGAGTTCGTGGCGATGTTCGCCGACGGCACCACGTCCATCGAGAAGAAGCGGAAGTTCAAGACCGCGAAGTGCCCGAAGCCGAAGAAGCCTGCCTACACGGGCTGATTCGACACACCGAGCAGTAGGGCTCGAAACCCCGGCGGCGCGCTTGGTCAGCGCCGTCGGGGTTTTCCCGTTGCGGTGGCGGGACGAGACGTCCCCCGGTCGCACCGAGGCAGGACCGCTCAGGCGAGGTTGCTGCGGCGCGGGTAGACGACCGTCGGGTCGGTCAGCACGTTGACGAGTGCAGGCTTGCCACTCGAGAACGCACGCTCCAGAGCCGGGCGCATCTCGTCGGGCTTGGTGACCAGCTCGGCATGGCCGCCGAGCGACTCGACCATCGTGTCGTAGCGAAGCTCGGGCTGGAGGTCGGCTGCGACCGAGTACCCGTAGAGGAACTCCATCGGGTGCTTCTCCAGCGCCCAGATGCCGTTGTTGCCCATCACGCCGACGACCTGCACACCGTGGCGCACGAGCGTGTCGAACTCGATCCCGGCGAAGCCGAAGGCGCCGTCGCCCATCACCATCACGACCTGGCGGTCCGGGTTGGCGAGCTTCGCTGCGAGGGCCTGGCCGGGGCCGGCTCCCAGGCAGCCGAACGGGCCCGGGTCGAGCCACGAGCCCGGCACGTAGGAGTCGATGACCTTGCCGGCGTATGAGCCGAAGTCACCGGCGTCGATCACGACAGTCGCGTCGCGGTCGATGAAGTTCGACAACTCGCGGAACAGGCGCATCGGGTGCAGGGGTGAGCGGTCGTCGTTGAACTCCTCCTCCTCGGCGGCACGCTTCTCGGCCTCGACGGCAGCGGTCTGGTCGAGCCAGCTCTGAGTCCCGAGTGAACCGATGCCCTCACGGATCGCCTTGAGCGCCGCGGGAAGCGGACCGTAGATCTCAGCCGCCACCGGGCGCGGGTGCTTGCGCTCCGGTTCTGCGACGTCGAGCACGATCAGCTCGGTGTTCTCACCGAAGACGGCGCCGAAGCCGAGGCGGAAATCCATCGGGACTCCGATCACGAGGGCGACATCGGCCTCCTGCAGCATCGCGCTGCGCGCGCGCGAGCGGTAGATCGGGCTGTCGGCCGGGATCGACCCCCGGGCCATGCCGTTCACCGCTGCCGGGATCCCGGCCTCCTCGCAGAGGGCGAGCAGTTCGACCTCTCCCCGACCCCACCAGAGGTTCGTGCCGGCCATCACCGCCGGGCGCTCGGCTCCCTTGAGCAGTTCGATCGCGCGGTCGAGCGCGGCCTGATCCGTCACCTCTCCGGCCCAAGGCTGCGGCGGCGAAGCCGGAGTGTCTTCGTACGGGGCCTCCTGGAAGACGAAGTCCATCGGGAAGTCGAGGAACGTTGGGCCGGACGGGGCAGCGAGGCTCTCGGCAAGCGCCCTGTCGACCATCCCGGGGATCTCGGCAGTCGACATCGGGGTGTCGGCGTACTTCACCAGCGGACTGACGAACGGCAGGTGGTCGATCTCTTGGAGGGATCCCATGCCCCAGCGCATCTGCGGCGCGCGGCCTCCGAGGACCAGGACCGGCGAGCGGTTCATCAGGGCACCGCCGATGCCGCTCATGCCGTTGGTGACGCCGGGCCCGGCGGTCAAAGCTGCGACACCGGGCTCGCGCGTGACCTTCGCCCAGCCTTCCGCAGCGAAGACCGCCGTCTGCTCGTGGCGGACGTCGACGATGTCGATGCCCTCCTCGCGACAGCCGTCGTAGATCGAGAAGATGTGCCCGCCGGAGAGGGTGAACAGCTTCGACACGCCGTGTGCCTTGAGGCGCTTGGCTACCAGCCGCCCTCCGTGGAGCGATGCGGTTGCTGTCTCGTCGGTGGTGCTCATCTATCGGTCCCGGTCTCGGTGTTTGGTCCTGCCTGCCGCCTTGGCCCGGGCTGTCCCGGTACGGAAACGACTGCGGTCACGATACCCGACTTTACCCTCTGTTTCCTATCCGCACCTTTGGCGATTCGGGCCACGGATACGGTGTTTCGGACCACCAAGTCGTTTCCGGACGCAGGAAATGGCAGCGATCACACCGGCGCAGCTCGGCCGCTTACGGATCCGTGGCCTGTGCCTCGCCCGGCTCCGGGGCGGCTGGCCGTCCTCCGGCCCGGTCGGGCTCGCGCCGCAGCAGCGCGGCATTGATCTCCGCGCCGAGCAGAATGACCAGCGAGACGGCGTAGAACCAAGCCAGCACGATCACGAGGAAGACGAACGTCGTCCCGAACCGCCAAACGCTCGAGGCGTTGGTCAGGTAGTACGGGTAGACGAGGTCGAGCAAGGCGATCACCGCCGTCGCGAGCACGGCACCCGGGAAGACAGCCCGCCACGGCAGCCTCCCGTTGGGCCCGAGGGCGTAGATCGCCCAGAGGGTCAGGAACAGCAGGGCAACGCCGATCGCGAGCGAGGTGGCGAGAGTGAGCCCCGGGACGTCGGCCAATCCGAAGGGGAGATCGCGACGCACGCCGGCGAGGGCCGACTGTGCGGCAGGGACGGCGATCGTCGCGGCGATGAACAACATGAACAGCCAGAGCATCAGGAAGGCGAATCGCTTCTGCTTGAGCCATCCCCTCGACGGCAGAGAGTAGATCCGCTCGAAGCAGGTGTCGATCGCTCCCCAGAACGACATTCCTGTCCAGATGCTGAACAGCAAGGCGAGCAGGCCCGCCCCGGCAGCACCGCGCTGGACGCGCGTGAGGAATGCGTCGAGGGTGGAATCGGCGGGGCCCGGGAAGATCGCCATAAGGTCCCGCCGGATCGCGCTCTCGAACTCGGGGGACTGGACGAGCTGCCCTGCGATCCAGAGCGCCAGCAGGCTGAACGGCACGAGCGAGATCGCGAGGTTGTAGGCGACCATCGCCGACAGCCCGGTGACGTTGTCGCGACCGAGCCGGGCGAATACCCGGCCGAGAATGTCACGCGCCCGCGCCATCCGCCGGTCAGCGGCCGGCGCGCCGACGCATCACCGAGATGTCGCCGGCGAGGGCATCGGGAGCAGCAGCAGCAACTGCGCCGAGGTCGCCCGCCATCAGCCCGGATACGACGTCCAGGGCGCGCGGCGCCCAGAGCCGGACCCGGTCGCTCTTGCCTGACATCGGGACGGCCGGCCTCTCGTCGAAGCCCCCGTGGTCACGCGTAAGGCGCGAGTGGGTGGAGCCGGCGATCAGGATCTCATCGCCGGTCTCGCGGGTCGCCCGCTCGACGCGCTGGGCGGTGTTGACCGTGTCGCCAACGACTGTGAAGTCGAACTTGCCGCCTCCCCCCACCCGGCCTGCGACCGCCGGCCCGGAGTTGATCCCGATCGCCAGCTCGACCTGACCGGCGAAGCGGGTGCGGACCTTGGCAACCATCTCCAGTGCAGCGTCGAGCGCGTGATCGGCGTGCCCCTGCAGGGGCTCGGGAGCGCCGAAGAGGGCCAGCAGGCCGTCACCCGTGAACTTGTTGGCCTGCCCGCCGTGGCTCGTGATCGCGGGGATCACGATCTCGAAGAACTCGTTGAGCCTCGCAACGACGGCCGCAGGGGCCGCCCCCTCGGCGAACGCAGTGAACCCGCGGATGTCGAGGAACAGGACGGTGAGGTCGACCTCACTGCCGGTCAGGCGCTCCTCGTCCTCATGGACGACGGCAGCGGCGACCGTCGGGTCGACATAGGTGCCCAGCGCCTCCTCGAGCCGCCCGCGCTGCTCCATGCCTGCCATCAGGAGGTTGAAGCCACTGGCGAGGGCCCCGATCTCATCACCCGTCATCACCGGCACCCTGGCGCTGAAGTCACCCTCGCGCGCTGGCCCCGAGGCCTTGGTGATCTGGGCGATCGGGAGCAGCAGGGAGCGTGAGAGAAGCAACGAGAGCCCGAGCGAAACGGTCGTCGAGACGAAGACGACGGCGAACACGTCGGCGCTGATGTTCTCGAGGCCGCTCGAACCCTCCTGACTGGAGAGGGCGGCGACGATCGTGGCAGTGATCACGTTGATCACCGGGACCCCGAGCAACAGCTTCCGGCGGACACTGATCGCGTCGGCCCGGGGTTCGAGGCCGTCGGGCAGCATGTCCGCGAGAACCCTCACGGGCGGGCGGAAGGCAACCTCGAAGACGAAGAAGCGCAGCAGGTAGCCGTAGACGAGCACGACGCCTCCGACAACGGTCAGGAGCACAGGTCCCCACCACGGGAGGTGGAGCTCCCAAGTGATCCAGAAGACTAGCGGGAGGAGGGAGATCACGACCGACCGCAGGCTCGCCTTGCGGAAGTGGCGGGATGGCAGGCCAACGAGCACTCGCCAAGCCCGGAGCACCGAATCGTCCGAGGTGGCGGCGCCGGAGAGCACCTCCTCGACCGGGGTCAGGGCGCGCCTGAGGAACCAGGCCGAGACTGCGTTGTCGACCAGCATCAGAAACTCGGCGAAGAGGACCGTGGCCCACAGCTGCCTGGGGGTGAAATCGAGCTGGATGTCGGCCAGAAGCACGCCGATCAGGACCACTATGTGGCCTCCGAGGAGAACGGTGAGGGCTGCGCGGCGCGGGTACTTGGCCCGCGACGCACCGAACAGCCGCCAAAGGACCTTGTCGATCACACACCAAGGTTGGCAGGAAATCCGTCGGTTCGGGAGAGCGGGCCGGACTTGCCGCCGTTCGGGCAGAAGCGATCGCCGCGTGTGGGATCATCTCCGCGTGCGACCGAGACTTGTCCTCGCGGCAGCGATCCTCTGCTCCACCTCGGTGCTCGTGGCCTGCGGCTCCGACGACTCCGGGTCGACACGGCTCGACGTAAGCGCCGCCAGCTCGCTCAAGCGACCGCTGACCGAGCTTGCCGACCAGTTCGGAAAGGCGGAACTGAGGCTCGAGTTCGCAGGCTCCGACCGGATTGCGGCCGCGATCTCGGCGGGTCGGCTCCCCGACGTGGTCGTACTGGCCGGCAGCAAGGTGCCGGATCGACTGTTCGAGGACGGCAGGATCTCCCGGCCAGTGACGATCGGCGCCAATCAACTGGTGGTCGCCGTGCCGACCGGCAGCACCAAGGTCAACTCGATCGAGGACCTCGCCAAGCCCGGTCTGACTGTTGCCCTGGGAGGAAGGACCGTCCCGATCGGCTCGTACGCCGACAAAGTGATCGCCCAACTCCCAAAGGCTGTCAGGAGCGGAATCGCAGCGAACGTCAAGACCCGGGAGCCTGACGCGGCCGGAGTCGTCGGCAAGCTGACCGAGGGTGCAGTGGACGCCGCAATCGTCTACCGAACGGACGTAGTCGGGTCGAGCGGCAAGCTCAGGGCGATCGAGATCCCGGCCGCTCTCGATCCGCGGGTCGTCTACCAAGCGGCCTTGGTTACCGGCACCCCCCATCCGGTCGAAGCCGAGGCCCTGGTCGCCAGCCTGCGCACGGGACCGGGACAGCGACTCCTGCTCGAGCAGGGTTTCCTGCCGCCACCCCCGAGCCGTTGAAGCTGAGAGCGGCAGCCAGCGGGGTCGTGATCTGGGGGGCGCTCGCCGTGACCCTCACCTTCCTGACCGTTCCGGTCGCGGCCGTGCTCGTGTCAGCCCCTCCGCGGGAGCTGTTCGATGCACTCGGCTCGCCCGTCGCGGTCGACGCGCTGCTGCTGAGCCTCCAATGCTCGCTCGCAGCTCTCGCCGTGATCCTGATCGTCGGGACGCCGGCAGCTTGGGCGCTCGCGACCCGCAGGTTCCCGGGGCGGTCGCTCGCCGTGACCCTGATCGAACTGCCGCTCGTCCTGCCTCCCGCCGTGGCCGGCCTCGGGCTGTTGGCGGCGTTCGGCCCGATCGGCCTGTTCGGCGGCGCCCTGGAGTCGGCAGGCATCCGCCTCGTGTTCGAGACGGCTGGCGTCGTGGTCGCACTGGTCTTCGTCGCATCCCCGTTCCACATCCGCCAGGCCCAGGCCGCATTCGAGTCGCTCGAACCGTCACTGCTGGAGGCATCGAGGACCCTCGGGGCAGGCGAGGCCCGGACGCTGACACGGGTCGCGATCCCGACCGTCTCCCCCGCCCTTGCCTCGGGGGCAGCGCTGGCGTGGGGAAGGGCGCTCGGCGAATTCGGCGCGACCCTGATGTTCGCCGGCTCCCTGAGATCGGTCACTCAGACGGCCCCGCTGGCGATCTACGACACGTTTTCGACGGACCTGATCGGCGCCCAAGCGATCGCGGCCGTGATGGTCGCCGCATCGGCGGCGATCCTGCTCACAGCGAAGATCCTCGGTCGGGCCGCGGAGCGCGGCGATGCTTGAGATCGAGTTCGAGGACCGGGTCGGCGACCTGCCGATCGAAGCATCGCTGCGGGCGGCGGCGGGAGAGGTGGTTGCCTTGACCGGCCCCTCCGGAAGTGGGAAGACGACGATCCTGCGGGCGATCGCGGGTCTCAGGCGACCGCTCTCCGGCACTGTCCGATGCGGCGACGCCATCTGGTTCGACTCGGCTGCAGGAACCTGGCTGCCCACCGAGGAGAGGCGGGTCGGGATGGTCTTTCAGGATTACGCTCTGTTCCCGAGAATGGACGCGGCCGCGAACGTCGCCTTTGCCCTCGCCGACCTGCCGAGGCAGGCTCGCCCTGCCGCAGTCGAGGACGCGCTCGAGCGGGTCGGACTTGCCGACCGCAGCCGTCACAGGCCGTCTGCCCTCTCAGGCGGGGAGCGCCAGCGGCTGGCTCTGGCGCGTGCGATTGCCAGGCGACCGTCGGTGCTCCTACTCGATGAGCCGCTTGCCTCGCTCGACAGGGCCACAGCCGAGTCGGCTCTCGACCTGATCGAGGAGACGGTTGCCTCTCTCGACCTCCCCTGCCTGCTCGTGACCCATGACCTGGTCGCGATCGAACGGGCCGCGCGCGTGGTGGCCGTCGAGCGCGGGGTCGCCAGGGAGGACGCGCCCAGGCCTACGTGACGGCGATCGGGCTTTGGGGACTGCGATCGCGCGTATCCTCCCGGGCAGGTCCGGGTGGCGGAACTGGCAGACGCGGCCGACTTAAAATCGGCTGTCCCGAAAGGGGCTTGTGGGTTCGATTCCCACCCCGGGCATCAACGAGCAAGGCCGATGCCGATGCTCGCGCAAACGGAGCGAGGCCGAACCACGGAGGTGCGCCCGAGTCGAGTCCTGCCACGCCCTCGGAGACTCGCCAGATCGCCCTGACGACTGCGGATTCGGGCGCCTCGAAAGCCGCCCCCAAACTTTGTGGCGATTGCCACTTGAAGCTTTACGATGGTTTTGCCGCGGGTTGGCCGGTTGCTCCATATGCCCCCGCGAAACTTCCGTTCACTTGATGTGTTGAGAACCAACGAACAGGGGTCCCTCATGGAGGCAGCAACTTTCACCGATCGCGCAGCAACAGCCCGCCGCAGTGGCGGCTCACCGCTGCTCAAGTTGCAGGCCGACGAGCGGCTCGTCGCGATGACTCGCCGCGGTGACCAGGCTGCCTTCGAGGTCCTCGTCAGCCGCTACCAGTCGCGCCTGCTTGGCTTCTGCCGCAACATGCTCGGTAGCCGCGAGGACGCCGAGGACGTCCTGCAGGAGGTCTTCGCCGCCGCCTACACGGCGATGCTCGCCGACAACCGGCCGATCATGGTCAAGCCGTGGCTCTACCGGATCGCTCGCAACCGCTCGCTGAACCACATGCGGCGCGCCAGGCCGGTCGGAGTCGACTCGATGGACATCCACGTCTCCGAGTTCGGAATGTCGACTGCGGACCGCGTCCACCGCAAGGACGAGTTCCTCGGGATCATGCAGGACATCGCCGTGCTTCCGGAGACGCAGCGGACCGCGCTGATGCTGCGCGAAATGGACGGGCTCTCCTACGACCAGATCGCCGACGTGATGGAGACCACGGTCCCCTCGGTCAAGTCGCTCCTCGTCCGTGCACGGGTCGCCCTCGCCGAGATGTCAGAGGCCCGCGGCCTCACCTGCGAGGACGTCAGGCTCGAGCTCGGCGAGGTTGCCGAGGGGCTCACCCGTCGGATCACCCCGCCGGTCAAGCGCCACCTCAAGAGCTGCGACCGATGCAAGGAATTCAAGTCCCGGCTCACCGCGACCGACGTCGCAGTGGCCGCGATGGCCCCGGTGGGACTTTTGGTCGCGATCAAGAACCTCGTCGTCGGCCAGCTCGGGCTCAGCTCGGGTTCGGCAAGCGCCGGAAGCGCTGCGGGGGCGGCTGCAAGCGGCTCGGCAGTCGGAGCGGCCGGCGGCGGCATCGGCGGCGCGATCTCGGCCGGAGCGGGAGCGGTTGCCTCCAAGGCGGCAGCCGGGCTTGCCGCTGCAGCCCTGGTGACCACAGGAGTCGTCCAGGTCGAGAACAACATCACGCCGCCGGCGCCCGCCACTGCAGCCGCCGAGGCGCAGGCCCCGGCTCACGCCATCGCCCACCGCTCGACCGCAGCCGACAAGACCGCGGCGACGGCCCCGGCCACGACCGTGGAAGCGGCCTCAGTCGCCCCGACAGCATCGGTTGAGCCCATCGCCCAGCCTGTCGGGACCGTGACGACCGAGGCCACTGCCCCGACCGACGCCACCCCGGTGGCCCCGTCCGATGTCAACAGCGGATCGACGGTCGTGATCGATGAGGCCATCGAGTTGCCGCCGACCGACAGCTCCACGCCGGTCGACACCGCTGGCAGCGGGCCGACTCTGACCACTCCCGACGAGTCGATCACGCCGGAAGTTTCCGGGGATGCAGCTGCGGCGGCTCCGTCCGTGGAAGCTCCCGTTACCCAGTAGCGCCGCCCTCATCGAGCGGGGTCCTGGGCGGGCCCCGCTCAGCGGCAGCCCCATCAGAACAGCGAGGCCGTAACGGCCCCTAGGGAACGAAAGATTCGAACGCCACCATCGTGTGGGTTCGGATGACTCCCGGCAAGCTGCCGATCTCCTTGCTGACGACGCTCGCCAGCTTCTCGGCCTTCGGAACCCGCACGATCGCGACGAAATCCCACTCTCCGCTGACGGAAAAGACCTCGCTGACCCCGTCGACGCCGGTGAGGGCAGGACCCAGCTCGAGCATGGCGTTGCGCTCGGCATCCAC
>JBAXRO010000053.1:0-13368 GCA_037131165.1 Actinomycetes bacterium | reverse complement strand
CGATTAATTGTAAAACACACATTCATATTGTGGCGGCATAGATCCTTTTTGCTATGACCCACGAGCCCGCGATCGAGCTTGCGCGACGGCTCGTCGAGATGACCCCGTCTGACCTCGAGCATGTCTTCTTCGCCGATTCCGGCTCCGTCTCGGTCGAGGTCGCGATCAAGATGTGCCTGCAGGCCCGTCAGGGACGCCCGAAATTGCTGGCCCTGCGCGGCGGCTACCACGGCGACACCTTCGGGGCGATGAGCGTCTGCGATCCCGTCGGCGGAATGCACTCGCTGTTCAGCGGCGTGCTGCCCCAGCAGGTGTTCGCCGACCGGCCACCCCGCGAGCTGGGCGACGACTACGCCGAGCACCTGACCGGGCTGGTCGAGCGCCACGCCGACGAGCTGGCCGCCGTGATCGTCGAGCCGGTCGTACAGGGCGCCGGGGGAATGTGGTTCTACGACCCGGCAGTGCTGCGCCTGCTTCGGGACCTCTGCGACCGCCATGGAATCCTGCTCGTGTTCGACGAGATCGCCACCGGCTTCGGCCGCACGGGGACCCTGTTCGGGATGGACCACGCCGGCGTGGTGCCGGACATCCTCTGCCTCGGCAAGGCCCTGACCGGCGGCTACATGACCCTCGCAGCGACCCTCTGCACTCCGGAGGTCGCGACCGGGATCGAGGGCGGAGCACTGATGCACGGGCCTACCTTCATGGCGAACCCGCTTGCGTGCAGCGTCGCCCTCGCCTCGACCGGATTGATTGCCGAGGGCGGCTGGAGAGATGACGTCCCGAGGATCGAGAGTGGCCTTCGAGCCGGCCTCGAGCCGCTGCGCGACCGTCCCGGCATCGCCGACGTGAGGGTGATGGGTGCGATCGGGGTGGTCGAGCTCGAGCGCTCGGTGGACATGGCCGCGGCCACGGCGGCGGCGGTCGAGAGCGGAGCCTGGCTTCGCCCGTTCCGCAACCTCGTCTACTCGATGCCCCCGTTCGTCACGGGGGACGAGGAACTCGCAGTGATCACCAGCGCGACGGCCGCGGCAGCCGAAGCTTCGCTGGCTGCGACCGCCTGAGATTCGATTTATTCGAATATCATCGCCTCAAAGATGAGGACCCGCCCGCGAACAGCCTGCCCGTTCTTCGCATCCTCGCTCCAAGCGAGCCTGATGGAGGCACTGTTCGAGCGCCCCAGTTTGTGGCAGACCTCCGCAGACCTGCGCGATCGGTGCGGAGTGGTTGCATCGAGTCTGCACAGGGAGCTGATGCGCCTGGTCGAGTCGGGGATAGTCGAGCGCGATGCCACTGCTCGCCCCCACCGCTTCCGGATCGACATGAGCTCCCCCCTGGCCGGTCCGGTCGGTGAGCTCGTGGCGCTGTCGCTCGACGCGGAATCGCTGATCAAGGCGGCCCTCGACACTCTCTCCGGGGTGGAAGCCGCAGGGATATTCGGCTCATGGGCCCGAGGTGAAGCCCATCGCGATAGCGACATCGACCTGATGATTATTGGAGACTGCGGCCTCGAGCCGGCCGCCGATGCGATCCGACCGGTCGAGCTGAAGCTGCTGAGGGACGTGAACCTGGTGGTGCTGACCCGAGGCGATCTGGATGAACTGCGCGACTCGGCCTTCATCAGGAATGTTGCGGGTGCTCCCCTGGTGAACTTGGTTGGCAGCCTCCGAGCATCTCTGGGCGATGACTGACCGAGCAGCGGGCGATCATGAGGGCATGGCTCGTGCGTTGACCGCGAGATCGGACCGCTTCGCAGCCGACGCCCGGATCGACGAGGTCTCAGTCGACGGCAGGTTCGTGCTGGCCTACCAATGCGCACTCGACCTGATGAACGCGACCTTGGCCCTCGTTGACCCTCAGGCCACCCGACGGCGCGGGACCCACGCGAAGCGCATCGAGGCATGCTCTGCGTCGCTGCCGGGAAGCGCTGAACTCTTCAGGCGGATAGACCTCTCACGGCAGGCGCGGAATCTCGTCGTTTACTCGGGGCACGGGACGCAGGCAGCCGTCCTTGAGCGCCTCCTGGATGACATCGCGAGTCTCAGGACCCTCGTTCGGGACCTGAGCGAGGGCCGAACCGCCTAGCGGGCGGCGTCGCCGAGCAGCGCTCGTGCGATCACGAGCCGCTGGATCTCAGAGGTTCCTTCGTAGATCTCGGTGATCTTCGCGTCGCGGTAGTAGCGCTCGGCCGGCAGGTCGGTCATGTAGCCGGCTCCGCCCATCACCTGGATCGCCTCGCCCGTCTGGAAGCGTGCGACCCGGCTTGCGAACAGCTTCGCCTGCGCTCCCTCGACAGTGTGCGGCAGCCCCTCGTCCTTCAACCGAGCGGCCCTGACGTAGAGCGCACGCGCCGCGTCTACGTCGGTGCTCATCTCGGCGATCTTCGCCTGCACCTGGCCGAGCTTCGCGATCGGCCCACCGAACGCCTCGCGCTCCTTCGCCCAGTCAACCGCGATGTCGAGCGCTCCCTGGGCGAGCCCCGTCGCCTGGGCGGCGATGCCGATCCTGCCTCCGTCCATCACGCCAAGGGCGATCCTCATCCCGGCGCCCGGGTCGCCGAGCCGCTCGCACTCGACGCCGTCGAACGAGAGGTCGGCCGTGTTGGAGGCGTGCAGACCCATCTTCTCCGGGGTGCCGATCAGCTCGAGGCCCTCAGCCGGCCGCTCAACGACGAACGCCGACGGCTTGCCGCCCGCTTCGCTGTCGCGGGCGATCACGACGAGGGTGCGGGCGTGGGAGCCATTGGTTACCCACTGCTTCGACCCAAACAGGCGGCCGTCGCGGTACTCGGTGCGGATCGCGCCGAGGTCACTGCCGGCGTGCGACTCGGTCAGGCAGATCGCGGCGAGGCCGTGGCCCTGCGCCAACGGCGGGATCAGCCTCTGGCGCTGCTCCTCGGTGCCGAACTGGAGCAGCGGCTGGGTGCCGACCGAGAGGTGCACCGAGACGGTCACCGCAAGCGAAGCCTCGACCCTCGAAAGCTCCTCGATCACCAGCGCAGCCGAGAGGAAGCTCGCCCCTGAACCGCCGAGTTCGACGGGCACGCAGACGCCGAGCAGGCCGAGCTCGCCGAGTTCGTCGAGCAGCGCCTTGGGGAACTCGCGGTCGCGATCGCGCTGCGAGGCGCCGGGAGCGACCCGCTCGTCGGCAAAGCGGCGAACGAGGTCGCGCGTCTCGCGCTGCTCGTCTGTCAGGCCGGGGATCGTGCTCACGGCCGGAAGCATCGCAGCCGCTGCTGATTCCCGTGCGCCGGGCAAACCGGCGTCGGGCAATGCCGGGCCGGCAGGCAGCCCGCCCGAGACCTCCGGGCCCGGGTCCGGTCGCACCGGTGAAACGCAGGGCGGCGCTCAGCGCCGACGGGCGACCATCGCGCCAACCCCGCCGACCAGAGCGGTCGTCACGATCGCGCCGCCGAGCACGAGCCTGCGCCCGATCGTCTCGAACCGCATCACCTGCCAGCCCTCCTCGGCAGCGACCCTTGCGAGCTCGCGGTCGGGGTTTACCGCAACGGGGTGCCCGACGACCCTGAGCATCGGCAGGTCGGATTCGGAATCGGAGTAGCCATAAGAGGCGGAAAGGTCGAGTCCCTCGCGCTCCGCCAGTTCGCGCATCGCCTGAGCTTTGCCCTCGCGGTAGGTGAAGTGGCCGATCGTGCGACCGGTGTAGCGGCCGTCGACGACCTCTGGCACCGTGCCGACAGCACCGTCGAAGCCGAGGATCTCGGCGAGCAGGTCGGCCACCTCGCTGGAGGCAGCGGTGCAGATATAGATCGGGCGACCGGCGTCCTGGTGCGCCCATGCCTCCTCGAGCATCTGCGGGTACAGGCGAGGCAGCAGGCCGGTGAGGACGTCGGGCGCGAGCCTGTGAACCCGGCGCTGATCGGTCCCCTCGAGCAGCGCTCCCATCTTCTCGCGCAAGTCGTCGGTCTTGGAGTCGGTCGACCCGAACAGGCGGAAACGCAGGTTCTCGACGACGGCGTCGACCATCGCCCTGTGGGAGATCAGGTCAGACCGCCAAGCCGCGCGGCCGAACTCGAACGCGGACGAACCGGCGATCAGGGTTCGGTCGAGGTCGAAGAATGCGGCCGCGCGCCCAGTTGCCGTCGATTGGCTACCACCGTCGCCGGCGCTGGTGCCGTCGGCCACAGGAGGCCTTGCGCCGACTTGCGGATCGTCGCTGCGGCCGAGTTCGTCGCCTGCGTTTCGGAAGGTCGAGTCGCTCACCCGAACGATGCTAGTGGCGCGACGAGTCCCGCAGGGCAAGTCGCGCCACCCAAGACTGGCTGCCCTACGAGGCGCGCAGGATGATCGCGTCGCCCTGCCCGCCACCGGAGCAGATCGCGGCAACGCCGATGCCACCACCGCGCTTCTGCAGCTCGAGCGCGAGGGTGCCGATGATCCGGGCGCCGGAGGCGCCGATCGGGTGGCCAAGTGCGACTGCGCCACCGTTGACGTTGACCTTGTCGGCGTCGACGCCGAGCAGGTGCATCGAGTGCAGGGTCACGGAGGCGAACGCCTCGTTTATCTCCCACAGGTCGACATCTTCGGGCTTGAGGCCAGCCGCCTCGAGCGCCTTCTGGGCGGCTCGGGCCGGGGTCGTCGCGAGGTACGGGAAGTCGTTTGCCATCTGGGCGTGGCCGACGATCTCGGCGATCGGCTGCTTGCCGTTGGCCTGCGCCCACTCATCGCTGGCAAGCACGAGCGCTCCGCCACCGTCGTTGACGCCGGGCGAGTTGCCTGCGGTGTGGGTGCCATCCTTGGAGAGCGGCGGCAGCTTCGCGAGCACCTCGAGGGTGGTGCCGGCTCGCGGCGCCTCGTCCGTGTCGACGATCGTGTCCCCCTTGCGCGAGCTGATCGTCACCGGTGCGATCTCTTCCGCCATGCGGCCGGACTCGATCGCGGCAAGAGCAAGCTCGTGGCTGCGGACCGACCAGGCGTCCATGTCTGCCCGGGTCATCTCGAACTCGGCTGCGACTTCGCTCGCCTCGACCGACATCTGCTTGCCGGAGAACGGGTTGGTGAGGCCGTCGTGGGTCATCGCGTCGAGCGCCTTGACGTCACCGAAGCGGAAGCCGCCGCGGGCGCCGGGGAGCAGGTACGGGGCGTTGGTCATCGACTCCATGCCGCCGCCGACTCCGACCTCGATGTCACCGGCTCGGATCGCGGTGTCGAGCAGCGAGACGGCGCGCACGCCGGAGGCACAGACCTTGTTCACGGTCTCGGACGAGACCTCCTTGGGGATCCCACCCTCGATCTGGGCCTGACGCGAGGGAATCTGGCCCTGGCCGGCCTGGAGGACCGTGCCCATCACGACATGGTCGACCTGCTCGCCGGCGACTCCGGCACGGTCGAGGGCGGCCTCGATGGCGATGCCACCGAGCTCTGCTGCCGACTTGGCGGAGAGTCCGCCGGACATGCGGCCGATCGGCGTGCGCGCTGCGGAAAGGATCACGGTCTTGGGCATCGAGTTCTCCGGTTCTGGAAGAGGGGGTGGTTCAGGTCGCGGATGCTAACGCCCCGGCCACCAGCCGGTGCGGCAGTATGTCCCCATGAGCGAACTGCCAGGGATCACGGAAGTCGACTTCGTCCCGATCCCGAGCGAGGATCTCGACCGTTCGGTCGCGTTCTACCGCGACGTGCTCGGGCTGGACCTGACAGTCCACATGCCTGAGCGCAACTTCGCCGAGTTCGACACCGACAACGTCATGATCAACATCGCCGTCTATTCGGAGATGGGCATGACCTTCGCTCCGAACCCGAATCCGCTCGCCCTGCGAGTCACCGATGTGGCGGCCGCCCGGGAGGACCTTGAGGCGAAGGGAATCGAGTTCATGGGCCCGACCGTGGACACCGGCGTCTGCCACATGGCGTTCTTCAAGGACCCCGACGAGAACGCGCTGATGCTCCACCATCGGCATGTGCCGCGGTCGACCGCCAAGGCCGGCGGCGACTGAGCCGGCTGCCCGCCTTGAGTTGCCGCGGTAGACCCCACCCGGCTAGGTGCGAAGCCGACCGGGAGTCAACCAAGCCGGGGCCAGACCCTGCCGATCACGCTCGCCCACACGGACGCGTTCACCGCCGTTTCCAACGCCACCACAAGGAATCGCTCGCGATGAGCAAGACGGCGCAAATCGCTGTTCCGCCGACAAAGAACACCGTATCGCTGAGCCCTGCCGGCCTGTACTTGAACGCGACACCCCAGAAGCCACCCACGATTAGGAAGGGCAACGGGAACGGCGCAGTCGGAAGCGAGTCAACCCGGCGAAACCAACTCGGCAGCCTTTCACGGAGCGACTTGCTCCCAGGCGCCTCGTCGCTTCCCCGCTCCGTCGGACTCATCGACATCCCTTCCCGTAGTGAACCCGACTCCAAGCTCGGTAGCTAAAGCTTCCGGCACGCGCCGCTACCCGACCGAGGAGGTCAGCGCAGCGACCCTTGCGCGCGGCTTGCGGGATGCCACCCGTGGCGCGCGCAACCAAGTTAGCCACGAAGGCGCCACAGCCGGCGCTTACTGTCGTACGTACCACGCCGCCGATAAAGGGAACCTTGGACACGAGGTCTGAGCAAACTTGCCCAGCAGCCGCAGTTACTCCGACAATCATCGACCCTCTGTGCCGTGCCGCCCACTTGGTCCATGAGCGACTCAGTGTCAGCCGACAACTGGCAACCGCTTCGGGACCCACGTACCAGCCGTCCACCACGAGTACTTCCCACTCATCAATCGTGCAGCGCGCGGAAGTGAAGATTCGCCAATTGGCGGCCGCTTGCGCTGTTACGTACCGAGTCTCAACCGTATTAATCGAACCGTCTTGCACATAGCCAGAACCCTCTATCGCGTCATCCGGTATCCCACTGCCCGAGCCAAGGCTACTCAAGGTAGCGCCGAAGACGTCTGCCTCTGCGGGCTCCGGGAGGCCAAGCGACCCCGAGGCGTTCGTATAGACCCACTCCACCTGCCTCGTGTTGCCAGCCTTGTCAGTGACCACCAGCCGGAGGTTGTGAGCACCTGGCGTCAACGTCGAGGTGTCAAGACTGACGGTGTCAGCGTCCGGCGCCTCACCACCGTCAGTGCTCGGGGCCGCAAACCCGACAAACCGACACTCAGCATCCGTGCACTGATCGGTCTCGATCCGCTGGAGGTCCTGCTGCTCCTGCGTGTTGGTCGTGACACCATCGACGAACAGCTCTGCGGAAGCGACACCCGAAGCGGACCCGTTCACTGTCGGGTCGTCAGCCGTGATCGTAAGCTCAGGCGCAGGGTCGGTGGGGTCGCTCTGGGTTCCATCTGAGAGTGACCCGCCGAGGGTGACGGTCGGCGGAGTGCGATCCACCTTCACCGTCCACTCCTTCCTGCCCGAGACGTTCCCGGCCCTGTCAGTGGCAGTTGCCGCGAGAGTGTTGACACCTTCGGGCAACCGGCCACTCGAGTAGGTAAACGACCTGGTCGCCGGCCACTGCTGCGAGATGTTCCACGAGGCCGGGCAAGGCACAGCCCGCCCACCCTCACACCAATAGCCCTGCTCCTGGTTGGCTGAATCAGGCCCCGACGGACCAACAGGCCCAGACAACTTCAACCGCCAGATGCCCGTTCCCGTGTCATTGCCGCCAACCGTAACCGTGCCAGTGAAATCGCGCACCCAACCATCAGGCACCGCACTCGAATGCGTGACATCGACCATCGGAGGCCTGTCATCGGCGATCAAGACGTAAGCGGAACCGATGTAGTCGTACTCCGACACCCCGAACGGATCGTTGCTGTAGCGCAACCTCGTGCCCGCCCCATAAGCCCACTGCAAATTGACCGCCACGTTTGAGGCACTCCCCTCGCCAGGCGACCACCCCAACAGCCCGAAACTCGGCGACTCGGTCACAGCGGCACCCTGACACACGGTTCGCGGACCACTCCCGACGACCGAGCCCGACTGCCAAGCCGAGTTCGGCTCCCACGCGCCGCCGGCCGTGCGGATGCCCTGCGAGGTACAGATCGGAACGAACCCGTTCGCGGGGTTCGGCGCGCGCGTTGCAGACCCGAACCCGAAGCCCGCAAGCCTCGCGTCACCAGGCGCGGTGTAGCTCCACTGCCCCACATCGCCGCTCGCCATCGCCGACGCCCGAGCGAGCGAATACAGGCCGCGACCCCACGCACCCGAAGTGCTTGACGTGAACGCATTCGGATTGCTCGATCGGAACTCCCAACCCATGAAACTCTGCGACGAGGTCGGCACGTCCAAGAATCGCGAATCGACGCTGATCGTCGGGTCGAGCATGATCGGGTACTCGACACCAGCAGCGGAGTCATCCACCCTCAAATCGACCGTGTCACCGGAGACGCCCATCGAGACCGGCACGTTCAAGCCGTTCGCATCAACTGCAACGGCCGGCGAGACGCGCGCGAGGACCGAGCCGCCGCGCACCACCTCGACACCTACTCCACCGGCGCCACTGCGCAGCGTCGCACCCTCGGGCAACCCGAACTTCAAGCCCTGGTTGTTGGGACTGCGAGCCGATCGGATCTGGGCGAAGGTCTCGACTCCGGTGGGCAGCGCAGCGACCATCAGGTCGGTGTCGGTCCTCGCGTTCGCGTAGAACACCTTGTCGTCGGCGACCCTCACCCCGTCGGCCCCGTCAACGCCGACCGGCGTCACGGTGATCCCGACACGGTCGAGGCCGACACCGTCACCGACGTTGGCCGGTATCGACACCTCAGACAAGGCATTGGCCGGCTCGAAGCCGCCCGCTACCCGCTCCAAGTCCGTGCTGACCGGCGCCTTCACCGAACCGCCGTCCGGCGAGCGCAACGGCAACAGCGACGCGAGCAACAACCGCCCCGAAGGCCCGCTGACGATTGCCGTCGAGTCTGACGCGTAGCCGACGATCCTCGAGGACTCAGGCAGCACCGGCGCCTCCCACTGCGCCCCCGCCAGCAGATCGCCGAACTCCGACTTCGCGAGAGCCAGGGCCTCACGATCACTCAAGCCGCTCAGAGCAACGGAGCGGGACGCCCCACCGCCAGACGCAGAGGCGCCGGCAAGCGACTCGCGGGCCTGATCGAGGAGGACGCGGTCATTGACTACGCGCGAACCCCCCTCACCGAAGGCGGCCCCGGCAAAAGCAACCGCTCCCATCACTGCGCCACCAACCAGAATCCGACCCCATCGCAAGCCAGCCACACTAACTCTCCCCCGGTAACAACGGCTTCGTGGGCGGGACCGTACAGCCAAGTGCGGATGGTGTCAAGGCCCGCGGGTCGGCCCCTCGACGGGCGGAAGCTCAGGCCGAACGAGCCAGGCCCATGCGCCCGCCCGCCGTGTCGCTACGCTCCCGGCGATGAACGCCACCGCCACCACCGACGCCCCGCCGGACACAGGGGCCGACACGATCGCCGTCCCCGTCTTCGGCGGCGAGGGCATCGCCCACGACTTCGAGGACGGTTGGCTGACGAAGATGGTCGAGCGTGGCGAGGCCCAGACCTCTGTCGGATCGGTGGCAGTCACCCACGGCGGTGAGATGCGGGTCCTGCTGTACGGACTCGGCGACCGAGACAAGGCAGACGGTGAGAGCGCCCGTCGCGCAGCAGCAGCGGTCGAGGCCAAGGCCCGAAGCCTCGGCTGCGAGATCCTCTGCGTCGAGATCCCCCACCACGCCTCTGACGAGCTGGTCGAGGGCCTCGTCGAAGGGGTCCTGCTCTCAGGCCACCGCTGGGACACCCGCAAGTGCGACGACCCCGAGCGGCGCCTGCCCGCCACGGAAGTCTTCTTCAGCGATCACGAAGACCGCTCCGACGCCGTCGCCCGCGGCGCTCTGCTCGCCGCCGCGCAGAACCGCGCCCGCGACCTGCAGAACGCGCCGCCGAACGAGATGACGCCCGAAGCGCTTGCCGCCAGGGCTAAGGAGATCGCCGACTCTTCGCCGAACGCTTCACTGGAGACCCTCGGCCGCCAGGCGCTGATCGACGCCGGTTGCGGTGCATTCAGCGCGGTCGCCCACGGCACCGAGCGCGAGCCCCAGATGATCGTCCTGCGCTGGGACCCGCCGGGCGCCAAGGCGGAGCCGCTCGCGATCGTCGGCAAGGCGGTGACCTTCGACAGCGGCGGCATCTCGATCAAGCCCTCGCTCGGCATGGAGGGAATGAAGTTCGACATGTCCGGCGGTGCGACCGCGCTCGAGGCGACCGCGGCGATCATCGAACTCGGGATCCCCGTGCCGGTCATCTGCGTCGTCGGAGCAACGGAGAACCTGCCGTCCGGCACTGCGATGCGCCCGAGCGACATCGTCACCGCATCCGACGGCACGACGATCGAGATTGACAACACCGACGCCGAAGGGCGGCTGGTGCTCGCCGACTGCCTGGTGCGCGCCAAGGCCGAGGGAGCGAAGCGGATCGTTGATCTCGCGACCCTCACCGGTGCGATGGACATCGCCCTCGGCCCGGCTTACGCCGGCCTGTTCGCAAACGACGACGACTGGGCCGACGCCCTGCTGACGGCGTCGAAGACGAGCGGCGAGCCGCTCTGGCGGATGCCGCTCGACCCCGCCTACCGCAAGATGATCGAAGGCAAGTACGCGGACATTCGCAATACGGCGAGCAAGCGGGTCGCCGGCGCCTCCACGGCGGCGGAGTTCCTCCACCACTTCGCCGGTGACGAGATCCCCTGGGCTCACCTGGACATCGCCGGAGTCGCCGACGAGGTTGATCTGCCGTACGCGAAGTCCGGTGGAGCCGGGTTCGGCGTGAGGCTGCTCGTCTCGCTCGCCGAGTCGCTGGCCGAGTAGCGCCGGTCGAAGCGATCGGCTGGTCGCGCCCCAGCCGGGCAACCGGCCTCCAGTTGGGTGGCCGCGCCCCGTCCGGGCCACGGGGCGTCCAGTCGGGCCGGACCGCGCCCTCAGGAGCGCAGGTCGGCCAGGAAAGCCTGAGGCGTCACGATCCGGAAGCCGGCGTGCACCTCGAGAGGAAGCAGGTGCCTGCGGTCGCCGGAGACGAGGGCGTCGAGCTCTGCCTCGGCCGCACACGCGAGGATCAGGTCGTCGTCGGGATCGCCGCTGACGGGTTCGGCGGGTCCATCCGGCGCTGGCTGCACGGCCGAGGCCAGATCGGTCAGCAGTTCGAGCACCTCCAACGACTGTTCCGGGTTGAAGTCGAGCTTGGTCGTCAGGATGCGAGCCAGTTCGTCCAAGCTCGGCTGCAGCAAGACAAGGTCGAACGATCCATTGATCGCCTCCTCGATCACTCGGCTGGGCGGTCCTTGCGCGATGAATGCGGACACCAGGACGTTGGTGTCGCAAGCGACTCGCCGCGTCAGGGGCGCTCGCCTCTTGCGCGGTCAATCAGGTCTTCGACGTCTTCGGGTCCGATGCCCGCACGCTCGGCGCGATCCTGGCCGAACGAACGGAGGGCAGCGAGCCGCTCGAGCCGAACCTGTGTGCGCAGCGCTTCCCTCACCAGCTCCGATCTCGTCCTGCCGGTCGCGGCAGCCAGCGAGTCGATCTCCGCGGCAAGATCGTCAGGGAGCGAAACAGATAGAAGGGAACTCATATGAAATCATCATATCACCGCATCGGGCGCTGCCCGGCAACCCCACGCGCGCCACGAGCAGCCGCGGCGGCGGCGGGCCTGCGAAACTCGCGGCCATGAACTTCGATCTCTCAGATGAACACCGCCTGCTCCGCGACTCGGTCCGCGACTTCGCCGAGGGCGAGGTAGCGCCGATCGCCGAGGAGATCGACCGCGAGAAGCGCTTCCCGGTCGAGATCGTCAAGAAGATGGGCGAGCTCGGCTGGATGGGCATCCCCTTCCCCGAGGAGGTCGGCGGAGCCGGAGGCGACGCTCTCGGCTACGCGATCGCGGTCGAAGAGCTCACCCGGATCGACAGCTCCGTCGCGATCACGATGTGCGCCCACACCTCGCTCGGCACGCAGCCGATCTACCTGTTCGGAAGCGACGCCCAGAAGCAGGAGTGGCTGCCGAAGCTCTGCTCCGGTCAGATGCTGGGCGCCTTCGGCCTGACCGAGCCTGAGGCAGGCTCAGACGCCGGCAACGTCCAGACGCGGGCCGAGCTCGATGGCGGCGAGTGGGTCGTCAACGGAGCGAAGCAGTTCATCACCAACGCGGGGACTGAGATCTCCGGGCTCGTCGCGATCACAGCCGTGACAGGCCAGGACGAAAAGGGCCGCAAGGAGATCTCCAACATCCTGATCCCGAACGGCACCGCAGGCTACGAGCAAGGCGAGCCTTACCGCAAGATCGGCTGGCACGCGTCCGACACTCGCCCCCTGACCTTCACCGACTGCCGCGTCCCGGAGGAGAACCTGCTCGGGCCGCGCGGAGCTGGCTTCAAGCAGTTCCTCCACATCCTCGACATCGGCCGCATCGGAGTCGCGGCGATGGGAGTGGGCCTCGCGCAGGGCGCCCTCGACCTCGCGATCCAGTACGCCAACGAGCGGGTCGCCTTCGGCCAGAAGATCGGCAAGTTCCAAGCGATCCAGGCGAAGATCGCCGACATCTCAGCGGAGATCGAGGCAGCCCGCCTGCTGACCTACCGGGCGGCAATGGAAAAGGACCAGGGCCGCGACTTCACCCTCACGGCAGCTCAGGCCAAACTCAAGACCGGGCGTTTGGCGGTCTGGGCCTCCGAGGAGGCCGTGCAGATCCACGGCGGGTACGGCTGGATCGACGAGTACGCCGTTTCGCGCCTCTACCGCGACGCGAAGATCCTCACCATCGGCGAAGGCACCGACGAAGTGCAGCAGATGGTGATCGCCCGCAAGCTCGGCTGCTGAGCGGACCGCAGCCGATCGCCGACCGCCCACGGTGGCGGTTCGGCCAGCCCTGAGCCCAGCCTGCCGCTATTCGCCGCGCTTGGCGAGGATCTCGGTCGCTGCCGAGGCCGGGTCGACCTCGCGTGCGGCGACTCGCTCGATGAGCTCGGCGAAACCGGGGTCCTCGGCTATCGCGGATTCGAGATCGCGCCTCAGGCGGCCCGTGGCGATCGCAAGCACCTCGGAGCGCAGGTTGTGGCGGCGGCGCTGCGCGAGCGTCCCGTCCGCCTCGATGAAGGCGCGGTGCTCGTCGAGCTTCTCGACGAGCTCGTCAACCCCCTTGCCGTGGACGGCCTCGGTCTTGACGATCGGCGGCACCCAGCCGTCCTGCGGGCCGAGAGCGAGCACCGAGCGCACCTCACGGACCATCGTCTCGGTCATCGGGTGGTCGGCCTTGTTGACGACGATCACGTCGGGGATCTCCATCACACCGGCCTTGAGCGCCTGGATCGAATCGCCCGAGCCGGGCATCAGGACGAGCACGACGGTGTCGGCGCGGTCGATGATGTCGACCTCCGCCTGCCCCACCCCGACCGTCTCGAGCAGGACGAGG
>JBAXRO010000052.1:0-13659 GCA_037131165.1 Actinomycetes bacterium | reverse complement strand
GGCGAGGCCAGGATCGGCACGACCCGTCGCGGAATCGGGCCCGCCTACGCCGACAAGGCCGCGAGACTGGGGATCCGGGTCCAGGACCTGCTCGACGAGAAGATCCTCAAGCAGAAGATCATGGCCGCAATGGAGCCGAAGCGGCTGTCGCTGCGGCCATTCCAGAAAGACCCCTCGCTCGACCTCCAGACGATGACCGACGAGTACCTCGTCTTCGGTCACCGGCTCGAGCCACACATCCGTGACACCGCGAGGATGGTTTGGGACGACCTCGATGCCGATCGGACGGTCCTGTTCGAAGGTGCCCAAGGGGCGCTGCTCGACATCGATCACGGCACCTACCCGTTCGTCACTTCCTCCAACCCGATCGCAGGTGCAGCCTGCATCGGAACCGGCGTCGGTCCCCGCGACATCGATGAAGTCTGGGGCATCACCAAGGCCTACGCCACGAGGGTTGGATCGGGTCCCTTCCCGACCGAGCTCGACAACGAACTCGGCGAGGAGCTGCGCACAAAGGGTGGCGAGTTCGGGACGACCACCGGCAGGGCGAGAAGGATCGGATGGCTCGACCTCGTTGCGCTCCGCTACGCCGCCCGGCTCAACTCGATGACAGGGCTGGTGCTGACCAAGCTCGACGTTCTCTCCGGCCAGGAGACCCTCCAAGTCTGCACCGGGTACCGCGGCGAGGACGGGGTCGAGTTCGACCACTTCCCCTACCACCAGAGCGTCCTGCACCACTCCAGCGGCTCCTATGTCGAGCTGCCCGGATGGGCCGAGGACATCTCCGACTGCCGCACGATGGACGAACTCCCGAACGAAGCCTGCGAGTACATCAGCTTCGTCGAGGAATTCATCGGCGTGCCCGTCGTCCTGATCGGGGTCGGCCCGGCCCGCGATCAAATCATCTGGACCGAAGCGAGCGAAGGCACGATCCCGAGGCGCTGACGCTCAGCGCCAGTGCTCGAGCAGCTCGTCGTCGCGAACCTCACGGATCACCCGCGCCGGCACACCGACGACGACAGTGCGGGGTGCGACGTCGTCGCGCACGACCGCTCCGCCGCCAACCATCGCCTCCTCGCCGACCTCGACGCCGGGAAGGATCACCACTCCGCCGCCGATCCGGCAGGCCCGCCGAAGAGTCGCGCCGACGAGGCCGACCGACCCGTCATGGCGACCCATCGTGTCGTCGTTGGTCGTGACCGCCCCGGGGCCGATGAAGACGTCGTCCTCGACGACGCTGCCCGCCGTCACGTAGACCATCGTCTGGATTCTGCACCGCTGCCCGATGGAGACGTCGTTGTCGACCGTCGTGCCTCTGCCGATGACCGCTCCTGCGCCGATCGAGGCGCGCTCGCGGATGTGGGCCTGATCGCCGATGATCGCCGCCTCGCCGATCGACGCTCCGGCAAGGACGATCGCTCCCGCACAGATGGTGACCCCGGCGGCGACCGCGGTCGCGCCCGAGTCGCGACCCGCCGCCCGGGAGTGAGCCGCGAGCCTCGGCTGGCGGCCGATCACGGCGTGCTCGCCGACCGTGGCGCCTTCACCGACTTTCGTCCCGGGGTGAATGACAGCTCCCCTGGAGACCAGCACCCCCTCGCCGAGCACCGCTCCCGCCATGATCACCGCGCCGAATTCCACAGTCGCGCTGGCCGGGACCACGGTCTCGCCGGAGACGCTGGCGCCCGGATCCACGCTCACAGGCCCCGCTCCCTGGCGTCGAGGGCATCCTGGAGCCGTTCCAGCACGGAGACGACCCTCAGGCCGCTGGCCCCGTCACTTCGGGCAGGCCTGCCGGTGGCGACGGACTCGATGAAGTGCTCGAGTTCCGTTCGCAGGGGCTCTGCATTTGCGATCCTTGGGGCCCACGATTCCCCCGCCCTGGCGATGTACTCGCCCCACGAGCGCGAGTCCTCGTCGAACCCCTTGTCGTAGACGGTCAGCTTCCCCTCGATCTTCATGTCGTCGAAGACAGCCATGCGCTTGGAGCCGACGACCGTGATCCTGCGCTCCTTGTGTGGGTCGAGCCATGAAAGATGGAGATGAGCGGCCACTCCGGAGGGGAACCTCAGGTAGCCGAAGACCACATCCTCGACTCCGTCCCGCACATACGCCTCACCCACCGCCGTGACCTCGCTCGGCTCCTCGCCAAGCAGGGAGAGGACGACCGCGACGTCGTGGGCGCCGAGGCTCCAGAGGGCGTTCTCGTCGGCCCGCAGCTGGCCGAGGTTCTGACGATTGCCGTAGATGTAGCGGATGTCGCCAAGTTCGCCGGCAGCGATCAGCTCGGCCAACCTCTCGACAGCCGGGTGGTACTCGAGCAGGTGGCCGACCATCAGGATCCTGTCCGCGGCCTCGGCCGCTTGGACCGCCCGCTCTGCGTCTGCCACCGTCTGGGCCAACGGCTTCTCGACGAAACAGTGCTTGCCCGCTTCGAGAACCCGGACGGCGAGCTCGGCGTGGGTCGGCACCGGGGTGGCGAGGGCGACGGCATCGATGCCCGGGTCGGCGAGCAGGGCATCGAAGTCCGACCCGCCTTGGGCTCCGGGAGCGAGCGCCAGCGCCCGATCGACAGCGGAGGCATCCGCGTCACAGACGGCGACGAGATCGCAAGCTTCGATCGACCCAAGGTTGCGGACGAGGTTGGGACCCCAGTAGCCGAGCCCGACGACCGCGATGCGCGGTCGCTGCATCAGAGGCTCTCGGCCTTGGCCGTGCCAGCCGGCAGGACGCCCCTCAGATCAAGGGTCCTGGGCGCCTGTGCCGCGACTTGAACATGATCGACGCCGGGGTGGGCGGTCACGATCACAGCGATATCGCAGTCGCCGAGACCGCCTTCGAGGCCGGTCGACTGCAGCGCACGTGACTTCAGCTCGGGTACGTGGGGGTCGTGGTAGGTGATGCGGGCGCCTGCCTTGGAGAGGAGGTCGATGATCTTCAGGGCTGGAGCTTCGCGCATGTCGCCGACGCCGGTCTTGTAGGAGACGCCCACCAACAGGACTCGCGCCCCATTGAGCGCAAGACCCCCATCGTTCAGCGAGCGGGTGATTCGCTCAACGCAGTAGTAGGGCATCTGCTGGTTCGTCTTGCCCGCAAGTTCGATGAACTCGGTCGCCATGTCGAACTGCCTGGCTCGCCACGAGAGGTAGAAGGGATCGACCGGAAGGCAGTGCCCACCCATTCCCGGGCCGGGCTCGAACTTCATGAAGCCGTAGGGCTTGGTCGCCGCCGCCCCGACTACCTCCCAGATGTCGATGTCCATCCGGTCGGCGAGGATCGCCAGTTCGTTGACGAGCGCGATGTTGACTGAGCGGAAGATGTTCTCGAGCAGCTTCGTCATCTCGGCTGCCTCGGGCGAGCTGACCTCCACGAGGTTGTCGCACACCTGCGAGTACATCTCGACAGCGCGGCTCAGGCACCCGTCGGTCAAGCCTCCGACGACCTTGGCGGTGGTCCTCAGGGTGAAGTCGGTCCGGCCCGGATCGACCCGCTCGGGGGAGAAGGCGACAGCGAAATCTTCGCCGGCCTTGAGGCCCGACTCCTCCAACAGCGGGACCAGCTCCTCGCGCGTGGTGCCCGGGTAGGTCGTCGATTCGAGCGAGATCAGCTGACCGGGGCGCAGCGCGCCGCCGACGGCCCGACCGGCTGCCAGCAGCGCACCGAGGTCCGGCTCGCGGTTCTCAGTCAGCGGCGTCGGCACGCAGATGATCACCGCGTCGCACTCGGACAGGGCCGAGGGATCGTCGGTGTAGGTCATCCGATCAGCGACAGCCTGAAGCTCGCTGTCAGGAACATCCTCAATGTGGCTCGTTCCGGCCCGCAGGGACTCGAGCAAGGGGACGGTCACGTCCAGTCCTACGACTTCGTTGCCCTCGTTCGCAAACGCGACCCCGAGCGGCAGCCCTACATATCCAAGTCCAACCACTCCGATTCTCATGATCGGTCAAGTGTAAGCATCGAAGCCACTCTCTCTCCAGCACGATTGTCGCCGTACAGCTCAGGCCTCTCGGCTGGAGGGACCGACCCCAGGGCAACCGCCACGGCCTGCGGATCGAGGCCGGTCAGGGTGTTCCAGCCCGATTCGACCGTCTCGACCCACTCGGTCGTGTCGCGCAGGGTGACGCATTGGACGCCGTGCAGGTACGCCTCCTTCTGGGCGCCACCGGAATCCGTCAAGAGGGCGCGGGCGTTTGCGAGCAGCGACTGGAAGTCGATGTAGCCGAGCGGCTGTGTGACCCTGACAAGCTCGATCCGGTCGAGTCGCTCCCTCAGCCCGTGCTCCTCGAGCCGGGTCGCCGTCCGCGGGTGGAGCGGCAGGACGGTCGGCAGGTCGAGCGCCTCGAGGACGGCCAGCAGCGCCTCAAGCCCCGCGCTGGTGTCGACGTTCCCCGCGCGATGGACTGTGGCCAGCAGGTAGCCGCCCGGCTCAAGGCCGAGCTCATCAAGGATCACGCGCCGCCCGGCGAGCCTCGGGGCGACCATCTCGACGACGTCGGCCATGACATCGCCGATCATCTCAACCCGGCCCTCGAGCCCCTCGTTCCTCAGGTTCTCGACTGCGACCGGTGTCGAGCAGAGCAGCAGGTCGGAGAGGCGGTCGGTCCTGACCCGATTGCGCTCCTCGGGCATCGACTCGTCAAAGCTGCGCATCCCGGCCTCGACGTGAGCCACCCGGATCCCGCACTGCTTGGCTGCGACAGCGCCGGCGACAGTGGAGTTCGTGTCGCCATAGACGAGGACCCACTCCGGCTGGCGGCTCTCGAGTAGCGGGACGAGGGCGTCGACCATCCGTTCGACCTGCGACTCGTCGCTGCCGCCGGAGATGTCGAGGTGCTCATCCGGTTTGGGAATGCCCAACTCGTTGAAGAAGACATCCGAGAGCTCGGGATCGTGGTGTTGACCGGTGTGAACGAGCACCTCATCGGCCACCTCGCGAAGGGGCGCGGAGACGGCCGCGGCCTTCACGAATTGGGGTCGGTTGCCGACGACCGTTACGACGCGGGGACGGGAGCTCAAGCGATCAGGCAGCCTGAAGCGCTTCGGTGACAAGGTCGTGAAGTTGACCGGCCAGCTCGGCGGTCACCGGTCCGGGTCCGCCGAGCTCGAACGAGTCGATCCGCCTTATCGCCTGCACCTCGCGGGTTGTCGATGCGAGGAACGCCTCGTCCGCCGACTCGAGCAGCTCCTTCAACCCGATCGACCGTTCGACTGCTCCAGTGACACTGAAGACGTAGCGTCTGGTGATCGACTCCAGGATGCGGTCGGCCAACGGGGGTGTGAACACTTGGTCCCCCTCGACCCAGAAAAAGGTCGACGTGGGAGCCTCGAGGACCATGCCCTGCGGGGTGACGAGCAGGGCTTCATCGGCGCCTTGCTCCCGCGCGATGGTGCCGGCGAGCATGTTCGCTGCGTACGAGAGTGACTTGACTCCGTCGAGGACGATCGTCGGCTGGTAGGTGACGCTCGCAAGTGAGACGGTCTCGCCGATCGCCGGGAGGGGCTCGGTGAGCATCACCCTGTTGCCTCCGCGCGTGACGACCACCCGCAAGCACCCGTCGCGCTCGCCGTACGCGCCCAGCAGAGCCGCGGCCTCGGCCTTGACCGCGTTCATGTCGAACTTGAGCCGCAGGTTGCCGGCCGAGCCGCTGAGCCGGTCGAGATGCTCGGCCAGAGCAAACGGCCGGCCTGCGTAGAGGCGCATCACTTCGAAGACACCATCACCGCGAAGCAGCCCCTCGTCGGTGGCGGGCACCATTGCCTCCTCGACCGGGCAGATCGAGCCATTGATCGATGCGAGTTCCCCACTCATCGAGTCACTGAGGCTACCGGTTGCTCGCTTTGGGCAGGCCACCGGTCCGGTCGCACACCTGGGACGCAAGTGGGCCGCGTAGGAATCGAACCTACAACCTTGGGATTAAGAGTCCCCTGCTCTGCCAATTGAGCTAGCGGCCCGAAGGCCCGATGGCGTCTCAGCCACCGCGCCGGTCGCTGAGTCTAACCGCCCGGGGGGTATCGCCGCCGTCAGGCAGCGTCGATTACGGCGTCGCGCCGAGCGGACCGGAGCCCTGCTGTTGCTGAGCCGCCTGAGCGGCCGCCTGCCTGGCAGCGGCCTTCGCCTGCGCCTTGGCCGCCTTGAATCCGGCCTCGTAGGTCCCCCGCTGGGCCTTGGGCGTCAATGAAAGGGCCTTTGCTGCCGCTCGCTCGGCGAGCTTGCTGTCATTCGCAAGAAACGCAGCAACCGCCAGCTGGAAGTAGATCGGGCCCGTCGCCTGGTTGGCGACGACGATCTGCCAGGCCTTGACTGCCTGTGCGGGCTGGTTGAGTGCTCCCTGACCGTAAACGGTCGTCATCTGGTTGGCAGGATCGGATCGGGCTGGCCCGGGACCGTCTTGAGGTACTGCTGCCAGTCCTGGTCGGCGAGCTTGAACTCCTTGAGCGAACTCTCCGAGTAGGCGCCACTCTGGGTGTCGGCACCGGCCGCTCCCGCCTGGAAGCGGAGCTTGGCGGCCTCGGCCCAGGAGTTCGCGGTCGCGGAGGCGCTTGCCTTGGCCTTCGGATCGAGCGCCTTCTTCTCGAGGCTCAGAGCCTGGGCCTGGTACGAGTCTCCGGTGGCCGATCCCGAGCCTGCGTTCTGGTCGGCATTCAGCAATCCGAAGCCGCTGCCTCCGACTCCGAACAGCACGAGGCCGCCGCCGATCAGCAGCGCCAGGAACACGTAGACGACCTTAATGATCCGGCGTCGGCCACTCGCTTGCAGGTCAAAAAGCATCAGTCGCTCAGGTCTTCTTCGTGTTCATGGCTCATTGCCTTGGTCGTTACTTGTTGCCGCTCGGGCTTGCGCTCGATCTCGGCATTGGGGTCGTCGAGGTGCTCGTCGAGAGCCCAACCGGTTCCCGATGCGTCCTCTCCGTCCCTCTTCTCTGCGAACTTCAAGAGGAGGATACTCAGCCCGTAGAGAACAAGCAGCGGCAGCATCTCGAGCAGGGTCGTCACCGGGTCGACTCCGGGGAGCAATGCCGCGAGCACCGCGAGCCCGACGACAATCATTCGCCAGTGGCGAACGAGCATGGCGCTGCTGACGATCCCGGCCCTGTTGAGCGCGAGGAGCCCCACGGGGACTTGGAAGATAAGGCCGAGAGCGAGCAGGACGGTGGCGACGAACGCGTAGTAGTCCTTGGCCTGAACGAGAATGTCGAATGAACCCGCGTTGAAGTTCTGCAGGAAGTTGACTGCTGGCGGCAGGACGAGCAGGTAGCCGAACGCGACTCCCGCCGTGAACAACACCGGCACCATCGCCATCAGCGGTAGGACCACCCTCCGCTCCCTCGCGTTGAAGGCCGGGAGCACGAAGGCGTAGAGCTGCCAGAGGATCACCGGCAGGCTGAGGAGCACTGCGAAGTACGCAGAGACCGTGAGGGTGGCGGTGAACGGCTCACCGACCCCGGTTGTGATCGGCTGCCGCGGCGGTGCGACCTTCGGCAGGTCCTTGGCCGCGGCGGAGAGCGACGAGGCGAGCTGTTCGAAGTCGGCCCGCTGGCCCTTCGGTGTCGCCGGGTCGGTGGCGAGGCCTGAGGCGGCGTCCGATGCCTGCTGGAGTTCGGCTCCCAGCCGTGCGCCGACCGCTGGAGCCTCCGAGAGCTGGCCCGAACCGGTGACCGATGAGACGGTCGCGTTTTCGAGCGGATCGTTGAGGACCTGAATCAGGGCTTGGTTCTGCCAAAAGCAAAGGATGAACGCCAGCGCGAATGTGCCGGCGCAGATCACCAGCCGAGTGCGCAGCTCGTCGAGATGATCGATCAGGCTGAGCCGGTCTTCGTGACCGACTCCCTTCAGGGCGGTCGCCATGATCGGGAATCCGTGGGGTCCGTCAGGCGGAGCCGCCGGACGAGCCCGATTCGCTGCGGCTGGGCTCGGCGTCCCGTTGCTCGGGCGGCTGCCCGTTGGTGTCCTGCGAGTCGGCCTTGACCTCGGGCGGCTCGATCTCGCGATCGTCCTTGTGATCGCCCGAGATCGACTCCTTGAACTCGCGCATGCTCTTGCCGAGCGCCCGCCCTGCCCCCGGGAGGCGCTTGGGTCCGAAGATCAGCAGCACGACGGCGAGGACGACGACAACCTCCAACGGACCGATCTGGTTGAACACGATTCTGCCTCTCCGCTTGTGCGCAGTTCTCACTGCCTTACAGGCTCAGCGTAGCGCGCTCACTAGCGTTTGCGCTGCCCTGGCAGGAGCGGTTTCCTGTTCAGGCGGAGCGCTCAACCATCGCCCGGGCAACCAAGCGAAACGCTTGCGCCGAAGGTTCCGGCAGGGTGTCGGCCGTCGCGATCGCCTCGGCCACCAGCCGGTCTGCCCGCTCCCGGACCTCCTCCAGGGCGCCCGTTGCTTCGATCCGATCGCAGACCTCCTCGGCAGAGTCCCTGTCGAGCGAGCGCAGGTCGAGCTCGGCGAGCGACCGATCGCGCTTGAGGGCGAGGATCAGCGGCAGGGTCACGGTTCCGTCGAGCAGGTCAGCCCCGCGTGGCTTGCCGGTCCGCTCAGGCGGACCCGTCACGTCGAGCACGTCGTCGAGCAGCTGGAAGGCGGTGCCGACTGCAGCGGCGATCCGTGTCGGCGGGTCGGGATCGGTCCCGCCGGCCATCGCCCCGAGCGAGGTCGCGGCCTCGAACAACCGTGCCGTCTTCAGGCGGCACCTGAGCAGGAACCGCTCCTCGGTGATCCCGGCATCCCAAGCGTCTGCCCGCTGGAGCAGTTCCCCCCTTGCGAGGTCGGATCCGGCCCGAGCGAGGACCGCAACCGAATCGACGCCGTTGGTGACGAGCTCGCCGAAGGCGGCTGCGAACAGCAGGTCACCGACGGCGACGGCCATCTCGCGGCCGCCATCGGCGACAACCGTGGGGCTGCCGCGCCTCAGGTCGGCGCCGTCGAGGATGTCGTCGTGGACGAGTGTCGCTGCGTGGACCAGCTCGACGGCAGCCGCCGCGCGCACCACGGCTTCTTCGTCCGCAGGCTGCGCTCCGGCTGCGAGCACTGCGAGCAGGGGCCTGAGCCGCTTGCCCCCACCGGCGACTGCCCGCTCGGCGAACGGGCCGATCGAACCGGGGTGACCCGAGGACAGCTCGAGTATCCGAGCCTCGGCGGCCACCATCAGAGCGACTGCCCGCGGTCCGGCCGCTTCCAGCACGGCCGCTGCCTCGGGTACCGCCATCGGGCTTCTCAGCTGGCCGGCTTGGTGCCGACGTGAATCGCGATGATCCCCCCGGCAGTCAGGATCCAACGGATCCGCTCGAGGCCGGCCGAGTCCATTGTCGCCGCCAAGCCCCGCGGATCGGGGAAGCGCCTGACCGAGGCCGGCAGGTAGTCGTAGGCGTCGGGATCGCCTGCGAAACGACCGAGAGTCGGGACGATCCGATCGAACCAGACCCCGTGGAATGTCGAGAGGGGCGGGCGGGTCGGAGTGGTGATCTCGAGGATCACGACCTTGCCGCCGGGCTTGACCACCCGCGTCATCTCGGAAAGCCCGAGTTGGAGGTCGTCGAAATTGCGGGCGCCGAAGCCGACGGTCGCGGCGTCGAAGACGGCGTCCGGGTAGGGCAACTTGAGGGCATTGCCCCATTCGAAGCGAACGGTCGTGAGGCTGTCATCGGCTGCCTTGACCCGTGCGAGGTCGAGCATTCGCTCCGAGAAGTCGGACCCAACCACATGCCCCTCGGGGCCGACCCGCCCGGCCAGCTCGAGCGCGAGGTCGCCGGTGCCGGTCGCCACGTCGAGAACGCGGCCTCCCGCCGGGACCTCGGCGAGGTCGGCTGCGCGGGCACGCCAGCGGTGGTGGAGGCCGGCTGTCATCACCTGATTCATGCGGTCGTAGACGCCGCTGATCCGGTCGAACATGGCCTGCACCTCCCCCTCTGGGAGAGTGCCTGTCGCGGCCGTCGATTCGCCGCCTGCGCCGTCGGCGGTCACCATCGTCGCCCGCCTAGTTGAGCTGACCGAGGAAGGAGACCATCGCCTTGAACTTCTCCGGCGACTCCTTCTCCAGCTTCGCGAACGACGGCATCGGAGCCGTCGGGTTGCTCAGCGTCTGCGCGATCGCCTGCTCAGGCAGCTTGCTGGCGATGTGGGTCAGCTTCGGGCCAGGGCCGTTGTTGCCGTTCTCGCCGATCTGGTGGCAGGCGAGGCAACCGGCCTGCCCGGTGACGGTCTTGCCCTGCTCCCAAAGCGCGAGGTTGGCCCCGGCGAGGGTGGTCGGCGGCTTCATGTCGATCTCGTTCGGCGAGCCGGCCTCGGCGCCCATCAGGGTGAGGTAGCCCATCGCGAAGATCACGAGGACTCCTGCGGTGGTGGCGATGGGGCGCTTGAGCGGATGGCGCTCGGGCCCGCGGTCATAGAAGGGCAGCAGGATCAGCAGGATGATGCAGATCGTCGGCACGCCGATGGTGGCCAGCGGCACGAGCTCCGGCGGCTTGATGATCTTCAGCAGCTCAAAAAGGAAGAAGAAGTACCACTCCGGTCGCGGGACGTAGGTCGTCGAGGTCGGGTCGGCCTTCGGCCCCATCTCGGTGCCGAGGATCAGGGACATCAGCACGATGATCCCCATCACGACGACCGCCATGATCGAGTCCTTGCCGACGGAGTAGGGGAAGAAGGGCTCGCCTTCAGCCTTCAGCTTCCCGTATTCGCGGAGGTACTCCTCCTTCTCGGCGCGGTTCATGCGATCAGCTCTTCCTGCGGGGCTTGTTCCACGGGGGTGACGTGGTGCCGAGCTTGGTGACGAGCCACAGGTGCGCCCCGATCAGGGCACCGATCGCGCCCGGGACGAGCAGCATGTGGATGGCATAGAACCGCGACAGCGTGGTTGCACCGAACTCGGGGCCGGCTCTGAGGAAGTCGCTCAGATAGGGGCCTGCGATCGGGCCGGTGCCGTTGATGTTGACCCCGACGATCGTGGCCCAGTAGGAGCGCTGGTCGAACGGCAACAGATAGCCGGTGAAGGACATCGTCATCGTCATGATCAGCAGGACTACGCCGATCACCCAGTTCAGCTCGCGCGGGTACTTGTAGGCACCGTAGAAGAAGGTCTGCGCCATGTGCAGGAAGACGAGAACGACCATCACGGTCGAGCCCCACTTGTGCATGCCTCTCACGAATTGGCCGAGGAACGCCTCATTGGTGACGTACCTCATCGACTCGTAGGCACTGGTGGTCGAGGGCTCGTACCACATCGCGAGGAACACGCCGGTCACTGCCTGCGACAGGAATGCGAACATCACCGAGGAGCCGAGGGAGTAAGTCCAGTCGTGACGGGGGACCTTGCGGAAGAGCGCCCAGCGGAGGCCGCCGGAAAGCTGAAGCCGCTCGTCGATCCAGTTGGCAGCTGAAGTGCCGGCCTCGGTGGCCTGGCCGACGATGCCCTCGGGGGCTGGCGTTGAGCCGGGCTGACGGGGAAGGGGCTTGACTTGGTCCGGAATCGGAGGAAGCGGTGGCTTGATCTTTGGCATCGCGAACGGTTCCTAGTAGGGATCGGAGAGCTTGGGCGTGGAGAAGCGAGCTGGGTACATGAACTGGCCGATGCCATCGAGCGGCTCACCCGGATCGCGCGGCGAGTACCGGTTGAACTCCGAGTTGACGCTGTAACGCGGTCCGATCTGGACCCTGTCGATGCCCTTGTCGTCCTTGACGATCTGGGTGTAGAAGCGGTCGAGCGGGCGGACGGGCGGGCCGCCGATGACGCTTCCCTTGAAGTCGTAGACGCCGCCGTGGCATGGGCAGACGAAGCGCTCGGCCGCCTGGACGAAGCGGACGGCGCAACCAAGATGCATACAGCGGGTCGAGACGGCGACCACGTCGTCGTAGGAATCGCGCTTGGGTCCGTCGATCTCCTTGTTGTAGAGACGGACGTAGGCGGTCGAGTAGCCGGCCTCGCCGATCCCGCTGACAATCTCGAAGGTCTTGGGGCTGTAGTTGTCGGGGGTGAAGTCGGCAACCGCGCCAATGTCGAGCCACTGCCACTTCTGGCGGGTGAAGACCGGACCGAGGGCAAAGCCGATGGCGGGCAGAGCGAACGCCCCGGCCGCCACAGCACCGAAGCCGTGAGCAGTCCCGGTCATCAGGCGACGGCGGGTGATCGTCTCACCCTCGAACGCCCCCGGCATGTCGCGGTCGACGGTGTACGGGGACTTCGTTCTCTTGTTCTTCGATTCAGCCATCAGGTCGGTCGCTTGGTCAGCGCGCATATCCTATACCGGAGGGAACAGGTCCGACACCTCCACCGCGCCAGCTCGTGCAGACCCGTTTTTGAGACGGTCCGGGAATCACGCCAGCCCCCCGATCACCGAGCAGGCCTCTGCCCACGCGGAATCGGCCGCTTCGGGCTCCAAATCGGCCTTTGCAACGGAGCAGCGGACGATCAACCTGCTCAACTCGACGATCGCTTCGACGTCGTCCAGCGCGGCCACCCGTTCCAGTCCCTCGGCGTAGAGCCGATCCCCCGCGAGCAGCCTGAGGTCGAGGTCGTCGGTCACGACGAGGCGCCCGCCGCCGTTATGGAGCAAGTGGCCCTCGTGGATCGCCTCGAGGGCGAAGCGGTACGCCTCCGGGTCCGATGCTGCACGCGGGCCCCTGGCTGCGTCAGCCGGATGACCGTCGGCGAGGGCGGGTCGTTCTGCCACCGCGGCGGCCAGAAGCGGGTCGTCGGCGGCGATCGTGTCGGCCAGGGCCGATGCGACGTCGCTCATCCGACCTCGGAGAAGGCAGCGGCGGCGGCCTCGAGCGTGCGCTCGATATGGGCCTCGCCGTGAGCCAGCGACGGGAACCACGCCTCGAACTGCGACGGGGGCGGGTAAACGCCCCGGGCGAGCAGGGCCCGACACCAAGCGGCGTAAGCCTCGCGGTCGGTTGCCTGAGCGGAGGCGTAATCGGTGACCGGCTCCTCGGAGAAGAAGACCGTGAAGAGTCCCGGCTGGGACACGACCTGGATCGGAACGTCGGATGCCGCTTCGCGCATCCCCTCGGCCAGCCGTTCGGTCGTTGCCGACAGCCTCGTGTAAGCATCGTCGTCGAGCAGCCGAAGCGTGGCGAGTCCAGCGGCGACGGCCAGCGGGTTCCCGGAGAGGGTGCCCGCTTGGTAGACGCTTCCGGCAGGAGCGACCTGCTCCATCAGCGAGCGGGATCCGCCATAGGCAGCAGCGGGAAGGCCGCCGCCGATGATCTTCCCGAAGACGGTCAAATCGGGTTGGACTCCGAAGAGCTCCTGAGCGCCCCCTTCCGAGACCCGGAATCCGCTGATCACCTCGTCGAACACGAGCAGTGCACCGTTGGTGTCGGCCATCTCGCGCAGCAGTTCGAGGAACCCGGGCTTCGGCGGGACGAGGCCCATGTTGGCCGGCACCGGCTCGGCGAGAAGCGCTGCGAACTCGTACTTCGCGCAGGCGGCGACGAGCGCCTCCTCGTCGTTCCACGGGACGATCACGGTCGCCGCCGCGGCCGCGGCGGGAACGCCCGGGCTGGTCGGGACGCCGGCGGTCGCCAGGCCCGACCCGGCCTCGGCCATCAACCCGTCCACGTGGCCGTGGTAGGCGCCGGAGAACTTCAGGACCGGCTCGCGGCCGGTAGCGGCTCGCGCGAGCCTGACGACGCTCATCGCCGCCTCGGTGCCCGAGGAGGTC
>JBAXRO010000051.1:0-13721 GCA_037131165.1 Actinomycetes bacterium | reverse complement strand
TGGCCTTGATGGCGCAGTTATGGCCGCCGCCGACGGTGATCTGTTTGACGGGTCCGAGGTCGGCGGGCACGCTCGCTTGGCCCTGGCCGTTGCTGCCCCAGCAGGCGGTTGTGTCGTTGGTCTTGATCGCGCACGTGTGGTACTCGCCAGCGGTGATCTGTTTGACGGTTCCGAGGTCGGCGGGCACGCTCGCTTCACCGAAGAAGTCGGCGCCCCAGCAGGTGGCTGTGTCGTTGGTCTTGATGGCGCACGTGTGGACCTCGCCGGCGGTGATCTGTTTGACGGGTCCGAGGTCTGCCGGCACGCTCAACTGACCGGAGTCGTTGGAGCCCCAGCAGGCGGCTGTGTCGTCGGTCTTGACGGCGCAGGTGTGGAGGTAGCCGGCGGTGATCTGTTTGGCGGTTCCGAGGTCTGCCGGCACGCTCGCCTGACCGAAGTCGTTGTTGCCCCAGCAGGCGACTGTTTCGTTGGCCTTGATCGCGCACGTGTGGAGCTTGCCGGCGGAGATCGAAGGGAACGTGGCAGCCTCGACGGTGATCGGAGGGGACACGGCAGCCTGAGCGGAGGATGCGCCCACCGCAGCAGCGGCGAGTGACGCTGAGATCGCGACTGCGCCTGCAAGGGCGGCGGCTCTACGGACGGACGTTCGGGAAAGGTGACTCATTGGAACGACTCCTCCGTGGCTTGGGTGTTCGACTTCCTGAGCGGTCCGGCGATTGGAACACCCTTAGGAGCGCAGGGTAGAGGGGTGAGTGCCAGCAAGTCAAGGCCACGGCGTTGGCAAGCACGACCTTGGAACGCTCGATCCGGAGCGGAGGTCTCCCATCATCAACGTCGAGGCCCTTGTCGTTTTTCGAGCCGCCTACTTCCGCGGAGCCGTCAGCAGTGCCGCGCCGAGGAATCCGAGTGCTCCCAGGAAGGTGCCGAGGTTGTCGACCATCGGGTTCGCGACCGTGCCGCTCTCGAGCGGGATCCGGGCCGCAACTGCCGAGACCCCGAACGCGACCGAGCCGAACATGTTCAGCCAGGCGACCTTCCAGCTGCGGGCCGTTGGATCCCACAGGCAATCGCGGTCGGTGCAGGCCATGACCGCCAGCACGCTCGAGACGAGGAAGGCGGCCGATCCGTAGACGTCGGGCCGCCAGACGTGGCGGACTTCGCCGAGGAGGGAGAGGTCGAGGATCGCGGCAAATGTGCTGACGTTGAAGAACAGGGTTCCGATGAACTGGATCGCCGCCGACCACCAGTCGCTCGCGTCGGCTCCCGACCAGCCGGCGAACCGCGGGCGGCCGCTCAGCAACCACTGGATCGAGGCCGCAGTCGTGAAGAACAGCGAGCCGGTGAAGAACGTGACTCCGGGGATCGGATCGGCCACTTCCGGAGTGCTCGCGAGTACCGCTCCGATCGCAAACAGCGAAGAGCCGATCGCGAAGAGCCTTGCCTCGAGGCGTTGTTCCTTGAACCGAGTCACGCGGGGCAGGTTCGCAGAGGGCGACACGGCCCCGTCAGGTCGGACGCCAGCTGCTCCTCCTGGCTGCTCCCGCCGCGTCCGCGACGGGTTGTTCGCCCGATCCGGTGGGCGAGCGTCGTACTTCGATTGACGACCTCGAGGCCGGGGGCGACATTGCGCCCCCGGCCCGAGTGGGAGGTCGTCGACTACCGACTAGCGGCCGCGCTTCTTGGCGGCGGGGCGCTTCGACTTGGCGGCTGCCTTCTTCTTGGCAGCGGCCTTCTTCCTGGTCGCCGAGCGAGTCTTCGCCGATGACTTGGACTTGCGGGCGGACGCGGTCGGGACTGCCCGCGGCTTGCGCGCCGCGCGCAGCGCGGCGGCGGTGTCGACCTCGGCGCCGTCTGCGCTCCGGTCTCCCGCGGGTGCTTCCTCCGGCCGCGGTTCATCACCCGAACCCGGTCCGCCGAAGAACGGTCCCTGCTGCGGTTCCGGGCTCTGGTCGCCAGTGGGTGCTTCCTCCTGCCGAGGTTCATCCTGCGGCGTTTCCGGGATGTCAACGCCGAGTCCCGCGTAGCCGAGGTAGACGCCCTGGGCCTCGAATGAGTCCAGCTCGTCGCGCGTCATCCAGGCGTAGACGCCGAGTGCCCGACCGGTCGAGTTGATGAGCTCGCGGTCGCAGTTGTCGTAGATCTTCCGCCACTTGCCGGCGACGGCATTGAAGTACATGTCCCTGTACCTGTAGAAGATGGCGTGATCGGCTGACGGGTCATCGCCCCACGGCCAGTCGAAGGCCAAGACCTGGTTGCCCCTGACGAGGAAGGTCGCTCGCGGCTGATTCGGATCGCCGCCGGGCACGAAGCAGACGTCCGAGGCGGGATCGACCACGAAGTCGCATTCGCCCGCCTTGTAGTCGCACGAGGTGGGCAGGGTTGTTGCCGGTCCGGTGAAGGGCGCCGGCAAGGATGCGCGCTCGTCGGCCATGGCGGCTGCAGGGAGAGCCATTGCCAGTGCTGCCGCCAAGGCTCCGAGGATTCCGAGTCTTGCGCGGTGGTTGGTTGCCGGTACTGCTTTCATGTGAGCTCCCTGTCTGCTGTGGGTTGCGAACGTCTCAACTGCTGATTCGCAACACGACCATCGATCGGTTGTGGAATTCCAGGCTTGGTGAAGCCGAGGCATCAAGTCAGCGCCTGGGAAGCCGGAAGCCGAAGCGCCAAGAGGCGGCCTTGCCGGGCGGCTTGGGCGCCACCGAGATATGCCATGTCCCGGCTCCGATGTCGTTGCGCCGGACGACGATCTCGCCGTTTCGAGAGAGCACCGAACCGGGGTGGTAGCAACCCTTGCGAACGAAGGCGTAGGTGAAGGACTTCCCGGCAGCGAGGCCCGGCACGGAGATGCGGCACTCGACGGTGTTCTTGCGGCCGTCGGCGGGCCGGGAGCAGTCGGCCGTGGCTGCCGAGGCAGTGCCGCCGAGTGACCAAAGCGTGGCCGTTGCCGCCACGGCTGCGAGCGCCACCCTCGCATTCCTTCCGAGGGACTGGAGCCCGCCGACGGCAGGTGGCGATTCGTGTGGCCGCAGGCCTGTCATTCCCGCGATTATAGGAAGCCTTGGCAGGACCTCCGGGGCCCTAAAGGCAGGCTTTATCGACGTCCGCAATGATCGCCCGTCGCGGCAACCGCAGAGCCACCGATGACCTCCATCACCCTGATCGCAATCACAGACTTCGCCACGCAGTTGCTGCGCGACCTCGGGCTGCTCGGACTCGTCCTGCTGATGTTCGCCGAGAACATCTTCCCGCCTATCCCATCCGAGGTGATGCTCCCGCTCGGTGGCTACTTCGTTGCCCAGGGCGACCTCAACTTCGTCGGCGTGCTGGCCGCGGCGACTCTCGGCTCGGTGCTCGGTTCGGTCGTCCTCTACGAGTTGGCACGCGCAGGCGGACGACCGTTCATCCTGCGCTACGGGAAGCTGCTTCGACTGACTGAGGCCGACCTCGACCGGGCCGACGAGTGGTTCACCAAGCGGGGCCCGGTGATCGTCCTGATCGGGAGGTGCATCCCCGGAGTGAGGAGCCTCGTCTCGTTGCCCGCCGGCACCCTGAGGATGTCGCGCGCTCTGTACATCGGCCTGACCTTGATCGGGACCCTGATCTGGAACGCCGCCCTGATCGGTGCCGGCTGGGCGCTCGGCGAGGAGTGGGAGCGGGTCTCGGGCTCGGTCGGCAGCCTCGGGCGCCCGCTCCTCTTCGGCCTGCTGGCGATCCTCGGCGTGCTCTCGGTCGTCTGGTGGCTGAGGCGCAGGCGCGAGGATCTCTAGCCGCCCGGGCATCTCGCGCCGGAACCGAGGGCCGGCGATCGCGGAAGGGCAGGAGCAGCGCCCGGCTCCGCTAGCCGCGGGGAGGGCCGCAGGGGATAGGCTCGGCCGCAGCCATGACTGAGAGCAGGACGATCGCCGGCCTCGTGCTCGCCGCCGGTGAGGGCAAGCGCTTCGGCGGCCTCAAGCAACTGGAGAGACTCGGGCCCCGACTGCTGATGGAGTACGCGGTCGAGTCAATGCTCGACGTTGACCTGATCGAGCGCGTTGCCGTGACACTCGGCGCCGGGGCCGACGAGATCGCCCGGACGGCCGACCTCGAGGGCGCCGAGGTGGTGATCGTCGCCGATTGGCGGGAGGGCGTTGCCGCTTCGCTGCGTGCCGGCTTCGCCGAGCTTGCCGAAGCAGCCGACGCGATCGTCGTCGTCCCAGCCGACAGGCCGCTGATCAGCGCTCCGATGATCACCAGGGTGATCGAGGCGTGGGATGGCACCGCGCCGGCCGTCCAGGCCACTCACAACGGAGCTCACGGTTACCCGTTGCTGTTGGCCTCCGGGCTTCGGGCGGCCGTTGCAGGCCTCGCCGGCGAGGACGATGCGACCTCGATCCCGGGGGTGGGGGATCTGCTGATCGAGTGCGGACCGAACGTCCTCTTCGACGTGGATCTCGCCGAGGACCTCGAGGAGCTGCGCGACTCGGCCGTCGGCGGCGCCACCGAGTAGCTCTGGCGCTGGGTTTGTCGCCCCGCCGGGGTGGGCTCAGCCGACCCGGACCCAGCCGGACCAGTTGCCGATGCGGTCGCCGACGCGGACCCACCTGATCCCCGTCACGTCACGCACGACGAGTCTCGCGGCCCATACCAGGGTGTGCCCCCGGGTTGGCCGGGCGGTCGGGCTTGGCTGAGCCCGCGAGGTCGACCATTCGAGGACCGCGGGCGTGTCAAGAGCGCGGTCGTAAGAGCTCCGAAGGATCGTGTCGCCCCGGGAGGCTCCCTGGATCACCCTCCCGGTGAGGGCGGGGCCGATCGTGTCCACCGTCCAGATGGCGACCGTCGTCGGGCCGGTGTTGCCTGCCGTGTCGGTCTGGGTGACCTCGAGCTTGTGCTGGCCGTCCACGAGGGCTTCGTACGTCTTCGGCGAAGCGCACGGCGTGTCCGCGCCGTCGTCGAGCGAGCATGTGAACGTCGCGCCGCTCTCACCGGTGAATGCCAGGGTCGCCTTGCGGCTGTTGGTCACCGAGGGCGGCGTGGATGAGAGCTTCGGGGCTGACGGGGCCGTCAGGTCGACTGTCCAGGTCGCAGTCTCGGGGCCACTGGTGCCGAGCGCATTGGACTGGCGGACGCTGACGGAATGCTGCCCGGCCGCGAGGTCACTGAGCGAAACGGGCGAGCTGCACGGAGCAAACGGCGATCCGTCGGTCGAGCATTCGAACGTGGCCCCCGGCTCACCGCTGAAGGCCACCGACGCCGTCGTCTCGTTGGTGGATGCGGGTGGCGACGAGTCGATCGTCGGCGGGCCGACCATGTTCGGCACCTCGACCGGGGTCGTGCTCTCCGTTGTGGTGCCGTCGCCGAGCTGCCCGGTGAGGTTGCGACCCCAGCAGTAGACGCGCCCGCCGTTCGACACGGCGCAGCTGTGGCCAAAGCCGCCCGCGACGGCCGTCGGGGAGACAAGGCCAGCCACACGCGTGGCGGAACCTCGGTCAGTGCGGGTTCCATCCCCGAGCTGGCCGAAGCGGTTCCAGCCCCAACACTCGACCGCGCTCGACCCGATCACCACGCAGGAGTGCTCCCAGCCGAGGGCGATCGACGAGACGCCGCCAGTGGTCGGCGCCACCCGCGCCGAGCTGCTCGAAGTGGTGGTGGAGTCGCCGAGCTCGCCGGTCGTGTTCATCCCCCAGCACTTGACCGCTCCACCGTCCGTCACGGCGCAGGTGTGGTTGCCGATGCCCGAGTCGATCATCGTTACGCCGGTCAGCGTCGTGGGGCTCCCCGCCGGGACCAAGCGCTCGACCACGGTCTTGGGGGTGGCACTGAGCGCAGAGAGGTTTATCGGCAGCCCGTCACCGAGCTGGCCTGCGCTGTTGAGGCCCCAGCATTTCACCGACCCCCCGGACTGGAGCGCGCACGAGTGCTGGAATCCGAGCGCGATCCGCGTGACGCCGCTGAGGTTTGGCACGTCGATCGGCTTGGCTTCGGCGAATGGCGCGACCCTCGTCGTGATCCCGAGTTGCCTGCCGTCGTTCCTGCCCCAGCAGCGAACGCCGCCACCGGTCCTCACGACGCAGCGGTGTTGCCAACCGGAGGCGATGTCGGAGGCGCCGCTGAGTCCGTAGACGCTGACGGGGATCGGCCGGTCCGTGAACGTACCGTCGCCGAGCTGGCCCTTGTCGTTGCGTCCCCAACACTTGACGGTCGTGTCCTCGAGCAGGGCGCAGGAACTCTGCCACCCGGTGACGAGCTCCTTGACGTTGGATACCCCGGTGACGACGACCGGCCCGGTCCTCGCGGTCGTGGTTCCGTCGCCGAGCTGTCCGTACTGGTTCGAGCCCCAGCAGGTGACGGTTCCACCCTTGAGCAGGGCACAGCTGTGGTCGTAGCCGGCCGAAACCTGGACGGCGGCAGCCGACGAGGTCGCCGGGAGCGCGAGGCAGACCGCAAAGATGGCCGAGAGCGCGACGAGGCCGGACTGCGGTCGGTTGTTGCGGGTAACCCGACGCTCCATTGCAGGCAAACCGTACCCCAGGATCGGGTGTCGATGAGGAGGTTTTAACGAATCTTTGGTGGATCCGCGGGAACCGTTGGGATTGGGCTCAACGGCGTGTTTCGACGCCTTGCGGGGCTGATCACCAGGAGTCGACGAAGCGGGGGCGCTGTCGCCTCTCCGCGCCTTCGGCTGCAGCGAGCGTCGAAGCGATCAGGTGCCGGGTTTCGGCCGGGTCGATCACGTCGTCGATCTCGAACAGGGTCGCCGAGTTGAGCGCCTTCGCATTCTCCTCGGCCTGGGCGGTCAGGTCCCTGACCCTCTGCTCCCGTTCGTCTTCGTCATCGATCGCCTCGAGCTCTTTCCTGAGTGCGAGCCTGACCGCTCCCTCAAGGCCCATCGGGCCCAGGTGCGCGCTCGGCCAAGCGACGGTGAGGAGGGGCTCGTGGGTGCTGCCGGCCATCATCGCCTGTGCTCCGAGGCCGTACCCGCGGCGCAACACGACCGCGACGAGGGGAACGGTCAGCGCGGCTCCCGCCAGCAGCAGGCGGGAGCCATGGCGGACGATCCCGGTCGCCTCGTGCTTCGGGCCGACCATCATCCCCGGCGTGTCGACGAGCGAGATGACCGGCAGCCCGAAGGCCTCGCAGAGCTGGAGCAGCCGAGCAGCCTTGTCGGAGGCGTCACTGGTGATCGCTCCGGCCATGTGGCGCGAGTCGTTGGCGATCACCCCGACCGGCCGGCCCTCGATCCGCCCGATAGCGGTCAGCATCTCCGGGGCAAAGCCCTCGCGCAGCGCCGTCACGGAGTCGCTGTCGCAGATCGTCTCGACGATCGGCAGCGGGTCGTAGGCGCGGCGCTGGCGCTCCGGCACCACCGTTCGGAGCAACTCCTGATCGGGAGCGGCGAATTTGGCTGTTCGCCCCTGGAAGTAGCCGACCAGGCGCTTGGCGACGGCCGTGGCTTCGGCCTCGTCGGCGACGAGCACGTCGATCACGCCGTTGGCGCTTTGCATCGCCGACGGCCCGACCTCGTCGGGGTGGACGTCACCGAGTCCGCCGCCGGCGATCATCGCCGGCCCGCCCATGCCGAGGGACGAGCTCTCCGTCGCGACGATCAGGTCCGAGCAGCCGGCGAGCACGGCGTTGCCGGCGAAGCAGCGGCCGTTGACGACTGCGATCCTCGGGACGAGGCCGGACAGCGCGGCCCAGAGTGCGAAGGCGCGTACCTCGAGAGCCGAGACGACCGGGTAGTCGGTGTCCCCAGGGCGACCGCCGCCGCCCTCTGCGTAGAGAACGGTGGGGAGGCGCATCCGCTCGATCAGCTCGAACAGCCTGTCCTTCTTGCGATGGCCGAGCGCCCCTTGGGTGCCGGCGATCACCGTGTAGTCGTAAGAGATCACGGCGCAGGCGGCACCGTCGCCAAAGAGGTCGCCGTTGACCCTCGCGGTACCGCCGATCAACCCGTCGGCCGGGGTCCGCTCGATCAATTCCTGGAGGTCGCGCCTTGCTCGCTGCGCGGCCACCGCGAAGCGGCCGTATTCGACGAAGCTGCCGGGGTCGATCAGGTCCGCGATGTTTTCCCGAGCGGTGCGGCCGCCGCTCTCATGGCGCTTGGCGACCGCGTCGGGTCGTGCCTCGTCCGTCGTCAGTGCGATCCGGGCGAGGAGTTCATCGAGCTCGGGGTGCTCGGACGGGTCGATCCTGTTGTCGCTCAAGGAGAGCGACGATACACGTGCAGGATGAAGCTCCGGGTCAGGCTCGTTTCCCTAGAGCTGCAGCGACTTCGCGGTCAGGAACTCCTCGAGACCGAGTGGTCCGAGCTCGCGGCCGTGACCTGACTGCTTGAAGCCGCCGAACGGTGCCATCGGGTTGAACGCGGCGCCGTTGACCTCGACCTGACCGGTCCGCATCCTGCGGGCGAAGGCGGTCGCTCGTTCTTCGTCCTCCGACCAGACACCGCCGGCGAGCCCGTAGTCGGAGTCGTTGGCGATCCCGGCTGCCTCGTCCTCGGTGTCGTACGGGATGATCGAGAGGACCGGTCCGAAGATCTCCTGCCGCGCGATCGTCATCGAGTTGTCGACTTCGCTGAACACTGTCGGGCGGACGAAGAATCCGGTCTCAAGGCCCTCCGGGGCCTCCGGCCCGCCACAGACCAGCTTCGCTCCCTCGGCGATCCCGCGCTCGATGAAGCCACGGACCCTGTCGCGCTGTACTGCGGAAACGAGCGGCCCGAGTACGGTCGTCGGCTCGAACGGGTCCCCCGGCGCAAAAGCCTCAGCCGTGGCCGCCGCGATCGCTTCGGCTTCGGCCAGGCGGCTGCGCGGCACGAGCATCCTGGTCAGGGCGCTGCAGGTCTGGCCCGAGTTGAGGAAGCACTTGGCAACTCCGTTCGGGATCGCCCGCGTGAAGTCCGCGTCGTCGAGGACCACGTTCGCCGACTTGCCGCCGAGCTCGAGCGACACCTTCTTGACGGTCGAGGCGGCCAGCTCTGACACCCGCTTGCCGGAGCCGGTCGAGCCGGTGAAGGAGACCATGTCCACTCCGGGGTGCGAGGCGATCGCCTCGCCGACCACCGGACCGGTGCCGCAAACGAGGTTGAACACCCCGGCGGGAAGGCCAACCCGCTCGAACACCTCGGCGAGCAGGAAAGCCGTCAGCGGTGTCACCTCGCTCGGCTTCAGAACGAGCGTGCAGCCGGCGGTCAGGGCAGGAGCGACCTTCGCGGCCACTTGATGCAGCGGGTAGTTCCACGGAGTGATCGCCCCGACGACGCCGACCGGCTCGCTGAGGATCAGGGAGTTGCCGATGCGCCGCTCCCACTCGACCTGCTCCACCAGCTCGGGCATCGAACCGAACGTCATCGCCGGCAGTCCGGCCTGGATCGTTGCGGCCTGTGCCACAGGCATGCCCAGCTCCTGGGCAACGAGGACGGCGATCTCCTCCATCATCCCGCTCAGCTCCGCACCCACCGCTGCCATCAGCTGCGCCCGCTCCCAAGGCGGAACGGCGCTCCAATCGCCGAACGCCGCCTGAGCGGCGGCGACGGCGGCACCGACCTCCTCCGCGGTCCCGGCAGGCACCGAACCCATCACCTGCTCGGTCGCCGAGTTGATCACCTCGAGCCGCTCGCTCGACTCGGCCGTCACCCACTCGCCGGCGATGAAGTGGCTGTCGTGGGTCGTTGCGGTTCCTGTAGCTGACATCGTCTTCTCCGGTTCCGTTCAGGAGCGCTGCGCGAGCGCTGGGGCTGGTGAGTCGTCGGTCTTGCCGCTGATTGCCTCGGCTGTGCGGTGGGCGAGTGCCATCACCGTGACCATCGGGTTGGTTCCCGAAGCAGTCGGGAAGGCGGAGGCGTCTCCGATCCAGACCCCGGGTGTGTCGTGCAGCTCGCCCCACGGGTTCGCCACCGAGGTCGCCGGGTCGAGGCCCATCCGGCACGACCCCATCTGGTGCGCCGAGAAGAGCCTCTGGCCGCCTGCCCGCAGCGGCATCCGCCGACAGCGGGAGATGAACGATTCGAGGTCGTCGCCGCGCCGCCAAGTCGGCACTCCCTCGGCGAGCGAGGTGATCGAGTTCGCCCCGGCTGCGAAGTGCAGGCGGATCTGGCTCTCGATCGCATCACGGCTGTTGGCGATGTCGACCGGATCGGTCATCGAGTAGTGGGGCAGGCCCTCGCCGCTGTCGTCGAGCGTCACCCGGCCGTGGCCGCGATCGCGCAGGAGCCCGATGAACGAAGCGGAGTGCGAGAAGTTCTCCATTGCCAGCTTGTGGTCCTCGGCAGTGGTGAAGGGGACGGCCGCCGCTGCGACCGCAGTCGTGTACTGGGCACCTTCGATCAGCCAACCCCAGCCGTCGCCGACGTCCGCGAACTCATCCACGAGGGCGGCGTGGGGAGGTCCCCACCATGCCTTCATGTCCTCGCTGTAGTTACCGAGGACAGCTGTGCAGGGGTGGAGGCGCAGGTAGTCGCCGGCTGCGGGACCGCCGATCCCGGAGCGAAGCAGCAGGGCGGGCGACTCGAGCGAGCCGGCCGCCACGACGACCTTCGAGGCCCGGACGGTGACTGCGGCGGTTCGACCCGACTCCGGGTCTGTCCAGACAGCCTCGACCCCGGCGGCCTTGCCTGCGTCCACGAGCACCTTGCGGGCCGAAGCGCCGACGACGATCCTCGCCCCCGAGTCGAACGCGTCCTGGAGGTAGGTGTTGAGGGTCGACTGTTTCGAGCCGGAGGGGTCGCCGAAGCCCATGAAGCCGGCGACCAACGGGTCGTATGTCGCGGGGTCGGTATTGCGGGTCGTTCGAGTGAAGCTCCACCCGAGCGCCTCGGCGCCGGCCTCCATCTGCTGCTGAGGGCCGTTGAGGTCGGAGCAGTCCGGGTTGGCCGAGATCCGGGTCAGGACCGAGTCCATGTGGCGGTCGAACTCCGATCCGTCGAGGCCCTCGAGGCCGAACTCGTCGGCCCACTGGCCGCGCACCCATTCGCGGGTCTTGAGGCAGTTGGTCCAGTTGATCACGGTGCCGCCGCCCAGCCCCGCGCCCGCCTGGATCGAGACGTTCATGTCGGCGGTCGGGGTTGGCCCTCCTCGCCAGTAGGAGTTCATGAAGGCAGGGATCTCGAGCATCAGGAAGTCCGACTCGTTGAGGTACTTGCCGGCCTCGAGCACGACTACGTCGAGACCCTGACGGGCGAGCGTCCCGGCGATCACGCCGCCGCCCGCTCCTGAGCCGACGATCACGACGTCGGCCTCCAGCTCGAGCGAGTCGCCCTCCGGTGCGGTCGGGGTGATCGGCTTGGGGACCTGCGGGGGTGGTGCGACGGGACCCGGATAACCGAATGCGTCCCAGTTCGGGTTGCGGCCGGTGGCGGGATCGGTCGGCAGGCCGTATGCGAAGAACATCGTCAGGCCTTGGAGCGCCCTCACACCTGTGGCCGCGTCGCCGCCGAGCAGCGAGAGGTTCTTGAGGATTTGCTCGCGCGACAGTCGCGACGAACCCGCGAAGCCCTGTTGCTCGAGGGCGTCGAGCAACTGGCAGAGGCCGGTGAACTGCTCGGGGGGCATCGCCTCGATCGTCATCGCGAGGATCGCGTCGGCCCCGACGTCGGAGGCCTTGCGCGACCAGAGTCCATGGGGGTCCGGAGAGTGGTCGAGAGGCGGCACGAACGTGTCACACGCCGCCGTGAGTGTTGCTCGCTGCTCGTTGGACAGTGACTGTGACATCGGACCCTCCTCGTCTCGCTCCCTTGAGGGGAGCGTACTGCGACGTTGGGCCATCCGCCGGTCGCAGCCTGAGCACGGCGCTCAGGCGCTGCCCGGATCAGCCCGGCGACCGGGGAGGGGCGAGCCCGCGAGCCGGCGACAGCTGCCGGTCAGGCGTTGGCCGGGGCTTCGCCCCTGGTCCTGCGGCGCTGCTCCTTGACCCGTCCGACCTGGTCGAGAGTCTCCTTGCGCAGGCGAACGAAGTTCGGCGTCACTTCGACAGCCTCGTCCTCGCGGAGGAACTCGAACGCCTGGTCGAGCGAGAGTTCACGCTTGGGTACGAGGCGGACGAGCTCGTCGGCGGTCGAGGAGCGGATGTTCGTCAGCTTCTTCTCCCTGACCGCGTTGACATCGAGGTCGTCGGAGCGGGAGTTCTCGCCGACGATCATCCCCTCGTAGACCTCGTCGCCGGGTTCGACGAACAGCGATCCACGCTCCTGCATCGCGAAGCAGGCGAACGCCGTCACGGGCCCCGAGCGGTCGGAGACGAGCGAGCCGGAGGTCCTCGTCTTGATCTCGCCGGCCCACGGCTCCCAACGGTCGAACACGTGGTGGGCGATCCCGGTGCCCCGGGTCTCGGTCAGGAACTCGGTCCGGAAGCCGATCAGCCCGCGGGCTGGAACGAGGTAGTCCATCCGGACCCAGCCGGTCCCGTGGTTGCTCATCTGTTCCATCCGGCCCTTGCGGGCGGCGAGCAGCTGAGTCACTGAGCCGACGTGCTCCTCGGGCACGTCGATCGTCAGGCTCTCGACCGGCTCGTTGAGCACTCCGTCGACCTCGCGGGTGAGGACCCGCGGCTGGCCGACTGTCAGTTCAAAGCCTTCCCGCCTGAGCTGCTCGACGAGGATCGCGAGCGCCAGCTCGCCTCGTCCCTGGACCTCCCATGCGTCAGGTCGGTCGGTGTCGAGGACCCGGATCGCCACATTGCCGATCAGCTCCTGGTCGAGCCGGGCGCGGATCTGGCGGGCGGTCAGCTTGCTGCCGTCCTTGCCGGCAAGCGGCGAGGTGTTGATCCCCAGGGTGACTCCGAGGCTCGGCTCGTCCACGGCGATCAGCTCCATCGGCCGGGGATCGTCGGGGTCGGCGATCGTCTCGCCGATGTTGATCTCCTCGATTCCGGCGAGGGCGACGATCTCGCCCGGGCCAGCCTCGTCGGCCGGCACCCGTTCGAGGGCTTCGGTCACGAACAGTTCGGTGATCTTTGCCTGCTCGATCGTTCCGTCGCGCCTGCACCATGCGACCTGCTGGCCGGCCCTGACGGTGCCCTCGTGGACCCGGCAGATCGCCAGGCGGCCGACGTAGGGCGAGGCGTCGAGGTTGGTGACGCGCAGCTGCATCGGGTGGCCCTCCTCGAACGAGGGGGCGGGGATGTGCTCGACGAGCAGGTCCATCAGCGGCTTGAGGTCTTCGGCCAGTTCGCCTTCGGTCAGCGATGCCTGGCCTGCCTTGGCGTTGCAGTAGACGACGGGGAACTCGATCTGCTCCTCGTCGGCTCCGAGGTCGAGAAAGAGGTCCTCGACTTCGCCCACGACCTCGGAGATCCTCGCGTCGGGTCTGTCGACCTTGTTGACGATCAGGATCACCGGCAGGCGCCGCTCGAGCGCCTTGCGCAGGACGAACCTCGTCTGCGGAAGCGGGCCTTCGCTCGCGTCCACCAGCAGGAGGACCCCGTCGACCATGAACAGCCCCCGCTCGACCTCGCCTCCGAAGTCGGCGTGGCCGGGGGTGTCGATGATGTTCAGCTTGACGTCGCCGTGGCGGACGGACGTGTTCTTGGCGAGGATCGTGATGCCCTTCTCGCGCTCGAGGTCCATCGAGTCCATGACCCTGTCGGCCACGTCCTGGCCCTGGCGGAAGGCGCCCGACTGCCAGAGCATGGCGTCGACGAGCGTCGTCTTGCCGTGGTCGACGTGAGCGACGATCGCCACGTTGCGGATGTCCCTGCGTTCAGTCACCCGCTGATCATGGCGGGTCCGGGCGGCCGCCGCCGACCCGGGT
>JBAXRO010000050.1:0-14017 GCA_037131165.1 Actinomycetes bacterium | reverse complement strand
CTCCCGCCAGTGACGATCGAGGAACGCGGCGACTGTGCGGTGATACTCGGGGATCTCGAGCAGGAAGGAATCGTGGCCCCACGGGGACTCGATCTCCCGGAACGAGACGGGAACGCCCGCTCGCGCGAGGTGGCGCTGGATCGCCCTCGAGTGGCCCGTGTCGAAGCGCCAGTCGGTGTCGAAGCTCACCAGCAGGAAGCGGGTCGTAAGCCCGACCAGTCGCTCGAAGGTCTCCGGCTCGGAGAACGGGTCGAACCGGTCCATCATCCGCGAGAAGTAGAGGTAGGTGTTGGCGTCGAAGCGGTCGAGGAAAGCCGTGCCCTGATGGCGCAGGTAGCTCTCGACCTCGAAGTCGACGTTGAAGTCGCTCTCCGGGGCTTCGGGATCGGCACCGGGCGAATCCGGGTCTTGGCGGCGGCGGCCGAACTTCTGGCGCATCGCCTCCTCGGAGAGGTAGGTGATGTGGGCCGTCATCCGGGCGAGGGCGAGGCCGAGTTCGGGCCCGCGACCGCTGTCGTAGAAGTCGCCGCCCTGGAAGCCGGGGTCGCGCATGATCGCCTCACGGGCGACGGCCGAGAACGCGATGTTCTGCGCGGTCAGACGAGAGGTGGAGCAGATCAACGCGGCCCCGTCGAGCTCGGTCGGGTGGTCGATCGCCCACTGGAGGATCTGCATTCCCCCGAGGGAGCCTCCCACTCCCGCCATCAGCCGCTCGATCCCGAGCTTGGCGAGCAGGCGGCGATGGACCGCCACGAGGTCCCTGACGGTGAGCGCGGGAAAGCGCAGGCCGTACGGCCTGCCGGTCGCCGGGTCGGTGCTCGACGGGCCGGTGGTGCCCTGGCAGCCGCCGAGCAGGTTCGGGCAGATCACGAAGTAGCGATCGGTGTCCAACGGCCTGCCGGGGCCGATGATGTTGTCCCACCAGCCGAGCCGGGAAGGGTCGCCGTGGTGGCCTGCCGCATGGGCGTCACCGGTCAGCGCATGACAGACGAACACCGCGTTGTCGCGCTCCGGCGAGAGCTCGCCGTAGGTCTCGTAGGCAACCTCGACCGGGGCGAGGGTGCGCCCCGAAACGAGAACGAGCGGGTCACCCTCGTCGAAGAGGGTGACCCGCCTTGTTTCGACGGGGCCGAGGGCCCCGCCAGAGGCTTCCAACCGCCCGGTTAGGAGCCCGCCTTGGCGAGCGCCTGGTCGAGGTCGGCGATGAGGTCGTCGACATGCTCGATGCCGACGGAGAGCCGGACCGTGTCGGGTGTGACGCCGGCTGCGGCCAGCTCCTCCTCATTGAGCTGCGAGTGAGTCGTCGAGGCGTTGTGGATCGCGAGCGACTTGGCATCGCCGATGTTCGCGAGGTGACTGAAGAGCTCGAGCGACTCGATGAACTTCTTGCCGGCCTCCATTCCCCCCTTGACGCCGAAGGTCACAAGGGCGCCGTAGCCGCCCTGGAGGGTCTTGTCGGCTGCGGCCTTGTACTCGGAGGACTCGAGTCCGGGGTAGGAAACCCACTCGACCAACTCGTGGCCCTCGAGGTGCTTGGCGATCGCCATCGCGTTGCTCGAGTGGCGCTCCATCCTCAGCGGCAGGGTCTCGATGCCTTGGAGCAGCAGGAACGCGTTGAACGGCGACAGCGCCGCCCCGGTGTTGCGCAGCAGCACGGTCCGGACGCGGCCGATGTAGGCCGCCGGGCCGAGCGCATCCGACCAGACGACGCCGTGGTAGGACGGGTCGGGTTCGGTCAGGCCGGGGAAGCGGTCCTTGTGAGCCACCCAGTCGAACTTGCCGGAGTCGACGATGATGCCGCCGATCGAGGTTCCGTGGCCGCCCATGAACTTCGTCAACGAGTGGACTGCGATGTCGGCTCCCTGCTCGAGGACCTGGCAGTGGATCGGGGTCGCGACCGTGTTGTCGACGATCAGCGGCAGGCCTGCAGCGTGTGCCGCCTCGGACCACGCGCCGATGTCCATCACGTTCAGGCGCGGGTTGCCGATCGTCTCGCCGAAGACGAGTCGGGTGTTCTCGTCCGCAAGCTCGGCGATCGCTGCCGGATTGTCAGCGTCGGCGAAGCGGACCTCGATCCCGTACTGGGGCAGTGTGTGGGCGAACAGGTTGTAGGTGCCTCCGTAGAGCTGCGAGACGGAGATGATGTTGTCGCCGGTCTTGCAGACGTTGAGCACGGCGTATGTGACGGCTGCCTGCCCGGATGCGAGGGCCACGGCGCCGATTCCGCCCTCGAGCTGGGCCACGCGCTGCTCGAGCACATCCCAGGTCGGGTTCATGATCCGGGTGTAGATGTTGCCCGGCTCGGCGAGGGCGAAGAGGTTCGCGGCGTGGGCCGTGTCGTTGAAGGTGTAGGAGGTCGTCTGGTAGATCGGGACCGCGCGGGAGTTGGTGGTCGGGTCCGGCTCCTGGCCCCCGTGGAGGGCGATCGTCTCTGGCTTCTGGGCGCTCATCTTGATCCTCTGGTTGTCGCGTTTGCGTTGCCCGGCCAAAATAGCCGAAATCCGGTCGCCTTTGCCTTGTCGGCTCCGTTCGGCCAGCGCGATCGTCAACTGTTGGCTGTCGGTTGCAAGTCAGGCACAATGGGGAGCGTGAGCCCGGCACCACCAGTGGTTGATCGTCGTCGCAGCGTCGCTCTCGCGGTGCTGGCTGCGGTTGCGGCTGCCGCCTGGCTGGGCGGCGGGCCGACGGTCGGGACCGCAGCGGCCACCTCGGCCGCTCCCCACGAAGCAGTCGAGCTGCTCGAGGACTTCTACGCCCTCAAGCACCCGAGCGCCAGGGCAGCGAGGATCAAGCGACTCGAGGCCCTGACGCCGGCCAACGCCGACCAGCTGCGGGTGCCGATTCGCGAACGCAAGCAGATCGGCGACCAGACATGGCTGCGGGTGATGCTGCCGGGCAGGCCGAACAACCGAACGGGATGGATCCGCTACGACGAAGAGGCGATGACGATCTTCAAGCTGAAGAGGACGATCAGGATCGACGTCGGCAGCCGGGTGCTGGTCGCATCCGAGAACGGCCTGATGAAGAAGCGTGTCCGGGTCGTCGTTGGGGCGCGGAGTACCCCCACCCCCTACGGCGAGTTCTTCGTGATGGAGAAGGTCCAGGGAATGCGCTGGTCCAAGCGCGGATGGGCGCTGGCGCTCTCGGCCTACTCCAATGTCCTCATGAGGTTCGACGGCGGCGAGGGTCAGGTTGCGATCCACGCCCGTGGTTCGCTCGCCGGGTCGCTCGGGTCAGCGTCCTCGCACGGCTGCATCCGGGTTGACGATGGGGTCGCAGCGTGGCTCACACGCTTCGCCCCGAACGGAACATTCGTCCAGATCGTTCCCTGAGCCGGTCCCGACCGCGGGTCGCGGCGGGTGGTGGAACAGCGGAGCGGGAGCGACGGGACTCGAACCCGCGACCTCCGGCGTGACAGGCCGGCGCTCTAACCAACTGAGCTACGCCCCCGGTAGCGCGCGAGCCTAGCGCACCCGGGGCCTTAGGATGTGCCCGGTGTCCGCGACCGTCCCGAATCGACCGCCGGCCAGGCGACTGAACCCCGAGCCTCCGGGCAAGGTCCCGACCTCTTCGCTGGCGCGCCTCAAGCGCGAGTTCACGGCTGAGCGCAGGATCGGCACGCCCTACCCGCCCGGCGACATGGACTTCTCACTGGCGAGGACCCAGGGCTTCGCCCGCGATCCGCTGCCGATCCTGCTCGACGGCTACGAACGCTTCGGACCGATCTTCACGATGCGCGTAATGAGCGTGCCGGTGGTCTTCATGCTCGGCCCCGAGGCCAACCACTTCGTCCTCGTCAGCGGAGCGGACCGCTTCTCGTGGCGGGAGGGCTCGATGGGCGACCTGATCCCGCTGCTCGGGGACGGCCTTCTCACCACCGACGGCGACTACCACCGGCGCAACAGGATGATCATGCTGCCCGCATTCCACCGCGAGCGGATCGCGCGGGCCGGCGAAGTGATCGTCGGCGAAGCCGGCGAGGCCGTCGGCCGCCTGCGGGAGGGTGAGCGAATCGACCTCTACTCGTGGACCCGCTCGCTCGCACTGCGGATCGCGATGAGGGCCCTGCTCGGGATCGACGCGGACGGCCGCGAGGGCCGCACCGCCCATGACTTCGAGGAGGCTCTCTCCTACTACTCCCGGGACTACTTCACCCAGCTGCTGCGCGGTCCGCGCACTCCGTTCGACAAGCTCACGAAGGCGAGCGCGCGACTCGATGATCTGCTGATGGCCGAGATCGCGACCCGGCGCAAGAGAGGCGACGGGGCTGATGGCAACGACCTGCTCGGGATGCTGATCGCAGCCACCGACGAGGACGGTCGTGGTCTCTCCGACAGGGAGGTCCGCGATCAGGCGATGACGCTGCTGTTCGCCGGCCACGACACGACCACCTCGACCGTGACCTTCCTGATGTACGAGCTGGCCCGCCACCCGCACGAGCTCGAGCCGCTGCTCTGCGAACAGGACGAGGTGCTTGGTGGAAGGCCTGCCACTCCGGCCGACCTGACCGGAAGCACCCTTCCGAGGCTGGAGATGGCGATCGACGAGATCCTGAGGCTCTACCCCCCGGCCTGGATCGGCCCGAGGCGCTCGGTCGAGGAGTTCGAGTTCAACGGCCACAGAGTGCCGGCTGGAGTGCCGATCAACTACTCGTCATGGGCCAGCCACCACCTGGCCGACGTCTGGCCCGAGCCGGAGGCGTTCCGGCCTGAGCGGTTCGCTCCGCAGGCCAAAGCGCTGATCCCGAAGGGCGCGTACGTGCCGTTCGGCAGCGGCTCGCGGACCTGCATCGGAATGCGCTTCGGCCAGATGGAGGTGCGGGCGATCGCGACGGAGATCCTGAGGAACTTCAGGCTCGAGTCGAGCGCCGGCTATCGGCTTTCGATCCGGCAGATGCCGACTCTCTCGCCGCGCGAGGGGATGCCGATGACGGTCAGGCCCCGGGGCCTGCCGGCCACGGTCGCGCAGTCGGCGCGCTGAGATCTGACTCTCTCGTCAGGAGACGGTGAGGGTGCCGACCATGCCGGCCTGAACGTGGCCGGGTACTTCGCAGATGAACTTGTAGCTGCCGGCCTTGAGAGTCGCCGTAGATGTGCCTTCACCGTTGGTGAAAGGCTTCATCTCGGTCCCGATGACTTTGTCGTCGGTCGAGACGATCACCGCGTTGTGGGGCACGGGGCTGGGGTTCTTGTAGACGATCGTCACTTCGCCGGCCTTGGCAGTCAGAGCCTTCGGCTCGAAGACGAGCGACCCGTCGGCAGGTGAGGTCACGGCGAGTTTCTGCGCTGCTCCACCGGCCGGGGCCTCCGCGGGAGCGGCATCGCCGCTCGGAGCGGGCGCGTCAGGAGTGTTCGAAGCGTCGGCTCCGGCGTCGCCCTGCCCGGCTGCACCGGGCTGCGGGATCACGCCGAGGGCGATCTCAGGGCGAGGGATCTTGTTCTTCTCCCCTCCGGCGGTAACGATCGAAAGCCCGACCGTGGCGATGACCAGGGCGAACGTGACGCCAGCGATCAGGCGGTATCCGCCTTTACCGTTGGGGAAGTTGGCGCTCTTGATGCCGATCGCGCCGACCACCACAGCCCACAGGGCAAGGACGCCTGCGGCGATGTAGAAAGGGGTATGCCCTGAGCTGGCGATAAGCATGGCCTTCGGCGCGCGAGGTTACCGCAATGGCAGGGCGGGTAGTGGTCGCGTGCGGGAGTAGGCTACCGGGCGTGACGATCAGACCGGCCCGCGCACTGCTGCTCACCCTTGCGGCAACCGCCTCGGTCGCCGGCTGTGGAGGCGAGTCCGACAGCGACCAGATCAAGGGTCTGGTGCGCGAATACGTCGATGCGTTCGCCGCCAAGGACGGGGGGAAGGTCTGTTCGCTCCTGACCCCCGCGGCCCAAAGCCGGGTCCAGGCGAGCGCCGGCCTGCTGCGGGGCAAGGACTGCGCAGCGACAATCACGGCCGTCGCGAAGCTTCCGTCCGGCCCGGCGGCCCCCTACATCCGCAAGTTCCACGCAGGCAAGATCGTCGTCGACGGCAACGAGGCCGGCGTGCAGATCGTGCCGACCACGGAAGGCGCGAAGCCGACCCGCCTCGTGAAGGTGAACGGCAAGTGGCTGTTCGACGGCTCGGTCGCCACGGTCAACTGACCGTGGCCGACGAAACTGCCCCAGGGGTCGGCGGATGCTGATCCCGATCGCATCGGGCTCCGATGTCGCCGCCGTCCTGACCGACCTCTTCGTCGTCCTGCTGGCAGCCAAGATCGGCGATGAGATCTGTCGCAGGATCGGCCAGCCTGGGCTGATCGGCGAGATCGTCGCCGGAGCCCTGATCGGACCGAGCGTCCTCGGCTTGGTCGAGCCGGGCGAGGTTCTCCAGGTCTTCGCCGAGGTCGGGGTCGTCTTCCTCCTGTTCTGGGTCGGTCTCGAGACGAGGATCGGCGATCTGCGCAGCGTCGGCAAGCCGGCCGCCCTGGCCGGGATGCTGGGGGTGATCTTCCCCTTCGCGGCCGGCCTCGGACTCGGCTTCGCGATCGGCGAGAACACTGCGTCGTCGGTCTTCATCGCCTCGGCGCTGGTTGCGACCAGCGTCGGCATCACCTCGGCGGTGCTGATGCAGCTCGGCGTGCTCGACACGAAGGCGAGCCGGACGATCCTCGGCGCCGCGATCGTCGACGACATCCTCGCGAGGCTGCTGCTCGCCTTCGCCACCGGGCTGTCGACCTCAAAGCTCGACGTGGTCGGCCTGCTTGTCACCGCCGGCCTTGCTGTCGCATTCCTCACCTTCTTCGCCCTCGGCGGCACTCGGGCGATGCGTGCCCGTCCCGAGCTCCTGCATCTGCCGAAGGTCCCCGACTCCGCCCTGCTGCTCGCCGTGATCGGCTGCCTCGGCCTCGCGGCCCTCGCCAACGCGATCGGCCTCGCGGCGATCATCGGCGCGTTCCTCGCCGGGCTGATCTTCTCCGAGTCGAAGGATCACTACCCCCTGGAACTGGAGATCAAGCCCCTGTACTCGTTCCTCTCGCCGTTCTTCTTCGCCGTGATCGGGATGAGCGTCGACCTCGGGTCGTTCACCGACGGCGACACCCTTGCCCTGCTGGGAGTGACCGTGCTGCTTGCCGCGGCGACGAAGTTCGCCGGTGCGTGGATCGGCGCGTTGAGCCTCGGCCGCAACGAGGCGGCCTTCGTCGGGCTGGGGATGATCCCGAGGGGCGAGGTCGGGATCGTGGTGGCCGGGATCGGCCGTTCGGCCGGGGTGATCGGCGACGAGTTGTTCGCCGTGATCGTCGGCATGTCGATCGTCACGACGCTGATCACGCCGCCGCTGCTCCGAAGGGCTTCGCGGCGCATCGCAGTGGGCGGTGACGGGCTCGAACCGCCGACCCTCTCGGTGTAAACGAGATGCTCTACCAGCTGAGCTAACCGCCCGAAGATCGGATCGTAGCCGGGCAGCGTCACTGCCGCGGTAGCCGCGATCATCCAGCCGTGGACAGGCGAAGGCAACTACTGGCGATCGCAGTGGGCGGTGCCGTCGGCACCCTGACCAGGCTCGGGCTCTACGAACTGGTGCCTGTCGGCTCGGGCGTGCCCTGGGCGACGCTCGCGGTCAACGTGGCCGGTGCTTTCGCGCTCGGCGCCATCGCGACCGCGACGCTCGGCGATGACCCGCTGAGCGGTTGGCGGATGCCGCTGCTTGGGACCGGTCTGTGCGGTGCGCTCACGACCTTCTCCGGGCTTTGCTGGGAGATGCTCGACCTGATCGACAGGGGGCGGGAAGGGGCTGCCCTCGCCTATGTGAGCCTCAGCATCGTGATCGGCTTGGCAGCGGCGATCGCCGGAACCAGAGTGATCAAGTCTGCCGGTCCGCCAGCCGGGGTTTCGCGGTGAGCAGCTGGGTCTGGATCGGGTGTGCCGTGCTCGGAGCAGCCGGCGCGATCGTTCGCGCCGAGACGGCGGCTGCGATGACGGCCCGGCTCGGTGCCCGCTTCCCGTGGGGGACCCTGACCGTGAACCTGACCGGTGCCCTGATGCTCGGCCTGCTCCACGGATCGGGGATCGGCGGGCGGACGCTCGTCCTCGCCGGCGCCGCCTTCCTCGGTGCGATGACGACCTTCTCGACCTGGATGCTCGAGACCCTCCGCCTCTCCACCGACCGACCCGCTGCCGCAGCGGCGAACGTCGGCGGGCAACTCGCGGCAGGCCTTGCGCTGGTCGCACTCGGCAACGCCCTCGGCTCGCTGGTCTGAGCGCGAACGGCCCCGGTACCGTACAAGTCGGTGAGGGGATCAAGCCCCTCGAAAACCGCGACAAGGAGTACCGCCCCCATGAAATTCGAACGCACCACCCTCCGCCTCCCGGCCCTGCTCGCCGTTGCCGCGACTGCATCGCTCGCAGCCGTCGGCTGCGGGTCTGAATCGAGCATGAGCTCGGTCGCCAACCCCGGAACCGCCGCCGAGACGACAACGGCCGCGGCGCCGAAGGTCAGCGCCAACGCCCAGAAGCTCGCCGTTACCTCACCGGCAGACGGGTCGCTCGTCTTCGAGCCGAAGGCCCTGACCGCCAAGGCCGGCGACGTGACGATCGTCTACAAGAACCCCAGCCCCGTTCCTCACAACGCCGTAATCGTCGCCGAAGACGGCAAGACGGTGATCGGTACGGAGTCGAAGCCCTTCACCAACGGTGAGGGAACCTCCTCGGCGACACTCAAGGCCGGCAAGTACAAGTTCATCTGCGAGGTCCCGGGCCACGAGCAGGGCGGCATGATCGGTGATCTGACCGTCTCCTGACCGCAGCACCCGATGGACCCTCCCGGGGGTCCGACAGCCTTTGGAGATGCGGCCCGCGAAAGCGGGCCGCATTGCTTCACACCGGGCGTTTAGGAAAAGCCTTTGGAATCGGGAGCAAGCGGGTACCTTCGGGTATCTGAAAGCAATTGGTCCGGCCGGATTGCCGTGACCGAAGGAGAAGCCCCCATGACCCTCAGCAGCTTCCGCCCCTTGGCACTGGCGATCGCCATCCCCGCCGCCGCGCTTGCGGTCGGGTGCGGCTCATCGTCGAGCTCGTCGAGCACCACTGCCAGCACTCCCGCAACCACCGCGCAAACCGGGCCGAGCACGATCGCCGTCGGCTTGAGCGAGATGAAGATCGTCCCCGACCCGACCTCCGCACCCGCCGGCAAGGTGACCTTCGACGTCGTCAACAACGGTGCGATCCCGCACGAGATGGTCGTGATCAAGACCGACAAGGCCGCTGGCGACCTCGGCACCGGCTCGACGGTCCCCGAGACCGGATCGGTCGGCGAAACCGGCGACATCGCAGCCGGCGCCAAGAAGACCGTCAGCTTCGATCTCAAGAGTGGCCACTACGCCTTGATCTGCAACATCCCGGGGCACTACGCGGCCGGGATGCACGCCGACTTCAACGTCAACTGACGCGAGAGGGTCGGGCCCGGTCGGGTCCCGCCTCCCTCGGGGGCAAGCCCGTCGTCCCGGCAATGGCCGGAGCGGCGGGCTTCCTTCGTCAGGGCACCACCAGAGGCCCACCGTGGCAATCGCTTCCACAGGGCCACTCCGCCGGGGTAGCGTTGGTCATGAGCGAAGAACGGGTGTTGATAGTGGTCACGCCGAGCGTGACCGGTGAGCAGTTGTCGGGCGCCGTACCGCCCGGCGAGCTCAAAGGCTCCGACTTGAAGGTCGTCGTCCCGGCCGTGGCGGGGTCGGCGCTGGGCTACTGGTTCTCCGACGAACGAGCGATCGAGCGAGCGAAGGAGGCAGCCGATCGCGCCCGTGACGAGATCGGCGGCCAGGCTGCCGCCGTCGATTCGAGGGCCGGCGACTGTGACCCGGAGCTGGCCGTGCACGACGCTCTCGCGACCTTCAACGCGGACCGGATCATCGTCGTGCACCGGTCCGACCACCCCGGCTACCGCGAGAAGAAGCTCGACGCCGAGCGGCTCGAACCCCGGCTGCATCGCCGGGTGGACGAACGGCTCGTAGTCGCAGGGTGAACCGGGCCGCGAGCCCGCGCCTGCGGCAAGCATGATGCCGAGACGGAGGGGATGGTCAGCCTGACGCCGGGATCGCAGCTGGAGAGGGACCGATCGACTCGCCTCCGAATCCTTGCTCGTCGGCAGACGGTTGCGTGACTCGCTGAACAGCGATCAGGTCAGCGCGCTGGAGCGGACCACCGATGTCCCGGAGTGGCCCGGATCACCCTTCGCCTTCTCGAGCGAGATGTCGAAGTAGCGGTAGTCGTCCATGCTGGCGGGCATCGGCACCGTCACCTTCGCCCGGCCGTCACTGCCGACTTGGAATCCCCCGGCGGACACGAGGTCGCGGTTGCTGTTCAGCAACCACATCTCGTAGTAGCGGTCACGGTCGGTCGGCTTCAGGCCGGAGACGGTGACAGTCGCGGTCTTGCCATCCGGACTCAGCTTCACCGCGCCGGCTGCCTGCGGGTCGATCGAACTGACCGAAGCGAGCCGCACCGTGGGCCCACCGGGGTCCCGGTCACTCAGCTGTTGAACGGCGATGGTGCCGCCGATCCCGACCGCAATCAAACTCGCGGCGCAGACTGCGGCAAACCTCGGGGTCAGGTCGAACCACGACTGCCGCTGGCGACGCCGGCGGTCCGGTTGGGCGACCGGTTCTGCCCGACCGAGGTCGAGCGCCAACGGCGGCGGCTCCGGGGGCGACCAGGCGGTATCGGTCATCGACGAGAGGACGGCGACCACGGCCTTCCCGTCCTCGATCTCGCGGCGCACTGCCGGATCCTCGGACGCGCGACCCTCGATCTCCTTGAGCTCGACAGCAGTGAGGTCACCGAGCAGGTACTCGTCGATTCGGTTGCCACGCCTCATGCGAGTCCTCCTTCCATCTCGAGCTCGGAGCGAAGGCGCCCGAGGCCAACGACCATCCGCATCTTCACGGTGCCGAGCGGGATGCCGGTGCGGCTCGCGATCTCCGACTGGCTGAGGTCCTCGTAGAAGCGCATCTTCAGCAGCTCGGCTTCGTCCTTGGGGATCCGAGCGAGAGCGTGGGAGACGCGCCACTCCTCGAGCAGCCGGTCGATCGCGCCGTCGGAGTGCTGGTCGACCGTGGCGTGACCGTCGAGCGACGGGTCCACCGGGTCAGGCCTGCGCTTGCGCATGTGGTCGATCGCCCTCGAGCGGGCGATCATCAGCAGCCAGTTCAGGAGGCTTCCGCGAGTCGGATCGAACGAGTCGGCCTTCTGCCAGGCCTCGAGGAACACCTGCTGTTGGACGTCCTCGGCAGTGTGGCGGTCGCCGAGCATGCTCACGAGGAACCCGAATGTGCTCGACCCGTACTCCGCATAGAGGCGGTCGACCGCGTCCGGGCGCCTGCGGCGAAGGTCGCGTGAGAGCTTCGATTCCTTCTTCGTTCGTTCCCTGCGTTCGGAACCCGAGAGGGAAGCCATCGCGGCAATCAGCGCAGCGGTACCGGAAGGGAACGGCGAAGGAGCCACAGAACCGACCATTGGCATCACAGAAGGGTAGGGGCAGGAAAGGGTTTGCGCGGACACGCGGTTATTGCGAGGCGAACCGGCCGATCGGTTGGGAAAGTCGCCGGTTGGCGCGTGCGCATCACTCGCGGGCAGCGGGAACGGCTGCTGCGTGTGGCACGCTCGCCGGGTGAACGACCTCGTGAATATCCGGCGCCAGCCGGCCGGCAAAGCTGAAGGGCTACTGGTGCTGCACCACGGTCGGGGCTCCAACGAGCACGATCTGATCGGTCTCGCCGACATCCTCGACCCGGAGCGTCGCCTGCTGGTCGTCTCGCCCGGCGGCCCCTTGACCCTGCCGGGCTGGCCGGGTCGCCACTGGTACGCGGTCCAGCGGGTCGGCTTCCCTGACAGGGCGACGTTCGACCGGGCCTTCGACTCGCTGGCGCGGTTCCACGATTCGCTCTGGGAGGAGACCGGGATCGCGCCTGAACGAACCGTGCTCGGCGGGTTCTCGATGGGATCGGTCATGAGCTTCGCCACCGGGTTGGGGCCCGGCCGACCGGCACCGGCCGGGATCCTCGGGATCTCGGGCTTCATTCCGACCGTCGAGGGATGGAAACCCGACTTCACCGGCCGGCACGACACCCGGGTCCTGATCGCCCACGGCCGCAACGACCCGGTGATCCCGATCGATTTCGCCCGCTCGGCTCGCGACGCGGTCGAAGCCGGTGGCCTCGACCTCGAGTACCTCGAGTCGGACGCCGCGCACCAAGTGGACGCTGCCCAGGTCACACCAATCGCCGACTGGCTGACCGAGACGCTCGGCATCTGAGCTCGTCCGCCGGGCGGCCCGAGGAAGGCCGACACCGCGCCATCAGCGGGCCGCAGGGGCGACCCACCGGCCAACACGAGAACGGTTGGTGACGGCTGACCGAGCTGTGCGGCCAAGCCGAATCAACCCTGCGGTTCGACCGAAGCCTCCTTACCGAATCCTTGCCCAAGGCTGGCCCCGGCCTTGCCCGGAAACGACTGCGGAGGAATACGTTTTGGTCAGTGTTCAACTACCGACAACAGCGGAGTTCACACATGGCCGGTCCGGCTCACCGCGCAGCTCTTCGCTCGAGGCGGATCCGCGGATTGGCAGCGGCAGCAACGGTCGCGTCGGTCGCGTCGGTCGCAGCAATGCCGTCTACGGCCTCGGCCGCCTTCCGGGCCGGCGACGTCGGCTTCAGCATCCGCAGCCAAGCCGGCTCGACCTGGGTCTACGGCGATTCCTGGAATGCCGGGATCTTCCTCCGCAACGCCATGACGCTCAATGGTGTCTACAAGGGCACGGTGCGCAATCCAGCCAGGTCCACCTGGTTCTGGCCGGGCGCGCCGTTCAAGGTGGCTGGCGGCCGGATCGCGATGTACGGCGCCGAAGTGACCCAGAAGAAACCGGGCATGTGGGGAATGGACGTACTCGGCGGGGTCAGGGCGGAGTTCGACCCGGCCCGCCCTGCGGCGGCGAAGCTCACACGGATGGCGCCGGGCATCATCTGGGCGGCAGCCAGCAGCGAGGACTCGCAGGGGCCGATCGTCTACGGCGTGGACGCCAACCACCACGCTCACGCAGGCAGGCCTCAACCCGACGGCACGGTGAAGCGGATCTCGGAGATGGGCGGCACGATCTCCGGTCAGTTCAGCGTCGCTCAGGAGGCCAACGGGAAGTGGTGGCTCGTTGGTCAGCTCCCGTTCCTCAGCCGCCGAGTCGTCGCCTACCCACTGTCGGGCCAGACCGGCCGCGTCACTGGGCCTGCGATCAAGCTGATCACCCTGCCCGACCCGGGACCGAGCCGGTTCGCCTACGCAGCGACCCTGCATCCCGAGTACGAGGGCCTCATGACCTACGCGGTGAACGGCAATGGCCCGGGAACGCCCTACGGCTTGCAGCGGGTCGCGGGGTTCTGGCCGTTCGCCCTCTACTGGGCCAGGGCTGCCGCTTCGCAAGCCGCTGCTGCAGCGAAGGCCAGGGCCGCCCGACGCTCGACCTTTGCGCGCAATGCGGTTGCCGCCGACTCCGATGACGAAAAGGGCAACAACGGCAAGGCGAAGGGACGGGGCAAGAAGCTGGCGGATCTGCCGATCACGGACAGCCGGGTGGTTCTCTGGGCGACCGAGAAGCAGAAGGAACTCGAGAATGAACTTGAACGACGCCAGCAGCTCTCCGTGGACAGGAGCTGGCTTGGTCCGGCGCCCGACCCGCTCGGTCCGAACATGAGCCCGCCCGGCGCAAGCGCACCCGCAGCGTGGGATCAGGACGGCACCGAAGCCTCCCCGCCGATCGGCGAGGACAGCGACTCCCAGCAGCAGGACTTCCTCGTACCCGCGACCCCTGCCGGTTACAGCCGCCAGCAAGCCGAGGCAAGGGTGGCGATCGAGGCCGCAAAGGCAGCTCTCGAAGATGTCGCCCGCCAGCTCAAGGCAGCCGAGGACCAGCAGAAGGCAGCCGAGAAGGCAGCCAAGGAAGCTGCCGTATTTATAAGTGAGTATTAAAATAAAATCTATGAATTGGGGAACCAGAA
>JBAXRO010000049.1:0-14213 GCA_037131165.1 Actinomycetes bacterium | reverse complement strand
CGTAGAACGCGATGTAGTGGACATCGAGGGTCGCCCAGCGCGCGAGGGACGAGAGCGGCCCGCTGCCCCCCATCGTGTACTCGTCCGGGTCGCTTCCGTCGGTCTTGTTGGTGTGCTGGTGGTGCTGCATGTGGATGAACCGGAAGGCCCGAAAGCCGATCGGTGGACCGAAGAACGGCAGGGCCAGATGACCGAGGAGATTGTTGAACCGGGTGTTGGACGAAGCCGCGTGGTGGCTGGCCTCGTGGGTGACGGTGAACATCATGTAGCCGGCAATCGCGTTGATGACCGTTCCGAGAGGCCATGGCATGACACCGGCGACCACGAGCCAGGTCGCCCCGAAGAACATCGTCGCCGCGCCGACGAAGAGAGCCAAGGTCGGCAGCGCGACTGACGGGACAGACTCGCCGGGGTCGGGGATCGTGCGGATCCGAGCGGCGGCGTCGCCCACCGGACGCTCTGCGGAGGTACCCGACATGGACCTCACAATAGTCAAAGGTGACGCAGGCGTCAACTTCAGCCGAACGCCAATGATTGCCTCGAGGCCTCCCCGCGGCGCTACAAGTGAACCAAGGCAACCACCGACAGGGAGGCAAATGAGCGCATCGATCGCAGTCATCTACTACTCGGCCACGGGCAACGTCCATCAGCTGGCAGAGGCGGTTGCCGAGGGAGCCCAAGGCGTCGGCGCGGAAGTGAGGCTCCGGCGCGTGCCCGAACTGTCGACCGCCGAGGCGATAGCGGCAAACCCCGCTTGGCAGGCTCACAGCGACGCCACATCCGAACATGTCGAGGTGGCGACCCTCGCCGACCTCGAGTGGGCCAACGGATACGCCTTCGGCACCCCCACTCGCTACGGAAACATGGCGGCACCGCTGAAGCAATTCATCGACTCGACCGGCCAGCTCTGGGCATCGGGCAAGCTCGCGAACAAGGTCGCGACAAGCTTCGTCAGCACACAGAACCAGCACGGCGGCGCTGAATCGACCGCCCTTGCTCTCAATAACACCTTCTACCACTGGGGCGCGATCATCGTCCCGCCCGGTTACACCGACGAGCGGGTCTTCGGGGCGGGAGGCAACCCTTACGCGACCAGCTACCCGTCCGGGGGCGGAGGCGGGCCAATCGGCGACTTCCACCTCGATGCGGCCCGCCACCAGGGGGCCCGCCTCGCCGAGTACGCGCAGCGGCTCGGCTGAGTCGGGCTCAAGTCAAGCGATCAGGCTGCTGCCGGTCATCTCGACCGGCTGCTCGATGCCGAGCATCTGCAGGATCGTCGGCGCGACGTCCGCAAGGATCCCCTCGCCCCGAAGCTCCAGTCCGGGAACGGTGACCACCACCGGCACGGGGTTCAGCGAGTGGGCAGTGTTGGGGCTGCCGTCAGACTCGAGCATGTTGTCTGCATTCCCGTGGTCGGCAGTCACGAGGCAGGCGCCTCCGCTCGCCTGAACCGCCTCGACGACCCGTTTCAAGCAGGCGTCTACCGTCTCGATGGCCTCGACCGCAGCCGGGATCGACCCCGTATGGCCGACCATGTCGGCGTTTGCGAAGTTGATGATCCCGAACTGTGGATGATCCTCTTCCCAAGCGGAGACGAAGGCCTCCGCGGCCTCGACTGCACTCATCGCCGGCTTGTGGTCATAGGTCGGGACGTCTCTGGGTGACGGCACCATCTCACGCCTCTCCCCCTCGTACGCCTTCTCGTCGCCACCGTTGAAGAAGTAGGTCACATGCGGGTACTTCTCGGTCTCTGCCACATGGAGCTGCTTGAGACCGGAACGGGCGACTACTCCTGAGAGCGTGGTCGCAGGACGGTGCGGTGGAAACGCAACGGGATGGGACCAGCCCTCCGTGTACTCGGTCATCGTCGCCAGCCGCTCGAGCGGCTGCGCACCGCCTCGGTCGATCTCGTCGAACGACGGGTCGGCCAGGGCCCTGACGATCTCCCGCATCCGGTCGGGGCGGAAGTTGAAGCAGATCACCGAGTCACCCGGTCGAATGGTCGACTCCGAGCCGACCGTCGTTGGAGCGATGAACTCGTCGGTCTCGCCCCGTGCGTAGGCGTCGACGACCGCTTCGACCGCGCTGGCCGCGGTCTGCTCGCCCCGACCGTGGACGATCAGGTCGTAGGCCTTCTGCACCCGGTCCCATCGGGAGTCGCGATCCATCGCCCAATAGCGGCCGATGACCGACCCGACCCTCGCGTTGCCGGCCTTTCCACACCAGCCCTCGAGCTCGGCCATCAGGCTCTCGCCGAGGGTCGGGAGAGTGTCCCTTCCATCAGTCAGGGCGTGGACGACGACCTCCGGGGCGCCGAGGTCGGCGCCCATCGCGATCAGCGCCCTGAGGTGCCCCCAACCGGAATGAACTCCTCCGTTCGAGGCGAGCCCGAGCAGGTGTACGCGGGGAGCGTTCCGGAAAGCGTCGACCAGAACCGGGGTCTCGTCGAACTCGCCGTCAGCGACCGCGTTGTCGATCCGGGCGAGGTCCTGCGGGACGATGCTTCCCGCTCCGAGGTTGAGGTGGCCGACCTCGCTGTTGCCCATCTGGCCCTCGGGCAGGCCCACTGCTGGTCCGCATGCGATCAGCGAGGTATGGGGAAGCGAATCCCAGAGCGAATCGAAGAACGGAGTCTGCGCGAGGTCGACGGCATTGCCCGGACCGGGCGGAGCCAGCCCCCAGCCGTCGAGGATCACCAAGCAAGCCCGCTCGACTGGCAGTCCATTGGGTGCTGAGCTGGAATCGGTCATTGGTTGAGCCTCTCGTCTCGATTGTGCCTGCTGTCAGCCAGCGAGGGCGTTGGACTCCCTCGAAGGTCAGGCTGCTGCGACGATCGCGGCGAACGACTCCGGATCGAGCGATGCGCCCCCGACGAGGAGGCCGTCGCAGTCAGGCAGCCCGAGCAGCTCGCCTGCGTTCTCGGGCTTGGCCGAACCGCCGTAGAGGATCCGCACCGCTTCGGCCTGGGCAGGGTCCCGCTCGGCGATCAGGGACCGGATGAACGCGCATGCCTCCTGGGCCTGTTCCGGCGTTGCGACCTTGCCGGTGCCGATCGCCCAGACCGGCTCGTACGCGATCGAAACCTCCGAGAGGCTGCCGTCGGCGACCGACGCGAGCCCGCCCTCGATCTGGGTCCGCAGCCGCTCTTCGGTGGTCCCCGCCTCCCTCTCCGAGTCGGTCTCACCGACGCACAGCATCGGCTTGATGCCGGCCTCGAGCGCCTTCGCGACCTTGGCGGCAAGGGCCTCGTCGGTCTCGTTGAAGAGGGCGCGGCGCTCGCTGTGGCCGAGTACGGCTCCGTGGACGTCGATCGCCGAGAGCATCGGCGCCGACACCTCGCCGGTGAAGGCTCCGGAGTCCTCGAAGTGCATCGTCTGGGCGAATACCTCGACCCTCGACCCCCTTGTCGAATCGACCATCGCCTCGAGCGCGGTGAACGGCGGGCAGATCACCACCTCAACCCCGTCGGCCGTCGACACCCTGGGCAGCAGTCCCTGAATGAACTCCTCGGCCTCGGCGACAGTCTTGTGCATCTTCCAGTTGCCTGCGACGATCGGCATTCTCGTGCTCATCTGAGTGCCTCCACTCCGGGCAGCTTGCGCCCCTCGATCAGTTCCAGGGCTGCTCCGCCCCCCGTTGAAATCCAGTCCACCTGGTCGGCCAAGCCGAACTGCTCGATCGCGGCAGCGGAGTCTCCGCCGCCGATCACGGTCGTGCCGGGGCAGGCGGCGACGGCTTCGGCAACCCTGCGAGTCCCTGCCGCGTAGGGCTCCATCTCGAATGCACCCATCGGCCCGTTCCAGAAAACCGTGCCCGCGTCGGCGAGGGCGGCGGCATAGGCGGCAGCCGAGGTCGGTCCGATGTCGAGTCCCATCCAGCCGTCGGGCACGTCCACTCCCTCGAGTTCGCGCCGTTCGGCATCCTCGGCGAAGCGGTCGGCGATGACGAGGTCGACCGGGAGCTCAAGGGTCGCGGCGCCCGGCTTCGAAGCCGCCGCAAGCGCAGCCCGAGCGTGCTCGTCGTCCTCATCGGCGCAAAGCGAGTCGCCGACCCCGTGACCCTGTGCCTTGAGCAGCGGGAAGACCATCGCTCCCCCGACGAGGACCAGGTCGGCCACCTCGAGGAAGCGCTCGAGCACGAGAATCTTGTCGCTGACCTTCGAACCACCGACGATCGCGACCATCGGGCGCTTCGGATCGGCGAGGATTCCCTCGATCGTCTCAACCTCCCTCTGCAGCAGGAAGCCGGCCGCGCAAGGAAGCAGGCCGGCCACGCCCGCTGTCGACGAGTGCGCGCGATGGGCTGCGCCGAACGCGTCGTTCACGTAGAAATCGGCGAGCTCGGCCAACCCGCGGGCGAGGAGCAGGTCGTCCTTGGTCTCACCCGGCTCGAAGCGGACGTTCTCCAGCATCAGGACCTCACCGGACTGCAGTGCGTGAGCCGCCTCGGTCACCTCCGGGCCGACCACGCCGGGGGCCAGCTCGACCGGCCGTCCGAGGAGCTCGGCCAGCCGCTCGGCGACCGGCTTCAGGGAGAGGCCAGGGTCGGGCTCGCCCTTCGGCCTGCCGAGATGCGAGACGACGACGAGCGAGGCGCCCTGGTCGAGCAGGTACTGGAGGGTCGGGAGCGCAGCCCTGATCCGCGTGTCGTCGGAGATCGCACCATCGCGCAGGGGGACGTTCAGATCAGCCCTTACCAGGACCCTCCGGGCGGCAACGTCGAGATCCCTGACGTCCCTCATGGCGATGGATGCCTTCTTTGCGATTCCGACGCGGGACCTAGAGGACCTGCTGGACCAGGTCGACGAGGCGGTTGCTGTAGCCCCACTCGTTGTCGTACCAGGAGACAACCTTGACCATAGTCCCGTCCATAACCGATGTCAGTTGCGAATCGAGGATCGACGAGTAGGCCGAGCCGACGATGTCGCTCGAGACGATCGGATCGGCCGTGTACTGGAGGACTCCCTGCATCGGCCCGGTCGCCGCAGCGGCCAGAGCCTGGTTGACCTCATCGGCCGTCGTCTCACGGTTGGCTTCGATCGTGAGATCCACGACGGAGCCGGTCGGAACGGGAGCGCGAACCGCGAATCCATTGAGCTTGCCATTGAGCTCCGGGATCACGACACCGATCGCCTTCGCCGCCCCCGTCGATGCCGGGATCAGGTTGATCGCAGCGGCGCGGGCACGCCTCAGGTCCGAGTGGGGCATGTCCTGCAGCCGCTGGTCGGCGGTGTAGGCATGGATCGTGGTCATCAGGCCGTGCTTGATGCCGACGGTCTCGTGGAGCACCTTGGCGACCGGCGCGAGGCAGTTGGTCGTGCAGGACGCGTTGGAGATGATGTGGTGCGAGTCCTTGTCGTAGTCGTCGAAGTTGACTCCGAGGACGACGGTCACGTCAGGATCACTCGCCGGGGCGGAGATGATGACCTTCTTGGCTCCCGCCGCGAGGTGCTTCGAGGCGCTCTCGCGATCGGTGAAGAAGCCGGTCGACTCGATCACGACGTCTGCTCCGAGGTCGGCCCAGGGCAGGTTGGCCGGGTCGCGCTCGGCCGAGACCGGGATCTCGGTCCCGTCGACCACGAGGCTCGAACCGTTGACCTCGACAGTTCCCGGGAACGGCCCGAGGATCGAGTCGTACTTGAGCAGGTGGGCGATCGTGTCGGGGTTGGTGAGGTCGTTGAAGCCGACCCATTCGATGTCCGCTCCTGCTTCATGGGCTGCGCGGAACACGTTGCGGCCGATTCGACCAAATCCGTTTACGGCTACTCGGACTGACATTTTGGAAAAGCTCACCTTTCGGTTGGGGCGTCCCTGAACGGTTGCGCCGCCCGAAAGCGGCTCTTTTCGGAGCCTACCAATGGTCGCCGGGAGCGTGGCCCCAGCCCGACCGGCCTCCGGTCAGCCTTGACGGCCAGTGTCCCGGTGGTTGACGTCGACGAGGAGCCCCTCCGTGCCGCGGTAGCGCTCGCGAAGCGCCTCCGTGATCGCAACCGAGCGATGGCGTCCGCCGGTGCAGCCGACGGCTACGACGAGGTGGGTCTTGCCCTCGGCGAGGTACCTCGGCAGCATGTGGTCGAGCAGCGGGTACAGGACGTTCTGGAACTCCGACAGGTCTCCGCCACCGTCGATGAACTCGACGATCCGAGCGTCCTCCCCGGTCAGCGGCCTGAGGTCGGGGTCGTAGTGTGGGTTGGGCAGGAACCGGACGTCGAACATCAGGTCGGCGTCGCGCGGCGGCCCGTACTTGAACCCGAAGCTCTCGAATGTCACGGCCATCCGGCCGGTGCCGGCTGCGAGGACCTCCTCCGCTATCCGCCGCCTGAGCTGAGCGGCGGTCAGGCCCTTGGTGTCGATGATCGCGTCGGCCCGTTCGCGCAGGGGAGCCATCAGTGCCACCTCGGCCCGGACGCCATCGGCGACCGCTCCCCCCTCGGCCAACGGGTGCCGCCGTCGCGTCTCCTTGAACCGGGTCACGAGGGTGTCCTCGTCAGCCTCGAGGAAGAGCACCCTCAGGGGGAGGCCGGAGGCCTTCACCCCGTCGATCGCCTCGAACAGGCCCGCGAACCATTCGCGACCGCGGACATCGCAGACGACCGCCGCCCGCTCGACCTTCGAACCCGTGAGGTTGAAGAGCTCGGCGAGGCTGCCGATCATCTCCGGCGGGATGTTGTCGACGCAGAAGTAGCCCTCATCCTCGAACGCGTCGACCGCGGTGGACTTGCCGGCTCCGGAGTATCCGGAGATCACGACGAAGTCGAGCAGCTGGGCTGCGGCGCCCTCGGTCGGGTCGGGTTGCTGTTGGGGCGAGTCGGGCACTCACCCGATTGTGACGCACAATGCGCTCGGTGCCCGGCCGGCAGGCCGGGTGGTCAACCGTCGAGCCTGTGGATCGCGGAGTGCAGGTCCCGCGCCACCTTGCCCGGCAGTCCCGGGACGGCCTCGAGTTCTGCCCGCGAGGCCTCGAGCACTGCGTCGGCCGAGCCGAAGTGCCTGAGCAGCAGCCCCCGCCGAGACGGCCCGACTCCGGGCAGCCCGTCGAGAGCCGACTCGGTCATCGCCCGGTCGCGGCGCTTGCGGTGATGGGTGATCGCGAAGCGATGGGCCTCGTCGCGGATCCGCTGCAGGATCTGGAGTTCGGGGGTGTCATGCCCGAGCAGGAGCGGGACCGGGTCACCGGGGACGAACACCTCTTCGATCCGCTTCGCGAGCGACACGACCGCCACCCCCCGTTCCTTGAAGCCTTCAAGCGCCCGCAGACCCGCGCTGAGCTGACCCTTGCCGCCGTCGATCACGATCAGGTCGGGAAGCGAGGCGAAGCTGGAGTCCCGACCGGCATCGTTGAGCGAGAGTTCGCGCTCCGTCTCCCAGCGGGCAAGCCTCCGTCCGAGGACCTGCTCCATCGACGCGAAGTCGTCCGGCGCCCCGGCGACCGCATCGCGAATCCTGAAGTGGCGGTAGTCGGACTTTGAAGCCACCCCTCCCTCGAACACCACCATTGAAGCGACCGTCTCGGTGCCCATCAGGTGGGAGATGTCGAAGCACTCGATCCGCACCGGCGGGGAATCGAGCGACAGAGCCGACGCCAGTCCGTCGAGGGCCTCGGTGCGCTGCTGCCTGCTGCGTTCGGCGCGGAGGCGCTCCTGACCGAGTGCCAGCTCGGAGTTACGGACGGCGATGTCCAGAAGTTGCCTGCGGTCCCCCCTCTCGCCGGTTCGGATCTCGACATTCGCCCCGCGCCTCTCGCCGAGGACGGCGGCCAGGGGACCAACCTTGTCCGACTCGCTCAGTTCGGCCTGGACGAGCACCAGGGGCGGAACCGCGCCCGTGCGCTCGTAGTGCTGGACGATGAACGCCTCGGCGACCTCGGCCATCCCTTCGCCAGCGTTGTCGAGGTAGAACGACAGCCGGTCGGAGAGGACCCCCTCGCGAACCTGGAGAACCTGAGCGTTTGCGTCGCTGTCTCCGACTGCCACCGCGATCACGTCGAGCGTGCCAAGCCCCGTTCCCGCGACCGGCTGGCGCTCGAGCAGGGAACGGGCGGCCGTCAGCCTGTTGCGTGCCCGGGCGGCGTCCTCGTAGCGCTGCTCGGCGGCGGCCCGCTCCATCTCCAACCCCAGCTCCTGCTCGATCTCGGCGTGGCGACCGGAGAGGAAAGCGACCACTCCGTCGATCCGCTTGCGGTAGGCCTCCTCATCGATCGCGTCGATGCACGGCGCCTCGCACCGCTTGATGTGGAAGTCGAGGCACGGGGAGCCGCTTCTGCGACCCGGCTCAGGGCCGTCACAGGTCCTGAACATGAAGACCTTGCCGAGCACGTCGAGGGTCTGGCGGACGCGCCTCGCGTTCGCGTACGGGCCGAAGTAGACGCGGTCGCGCCGATGGCGCTCCCTGGTGAAGTAGACCCGGGGAAAGCGTTCATCGAGCGACACCGCGATGAACGGGTACGACTTGTCGTCGCGCAACCTGATGTTGAACCGCGGGCGGTGGCGCTTGATGAACGCCTGCTCGGTGAGCAGGGCCTCGGTTTCGGAGTTCACGACCACCGACTCGATCGATTCGACGGCCGAGCGCATCTCCATCACCCTGCGTGTAGCCGGCCCGCTGAAGTGCGAAGCGACCCGCTTGCGGATCGACTTCGCCTTGCCGACATAAACAACCTCGCCATCGGCCGCCTTGAACAGGTAGACCCCCGGCTGATCGGGCAGGCTCCGGCGCTGCTCGGACAGCCTCTGCTCGCGTTCGCTGGGTGAAGGCATCGAGCCTCTGAGGATAGGCGCGGCAATCCCGGGTCCTTTGCGTGACTGGGTGTCATGGGTATGCTTCGCCACGTGTCGGTGACAGCCGGGGAGAGAGTCGAATACAGGACCTGCCCGCTGTGCGAAGCGACCTGCGGCCTTGAGGTCACGCTCGACGGAGAGACCGTCACGAAGGTGCGCGGCGACGCCGACGACGTCTTCTCGAAGGGGTTCATCTGCCCGAAGGGAGCGAACATCGGGGCGCTGCACGCCGACCCGGATCGGCTCGCCTCACCGCTCGTTCGCCGGGACGGTGAGCTGGTCGAAGCCAGCTGGGAGGAGGCGTACGAAGCGATCGCGGAGGGACTCGGCCCGATCCTCGCTCAGGACAGAGGGGCAGTCGGCACCTACTTCGGCAACCCGAACGCCCACAACCTCTCGAACCTCGCCTACAACCCGGTGTTCATCAAGGCGCTCGGCTCGAAGGCCCGCTTCTCGGCGAGTTCGCTCGACCAGCTCCCCAAGCAGCTCGCCAACGGGCTGATGTTCGGCTCGTCCCTGACGATCGCGATCCCCGACATCGACAGGACCGACCTGATGGTCCTGATCGGGGCGAACCCGCTCGCCAGCAACGGCTCGATGATGACGGTGCCCGACTTCCGCGGGCGCCTGAGGGCGATCCGCGAGCGTGGCGGACGAGTCGTCGTGATCGACCCGAACCGCACCCGCACCGCGGACGAGGCCGACCTCCACCTGCCGATCAGGCCGGGGACCGACGCGCTGCTGCTGTTCGCGATCGTCAACGTGCTCGTCGAGGAGAACCTCCTGCCGGTCGGGCTGGAGCGGCTCGGCGCGACAGCCGAGCACCTCTCCGGGGTTGAGGAGGTCTGCGAGCTGTCGGCCCACTTCGCACCGGAGACGGTGGCACCTCGATGCGGGATCACCCCCGATGAGATCCGGACCCTCGCCCGCGACCTCGCCGGGACCGAGCGCGCCTGCGTCTACGGGCGGATCGGCACCTGCACCCAAGAGTTCGGAACGGTCGCCACGTGGCTCGTCGACGTCATCAATACGCTGACCGGCCACCTCGACCGCGAGGGCGGCGTCATGTTCCCCAACCAGGCCGCTGCCGCCCTCTCCGGGGAGCCGGGGCAGGGTCGCGGGGTCGCCCACGGGAGATGGAAGTCGAGGGTTCGCGGGTTCCCGGAGTCGCTCGGCGAACTCCCGTCCGCGACGATGGCCGAGGAGATCGATACCCCGGGCGAAGGTCGACTGAGGGCGATGTTCACGATCGGCGGCAACCCGATCCTCAGCTCGCCGAACGGCGAGCGCCTCAAGGCAGCCTTCGAGAGCCTCGACTTCATGGTCTCGGTCGATGCCTACCTGAACGAGACCACCAGCCTCGCCGATGTCGTCCTGCCCACCCCGTCGCCTCTGCGCCGCAGCCACTACGACCTCGCCTTCTACCAGCTGTCGATCCGCAACATCGCGAACTACTCCCCCGCCCTGTTGCCGATCCCGGACGGAATGCAGGACGAATGGGTGACCCTTCTCAAGCTGGCCCTGATCTGTTCCGGCCAGCCGCTCGACACTCCGGTCGACCAGCTCGATGCTTTCGTCGCCCTGCAGGTCGCGACGAGCGAGAGCTCGAGGCCGGGATCGCCCGCAGCGGGCCGCGACCCGGCGGAGCTCGTAGCCCTGACCGCGCCGCGGGTGGGCCCGGAGCGGCTGCTCGACCTGATGCTTCGCTGCGGGCCTTACGGCGACGGCTTCGGAGCCGACCCCGACGGTCTCTCGCTCGACATGCTCGAAGCCAATCCCCACGGGGTCGACCTCGGGCCGCTCCAGCCGAGGATCCCCGAGGTGCTGAGGACTCCGTCCGGGACTATCGAGCTCGCACCGGGGAAGATCACCGCCGACGTACCGCGGCTGATCGACTCCCTCGAGCGCCATGACGACGGAGTCGTCCTGATCGGCCGCAGGCACCTGCGCTCGAACAACTCGTGGATGCACAACATCCCCGGACTGGTCAGCGGTCCCGCCCGCTGCACCCTGCTGGTCCACCCGACCGACGCGAGCGCCTTCGGACTCGAAGACGGCGCTGAGGCGAGGGTCAGCTCACGCGTCGGGAGCCTGACCGCACCGGTCGAGGTGACCGAGGCGATCATGCCGGGAGTCGTCAGCCTCCCCCATGGATGGGGTCATGGAGTTTCGGGGACGACAACGAAGGTCGCCAACGATCACCCCGGTGTCAACAGCAACGTCCTGACCGACGAGGCCGTCGTCGACGCGGTCAGCGGCAACGCCGTGCTCAACGGCATCCCGGTCGAGCTCGCGCCCGCCTGAGCCAAATCGGCCTCGGGACAGACTCCGACATCCGCGCCTGCCGCCTGACCCACCGGGCCGGCGCGATCGCGCCGATGCCGCTCAAGCGACGAGCCTGACCGGCGGCCCGGCCCTGGTGTCGCGCCCGTCGAGCCAGCCGACAATCCTCGCGACGTATGCCCTGGTCTCCGGGTAAGGGGGGATGCACCCGCAGCGGGCCACAGCGTTGGGGCCGGCGTTGTAGGCCGCGAGGGCCAGCGGAACGGAGCCGAAGCGGGCGAGCAGCTCCCTCATCAACCTGGCTTGGGCATCGATCGCCGCCGCAGGGTCGAAAGGGTCCACCCCGAACCGCCTCGATTCGTCCGGCATCAGCTGCGAGATCCCTTGGGCCCCGGCGCTCGAGACGGTACCCGGGTCGAAGTCGCTCTCGGCCCGTATCTGTGCCGCAAGGACTGAGGCGGAGACGCCGTGGGCAATCGAGGCCCTGAGAATCATCGGCGAGAACCGGGGCGGGACCCACGCCGGGAGCGAGCCGCCATGCGCACGCGAACGACGGCCCGATCGGGCTCCAGCACCCCACCCGACCGAAGTCGAACCGGGACTGCGGGTGAAGCCGAAGTGCCAAGGCTCCCACGAATAGCGCTTGATGAAGCCGAACCTCCCGGCGTTGGCTGCAAGCCAGGACCATGCGGCTGGGGGTCCGAGGTCGAGTTCGGTGCCGAGCCGATGGAGCGATCGGCCGGGGCGCGCGACCCACCTCGGGTCAGGGTGGGCAGCGAACAGACGCGCCTGTTCGCTGCTCGATCGCCACGCACTGTTGATCAGGAGCGAGCGTCCAGCCTGTCGGGCCGCGCCGAGCAGCCGGTCGAACGCCTCGGCCACGTCCGGCCGCATTGGCCTGCCCTGCCGCCATGCGAACGGCCCCGGATAGTCGCCCGGCCCGGGATCGACGTCGAGACCGAAGGGAGCGGAGACGATCGCCTCGGCCTCGCGCCTTGCCGGGATCGCGATTGTCAGCCCTCCCGCCCCGACCTTGATCGGCTCCCTGACGACCACCCGAACGCGGACCGGCATCGGCGCTGCGGAGTCCGGCACCGTGACGTCGGCGCCCATTCCGTTGCTCGCCGCCACGGCCAGCCCCTTCGCGCGGGCAGCCTCCGTGCCGCCCCCCAACCTGAGCGCCTCCGCTCCTGCCAGAGCCGCAACGTCGGCGCTTGCCTGACGGCGTTCGAGCGCAAGAGAAGCCCCGACAACGCCGAGGGCGACCACCAGCAGCGAGAGGGCCACGACCGTGAGGGCGAGATGCAGCGGGACCGCCTGTCCGCGCCTGTCGCCGATCATCGGATCGGCTCCGCATCCGACTCGCGCCCAACTCCGAGCGCAGTGTCGAGCGGCTCCACCCATTGAGGCGGGGCCCCGATCCCGGCATGGGCCAGCGCACTGCCGGCGCCGACCCGCTCGAGCGACACCACTCGGGCGCGCTCGGCCCCCGGCATCTCTGCTGCGGCGAACCCCGCAACCGCCTCACCAGCCGGATCATCTGCCACCCAGAGAATCGGGTCGCAAGAGTCCACCAGCCCGTCGATCGACTCGGACCGCACTGCAGCCGAGGCCAGCACAGTCGGGATGTCCATGTCGGCGAACAGATCGAGCAGCCGGCCCGCCTCCCCGTGCCCGGAGACGCAACACCGCACCAGCCGCCAGGCGGCCGCGGCTGGGTGGCCTTGGCTGCGCACCAGCGATGCGAGCCTCGCCGCGCCCGGCGTTGGCGGAGGCGAAGGGAAATGCGCCACCCGGGTGTCCGGGTCCCTGAGCACGACGACCGCGACGGGCCCCGAGCGCGAGAGGCGGAGGGCGGCGGCGGCCCCCGCCGCACCTACCAGCCTGTCGGTTGCGAGCAAGCCGACTCGACTCATCGCTCGACGGTCCCGGTAACGATCGTCGACTCGGCCGAGAGAAACGGACGGAGCGGGCCGGGGACCATGTCGGCGGCGACCCTCACCCTGACAAGGCGCGGCGAGCGCTCAAGTCGGATCGCACCCCTCCCCCAGCCGGGCACGGAGCGCCGGGCGGCCTCCAGCGGGTCCGACTGCTCGATCACCGCGACTGCCGCGGCGTGGGCGGCGGAGTCGGCGGCCGCCCTGATCGAGATCCACACGCCGGCCGAGAGGACCGCCCCGACGAGGGCCGACGCGAGCGGAATCAGCCAGACCGTCTCGACGAGAGCCTGTCCGCGGCTGTCGCTCATCGCTGCGCCTCGAACCGGGCTGAGCTGGCAAGCGCACCCAGCTCGGCACCGCCGAGGACCGAGCGGACCGCGACGGAAACCGTTACCGAGCCGTCGTCGTGCGTGGCGACCTTTGCCCGCCGGGCATCGGGAGTTGGGATCTTCGTTCTTGCGGCCTTTACGGGATCAGCGCCGGTGGCGAACGCCCTGGCAGCGGACCGTGCCGCTGCCGCCGAGAGAGCGGCCGCACGCACTGCGACGACCGCTTGCCACAGGGCGAGGGTCATCAGGACCAGGAGAGGCAGGGCGGCAAGGAGCTCGATGCTGGCCTGACCCCTGTTCCTCGGTGCGCTCACCCGGATCAGGCTGCCGGGAATCGTGTGTCGGGTCAGTCAGGCGCGGCAACGAAGCTGCGCAGGATCACTCACCGAACCGCCACGCGACTCAGAGCGCCCGCCACAACCTCCATGACGCCACCCCGCCGGCGACGACCAGGGCCATCATCGCCAACCAGATCACCGAACCGGCGACACTGGCCCAGAGCGACGGCCTCGAGACCACCACGAGAGCGAGCAGGCCGAGCGAGCCATAGAGGACGGAACGGCCGCGGGGCTCGAGTCGGTCGAGGTCGAGCGAGTGCTCGCGCCCGAAGCGCAGAGCGGCGATGGCGATCACCGCGAGCATCGCCGCGCCGAGCATGTCCCAGACGAATGCGGCGGCCTTTCCTCCTCCCGGCAGCGCCCAGACCGCGGCGGCGGCGAGCAGAACCAGACCGAATCGGAAGAAGGGCGAGCTGGAGAGCTTGTCCGACAGGGGCCTAGTCGACGGCCTTGGCCGTCTTCTTCTTGGCCGCGGGCTTGGCCTTGGCCGGGCGGTTCGGCTCGGCGACCGGGGGTTCGGGAGCGAATCGGTAGCCGACCCCGAAGT
>JBAXRO010000048.1:0-14238 GCA_037131165.1 Actinomycetes bacterium | reverse complement strand
TGAGGACGATCGAGGACAACGGCCTCGATCTCTCATCGCTCGAGATCACAACCTGCTTGAGGCGCGGTGAGATCGAGATCGCGACCACCTTCGAAGAGGAGGGGAGAGACCTCTATGGGCGCTTCGAGAACGCGATCGTCGAGCGCCATTCGGATGTCCTTTTCTCGCTCGACGAGCGGACGATCGATCAGATCGCTGCCGAGCTGCTCGCGGGGCGCACGATCGCGACTGGTGAGTCGTGCACTGGAGGTTTGCTGGCAGCGAGGCTTGCCGACCAACCGGGAGCATCGGATTACCTCTTGGGAGGCACTGTCGCTTACTCGAACAGGGCCAAGACCGAGCAACTCGGCGTGCCCGCCGAGCTGATCGACCAGGAAGGAGCGGTCTCGGAACCGGTTGCACTGGCGCTGGCAGAGGGGGCGAGGGGGCGATTCGGGGCTGAGATCGGTGTCGGCATCACCGGGATTGCCGGCCCGGGTGGCGGCACTGAGGCCAAGCCGGTCGGGCTCGTCTGGTTCGCTGTCTCGACCGATTCGGGGAACGTTTCGCGCAGCATCCAGGTGCCCGGAGCCCGGGCAGATGTTCGCGAACGTGCGACTACGATCGCCCTTCACATGATTCGCCGTGTGTTGAGCGGCGAGCCCGACTTCCTTTCCTGACGCGATCACCGCGGTTTAGTAGCCGCCCTCGGCAGTCCTGTCACGGGTCGATGCGTACATTTGTTCGCGTTCCGTCCGCGAGGGTGCCTACCTTTAGGCATCCCGGCACCGGCCGGCATGGACTGGCGCCCTGAGCGCCGAAGGGAGACTGGAATGGCAGCCAAGGACGAGGCGAAGGCAGCGAAGGCAAAGGACGCAGCGCTCAAGGGCGCGCTCGAGCAGATCGAGCGTCAGTTCGGCAAGGGGAGCGTCATGCGGATGGGTGACGAGGGTGCCCAAGTGCGGGTCAATGCGATCCCGACAGGAGCGCTCTCGCTCGATCTCGCGCTCGGTATCGGGGGAGTTCCGCGTGGGAGGGTCGTAGAGGTATTCGGTCCCGAGTCCTCCGGCAAGACCACGCTCGTCTACCACATCATCGCCGAGGCCCAGAAGCTCGGCGGTATCTGCGCCTTCATCGATGCCGAGCACGCGATGGACCCGCTCTACGCCAAGGAGATCGGGGTCAACATCGACGAGCTGCTCGTCTCGCAGCCTGACTACGGCGAGCAGGCGCTCGAAATCGCCGACATGCTGGTCAGGTCGGGAGCGGTCGATCTGGTGGCGGTTGACTCCGTCGCCGCCTTGACCCCACGCTCGGAGTTGGAGGGGCAGATGGGCGATCAGACGGTCGGCCTGCAGGCCCGGATGATGTCGCAGGCCATGCGAAAGCTCACGGCGAACCTCAACCGGACGGAGACGCTCTGTCTCTTCACCAACCAAATCCGCGAGAAGGTCGGTGTGATGTTCGGTTCGCCCGAGACCCAGCCTGGCGGTCGAGCGCTGAAGTTCTATTCGTCGCAGCGGCTCGACATCCGCCGGATCGAGACGCTGAAGGATGGAACCGAGGCAGTTGGCAACCGCGTCCGGGTAAAGGTCGTCAAGAACAAGGTTGCTGCACCGTTCCGCGTCGCCGAGTTCGACATCGACTTCGGCAAGGGGATCTCGACATCGGGATGCCTCATCGACCTCGGCATCGAGCACGACGTAGTCCAGAAGAGCGGGGCCTTCTTCTCCTACGGAGAAATGCGGCTGGGCCAGGGTCGGGCGAACGCCAAGACCTTCCTGAACGACAACCCCGAAGTGGCAGCGAAGCTCCAGGAAGACATCTACGCAGCGGCAGGCATCGACCGAAGCCTCGTTGCCACCATCGAGAGGGATGAGGACCGTCCGGTCATCGCCGCGGTAGAGGAAGAGCAGGCCGCTTGACGGATCGGCAGAGCTTCGACGAGCAGGTAGAGCTCGCAGTTGGCCGTGGTCTCGCCTTCTTGGCCCGGCGGGACCGTTCCGTTGCTGAGGTGCGCAACCAGCTCCTCAAGCGCGGCTTCCCGGGTGAGGCGGCCGAGGTGGCGTTGCTGCGGCTCGGGGAGATGGGCTATCTGGACGACATCCAATTTGCCCGTCGGTTCGCCGAGGACCGCAGGCGGATGGACAGTTGGGGGGACCGACGGATCCGCAAACGCTTGGCCGAACTGGGAACCGATCGCGATGCGATCGATCAGGCGCTCTCCGTCGACGGCGGAAGCTCGGAGTTGGAGCGGGCGATCGAACTGCTCGAACGTCGACTGGCCGCGCCGGCCGAGCGCGAACCCGAAAGGCGTCGTGCGATGGGGATCCTGATTCGCCGCGGCTATTCGATGGAGACCGCATCCGACGCCGTCAGAGAGCACAGCCGGGCCGCTCGCTGAGCGTCTGAGTACGCGCTGGGCTTGGACCGTCCGCGGTCTGCCCTGTGATTGCGGGCGGCTACGATTGGTGGGTGATCGGCCAGACGCGGGAACGGATGTACCACCTGACCACCTTCGGGTGCCAGATGAACGAACACGACTCCGAGCGGCTCAAGGGCATGCTCGAGCAGCTCGGATGGTCGGAGGCCGACAGCCGAGCCGACGCTGGCCTGATCCTGTTCAACACCTGTTCGATCCGTGAGGCGGCCGACCAGCGGTTCACGTCGCATCTCGGAGAGGCCACCGCACTCAAGCGCAAGCACCCGGAAACGTTGATCGGGGTGGGGGGCTGCTGGGCCCAGTCCGTCAAGGACGAGGTCTTCGAGATGTTCCCGAGTGTCGATGTTGCCTTCGGCCCCGGGCAGGTCCACCGACTGGCTGAGTTCCTGACCAGCGATTCGCTCACCGCTCAGGGCTTCTTCGAATTCGAGGGATTCACCGGCCATCTTCCGGCAAAGCGCGCGCGCGAGTTTCAGGGCTGGATGCAGATCAGCGTCGGCTGCAACTGCCGATGCTCGTATTGCATCGTCCCCTCGACGCGGGGTAGGGAGGCGAGTCGCCCGTTGGTTGAACTGGTGGACGAGGCCAGGCTTCTCGTTGCCGACGGTGTTACGGAGCTCACCGTACTGGGCCAGAACGTCAACTCATACGGCCGCGACCTGCGGGACGGGGGCCAGACAACGTTCGCCCGCCTCTTGCACGAACTCGACTCGATCCCTGGGTTGCGTCGGCTTCGCTACACAAGCCCGCATCCCAAGGACATCCGTGAGGACGTCGTCGAAGCCCACGCCACTCTCGAATCGGTCTGTGAGCACATCCACCTGCCGCTGCAGGCGGGATCGTCACGCATCCTCAAGGCGATGAGGCGGACGTACAGCCGCGAGCGCTACATGGCGAGGGTCGAGATGATCAGGGCATCGCTGCCCGACATCTCGTTGACGACGGACATCATTGTCGGCTTCCCGGGTGAGACGGAGGCCGATTTCCTGGAGACGCTCGAAGTGGTCGACGCCGTTGGCTTCGACGGAGCCTTCACCTTCGTCTACTCGCCCCGTCGCCACACCGATGCAGCCGACCTGCCCGACCAGGTCGAGCACGAGGTCAAGGTCGAGCGGATGGAGCGGCTCGTCGAACTCGTCCAGCGACGGGCGAGGGAGCGTGCCCAGAGGTTCGTGGATCGTGAGATCGAGGTCCTCGTTGAGGGCCAGTCCCGGAACGACGCCGCCCGGCTGCGGGGCCGTTCGAGGGGCAACAAAGTGGTCAACTTCGACGGGATCGCCTCGCCGGGCGATTTCGTCACCGTCAAGGTCAACTCCGCAACGAGCCAGACGCTCGACGCCGAGATGTCGCTGGCAGCCGGGCTTCTCTGAGGAAGGAGATCAGCGCTTCGAGCGCTGCTGTGCGGCCATCTTCTCCGCGAGCTTGTGACCGCCGCTGCGCTTCTGCGCCTTGGCTGCGGTTTGAGGCGCAACCTGCGCGACCGCGGCGCTCAGTCGAAGAGCGAGAGGGGCGACATCGATCTCGGCCCGGTTGGACTCGACCGCTTCGATCGTCGCGTCCGCAACCTGCTGGGGGCTGACGGTCCCGATTCCCTTCGGCAGTCTTGCCCCGCTGTCAGCGAACATCCCGGCCTCGCTGACGAAACCCGGGCAAATCACGGAGACGCCGACTCCGGTCCCGTCGAGGTCCTGCCTGAGCGAGAGGGACGCACCCCGCAGCCCGAACTTCGTTCCCGAGTAGAGAACCGCGCCCGCGGATGCGGCCTTACCCGCAAGCGAGGAAATGAAGACGATGTGCCCGTGGCCCCTGGCAACCATGCCCTCGGCCAGCAATCGGGCCATGACGATGGGCGCCCTCAGGTTGACCTCGATGGCGCGGTCGATCTGGTCGATCTCGTAGTCGAGCAGCGGACCCGAGGCTGGAAGTGCGGCATTGAGGACGGCGAGGTCGACATCGCCCGCCGCATGGACGAGTTCCGCGACTTGAGAGCGGTCCGCGAGGTCTCCCTCGAGGACCTCTGCTGCCAGGTCCGTGGCCAGACCCTCGAGCTGAGAGGCTTTGCGGGCTGAGAGCACCAGCGGGCGGGCCCGGCCGGCCAGCGAGCGGGCAATGGTCGTCCCGAGTCCTCCGGCCGCTCCGGTGACAAGGACTCTTCCGTCGAGAGGGTTCATGTTCGTGAGCCTGACAGGTCCACGGGGGGATTGTCGGCGGGCGGACCATAATCGGGGGATGGAAAAGGGAGGAATGCTCGCCGTGTTCGGACCCACCGCAGTGGGCAAGACGGCACTGGTGGTTGCCCTTGCCGAGCAGCTCAGGGCGATCGGGCACGAGCCGGTGGCGATCAGCGCCGACGCGCTCGCCGTCTACCGGGAGATCCCGATCCTCACCGGGGCGCCGACGTCAGTGCAACGCGACGTGCTGGATCACCGGCTCGTCGGCATCAGGAGCGTCGTCGAGGAGTTCAGCGCAGGCGAGTTCGCTGATCTGGCCCACGCCGAGATCGACTCGGCGATCGCCTCGGGGCGGAGTCCGATAGTGGTTGGGGGAACAGGGCTCTACCTGCGTGCCGCAGTCAGCCGACTGAACCTGCGGCCCCCAGTCGCCGAAGCGATTCGGGCGAAGTGGCAGCGGGCACTCGTGCAGCAGGGGGCACCGGCACTGCACTCGCGATTGACCGAGCTTGATCCAGTGACTGCAGCCCGAATAGAGCAGGAGGACGGCAGGAGGGTGACCAGGGCCTTGGAACTGATCGAATCGGGCCAACAGCCGCCTCTTCCATCCAACGGGCTTTGGCAGGCCTCGCCTCGCGTACCGACTGTGGCAGTCGGCTTGCTGCGCGAGCCAGCCGAGCACCGCGACAGGGTCGCCCGACGGGCGAGAGCGATCTTCGACGGGGGCGGGAGGGAGGAGGTCCTGCGTGCCGAGTCCCTCGGGCCGTCTGCGACTGCCCGGGCTGCGATTGGCTGGAGCGAGCTGCTCGCCGGGGACCTCGATGCTTTGACTTCGAGGACCTGGCAGCTCGTCCGCCGACAGAGGACGTGGATGAGGAAGATGCGCGATGTTGCCCAGCTCGACGTCACCGGACTCGATGATGCGGCTGCAGCTGAGCTTCTGCTTGGGCACCTCGAGCGCACTACGGCTGTCCAGCCGCGTTCGTAGACTCAGCCACCCAATGCGATTCGAGAAATGGCAGGCTCTTGGCAACGACTACCTGATAGTCGAGCGCAGCCGACTCCCATGGGATCTGACGGCCGAGAGAGTCCGCAGGCTCTGCCATCACAACTTCGGCCCAGGCGCGGACGGGATCCTGCTCCTCGACTCTGCAGAAGGCCAGAGTGTCGCCTCGTTGCGCATCTTCAACCCGGACGGCAGCGAAGCAGCCCTATCCGGGAATGGGGCGCGGGAGGCGGCGATGTACCTGCGCCAGAGGGGTTGGACCGAAGCCGACACCTTCTCGATCGAGACTGCAGCCGGAACGGTGGTGCCGACGATCCTCGACGAGCGGCGTTGCTCGATGGCGCTCGGAATGGCATCGGTCAGCTCCGAGGACTGGCCGGATGGGCCGGCTGACGGGATCGGCTCGGTCAGCTTCGGTGGGGCCGAACATGGCTTCCAGTTCGTGAACGTCGGCAACCCGCAGTTGTCGATCCGGATCGAAGACCCGGGGGAGCTGGAGGCGCTCGACCTGCCGGGCATCGGCCCTTCCCTTGAATCCGACCCGAGGTTCCCGAACCGGACGAACGTCTCCTTTTGGACCGGCTCCGGCAGCTCGATCCGTGCGCGGATCTTCGAACGCGGAGTCGGCGAAACCCTCTCTTCCGGGACGGGAGCAAGTGGCGCGGCCGTTGCTGCCCACCTCTCTGGTCACCCGGCTACGTTGACCGTCGAACTGGATGGGGGCGAGTTGGAGGTCGTGATCGGCCCCGATCTGGAACTTGTCCTGACCGGTTGGGCCGTCCCGGTCTACTCGGGCGAAGCAAGCAAACAACTGATGGAGGAACTCCGATGAAGGCAAGCAGTCGACTGGATCTGATCCCCCCGTACCTCTTTGCCGAGCTGGAGCGCAAGATCTCCGAGAAGAAGGCAGCGGGCGTGGACGTGATCTCGCTCGGGATCGGGGACCCGGACCTTCCAACGTTTCCTGAGGTCGTCGCAGCGGGCCAATCGGCTCTCGCGGATCCGTCCACCCACCAGTACCCGTCGAATCGCGGACGGCCCGAGTTCCGTCAGGCGATGTCCGACTTCTACTTGAGGCGCTTCGGAGTCACGGTCGATCCCGAGACCGAGGTGATTCCCGCGATCGGTGCCAAGGAGTGCATCTTCAACCTCAATCTCGCCTTCCTCGACGAGAACTCGATAGCGCTTGCTGCCGACCCGGGCTACCCCGTCTACACGGCCGGCCCGGCGCTCGTCGGCTCCGAAGCCCACCTGATGCCGCTGCTTCCGGAGCGCGGATTCACTCCTGATCTCTCTGCGATCCCCAACGAGGTTGCCTCCCGCGCAGGCCTGATGTTCATCAACTATCCGAACAATCCCACCGGTGCTGTCGCACCCGAGGGCTTCTTCGAGGAGGTCGTCGAGTTCGCGGCGCGACACGGAATCCTCGTGGTCCACGACAACGCCTACTCCGAAACGACTTACGACGGCTACGACGCACCGAGCTTCCTTGCGACGCCCGGGGCGCGTGACGTCGGGGTGGAGGTCTTCTCCCTCTCGAAGGGTTGGAACATGACGGGCTGGCGCTGCGCGGCCATTCTTGGCAACGCGGACGCGATCTCCACCTATTGGCGGCTCAAGTCAAATGTCGACAGCGGGCTGTTCGAGGCGGTCCAGCTGGCCGGTGCCGCCGCACTGGCTCCCGAGCTCGAACCGAGGATCGCCGAGATGCGCCAGATCTACACGAGGCGCCGCAATCTCGTGTGCGATGCGCTCGCAGAGGCCGGGGTCGAAGTGACTGCTCCCAAGGGGACGATCTACATCTGGGCACCGATCCCCAAGGGCTATTCCAGCGCAGCCGAGTACTGCGAGTACGTCCTTGAGCAGACGGCAGTCGTGATCTCGCCAGGTGGGGCATACGGTCCGAATGGCGAGGGCTTCTTCAGGATCTCGCTGACCACCCCTGACGACCGTCTCGAGGAAGCAGTGGCGAGGATCGCGGCACTTGGCAGCTGAGGCCGCCCGGCGGGCCTAAACTCGGGCCACGGGATGGCAGTTGGACGCAACACGAACGCGAGGCGGAACTCCGACGGTGAAGTCGTCCGCCGTGCACGTCAGAGAGCGTTCCTTCTCGCGGCGGGTCCGGCGCCACCGAACGGCCTTCCGGAACTCAAGGAGCTTCTCGCCACCGCAGGTGCCGAGGTGGTCGGCGAGGCCACCCAGGTGAGGGCAACGGTGCACCCGGACTCCTACATGGGTTCGGGGCGGGCGATCGAGGCAATGGAGGAGATCAAACAGACCGATGCCAACTTGGTCGTCTGCGACGACGAGCTGTCGCCGAGGCAGGAGCGGACCCTCGAGAAGCTGCTCGGGATGCCGGTGATCGACCGCACTGCGGTGATCCTCGACATCTTCGCTCTGCATGCAGGGTCCGCCGAGGGAAAGCTTCAGGTCGAGCTTGCCCAGCTTGAGTACAACCTGGCGAGGATGAGGGGACTGTGGACCCACCTCGAGCGGCTCGGGGGCGGGATCGGGACCCGGGGCCCGGGCGAGTCCCAGCTGGAAACCGACCGTCGCCTCGCCCGCGACCGGATCTCGGTCGTCCGACGGCGACTCGGGAAGGTCGGGAGTGCCCGCGCCAGGATGCGGGCCGAGCGCGAACGCAGCGCAGTACCCTCGATCGCGCTGGTGGGTTACACCAATGCCGGGAAGTCGACGCTGATGAAGGCGATAACAGGGGCCGAGGTGGGCGTCAGGGACGAGCTCTTCCACACCCGCGATCCCACGACCCGCACCTTCGAGCACAGGGGCCGTTCGTACGTCGCGACCGACACAGTCGGCTTCATCAGGAAGTTGCCGCATCAGCTGGTCGATGCATTCGCGGCGACGCTCGAGGAAACCATCAGGGCCGACCTGCTGCTGTTCATCCAGGTTGGCTCGCAGGACGAGGAGAAGGCCGACCGCCAGCGCGAGTCGGTCCTTCAGACCCTCAGCCTGATCGAGGCAGACTCGATCCCGCGAATCGACGTCCTGAACAAGGTCGACAAGCTGGACGCTGGTGCCCGCTCCGCTCTCGCGGCTCGCTTCCCTCAGGCCGTCCAAGCGAGCGCGGTGACAGGGGACGGGGTCGACCATCTGCTCGATTCGGTCGCTGCCGCGATCAGGGCACGACTCAAGGAGGTTGAGCTTCTGATCCCTCATTCCGAGGGCCGCATGATCGCCGAGCTCCATCGGCTAGCAGGCGACCTCGAGCGGGAGGACAGGCCTGATGGTGTCCACGTAAGGGCAAGGCTCAACAGCGCACAGGAGTCGCGCTACCGGCGGTTCGAGGTAGGTGCGGCGAGTTGACCAAGCTTGGCTTCCTCAGGCTCCACCCCGACGCGGTGCTCCCAATCAGGGCGATGGATGGGGATGCCGGGCTCGACCTCTGTTGCGTTGAGGGCTTCACCATCGCCCCTGGGCGCCGCGCGGCGATTGAGACAGGTCTTGCTGTTGAGCTGCCTACCGGGCACGCTGGGCTGGTGCTCCCGAGATCTGGGCTCGCCGCGAGGCACGGCGTCTCACTTGTCAATTCGCCCGGGCTCATTGACTCGGGCTACCGGGGCGAGATCAAGGTTCTGCTGCTCAACACCGATCGCAGTGAGTCCTTCACAGCTCAGGCAGGAGAGCGGATCGCCCAGCTGTTGGTCGTCAGCTACCCCGAGCTCTCGACGGAGTGGGTTGCTTCCCTTAGTGATAGCGAGCGCTCCGTCGGGGGCTTCGGCTCCACAGGCTGAGCCGGCAGCGCATGGCCTCCAGGGTCTTGGGCGACTCCGCGCTCGCGGATCGCAGCTTCAGGTTCTTCTGGTTCGGCCAGACCCTGAGCATGGTCGGCGACCGGCTCGCCGGAGTGGCGCTCGCTCTCTACGTTTCGCTCGAGCTGAAGGACCTGACCGGTCTCGGCCTGATCCTCGGAGTGCAGGTTGCGACGCTCGCCGGGTTCCTGCTGATCGGAGGGGTGTGGGCGGACAGGTTCGACAGGAGGCGCCTGATCATCGTCACAAACCTCGTCTGCTTCGTCCTGCACCTCCTGACGGCGTTCCTCATCGCAACCGGAGAGGCTGCGATTTGGAACCTGATGCTGATCGAGGCGGTTTTCGGGTTGGCCGAGGCGATCTACAGGCCGGCGTTTTCCGGCCTCCTTCCCCAGACGGTCAGGGAGGACAAGATCCGTTCGGCCTGGGGTTTCGCCGGTGCATCGGAGAGCGCATCGCTCGCCTTCGGCCCCGCCTTGGCGACAGCGCTCTACTTTGGCGTGGGCGCCGAGTGGGCGTTCGTGGGGGACGCATTCACCTTCCTCCTGAGTGCAGCCAGCCTTGCGTTCGTCATCCCAAGGGCCCGCGGCGCCGGGCGCGAGAAGGCTGAGCGTCTGCTCGACTCGGTGCGTGCAGGCTGGCAGGAGGTCCGCTCGAGGGTTTGGGTCTGGATGACGATGCTCGCCTGGTCGCTGCTGCTGATGTTGAGCCTCGCTCCGTGGTTCGTTCTCGGACCCACTGTGGCCCGGGAGATCTATGGCACCGGGTCCGTGTATGGCATCCACGAGGTCTTCTTCGGCGTCGGGATGATCAGCGGCGCGATCGTCGGCACGAGAGCCGAGTTCGCGAGGCCCCTCCGTGCGGGCCTGATCGCAATGTCGCCTTGGCCATTCCAGTTCATCCTCTATGGACTCGGGGCGCCGCTGCCGGCCGTCTTCGGTGCCGCACTGCTGGCCGGTGCCGGAGTCGGGGTCTACAGCGTTCAGTGGGAGAGCACTCTGGCCCGCCTGATCCCGCCGGAGAAGCTCTCGCGGGTCAGCAGTTGGGATTGGATGGGCACCACGATCCTGATGCCAATCGGTTACGTGATGGCAGGCCCGCTGAGCGCCGTGATCCCCGCCCGCGAGTTGGTGATTGCATCGGGCGTGCTCGGTGGGGCCTGCATCCTGCTGGCCGCAGCGCCCCGAACGACGAGGAGACTCGGGTCCGACGAGAAGCCGGGGACCGCAAAGTGATGATCAGTAAAGGGATCAGATAACGGCTAGGGCACCGCAGCCGTCGAGCGAGGCAGCGAGCTGATTGGCCCGCTCTTCGCTCCAGCGCCCGGAATCGACGAGAGCGTCGAGAACTGCTTGGGCTCCGTCGCGGGCCTCCGCGACCGATTCCTCCTCGAAGAACAGTGCGTCGGCAGCGTTCCTGAGTGCCTCGGTCTCGGACGGCCTGAGAGTCACGCCATCCTCCTTCGAGAGGACATCGATCAGCTGCATGTATGACTCTGCTCGGCGGGTATTCATACAGACACTGTACGCGCGAAACCGGACAACGGGTTCATTGGGCCACCTTGGCGGCACGGAGGGCCTCCGAATGAGCCGCCCGCTCAAGCCTGTCGTCCAGCTCGGCGAGCTCTTCAATGTCGATCCCGAGGCAGCGCGCCAAGAGCCAGTCCGCAAACCACCAGTTCTTCGGCAGTAGCGGGCCATGGAGGTACGTGCCGACGATGTTGCCGCTGCGGTAGCCCTCAGTTCCATCCGAACCGTTGTTCCCGTGCCCCGAAACGACCCTGCCGAGAGCCGAGGCGGACTCACCCAGTCGGGTTCGTCCAGCATGATTCTCGAATCCTGCGAGGAGCCCATTTGTCGGGCCTCCCAGATCCGTCTGAACCGCGCACGGCCCGACAAGGCGGGGACCATTTGCGCGGGTGGTGGACAGGTCGGCAATTCCAGCTCCCGGGAGCGTCCCATGGTCCGTTTCATACCCCGAACCGAGCAGCTGATAGCCACCACATACAGCCAACAGGGGAATATCGCGACTCGCGATCTCTTCGAGACTCTCGCGCTTGAGCAACGCAAGATCCTCGGCGCAGAGCTCCTGGTCACGATCCTGGCCCCCGCCGATGTAGACAAGGTCGATGGCATCCGGCTCGAGGCTCTCACCCAGCCCGACCCCAAGCAGTCGAAAAGGAATCCCGCGCCATTCGCACCGCCTGCGCAGGAAAAGCAGGTTGCCACGATCGGCGTAGATGTTCAGCAGGTCGGGATAGAGGACCCCGACCGTGACGCCGCGTTCAGCCGGCACGGAACACCATCACGGTCACTCCGGAGTGGAGGCCGGTGCCGGGAACATCGATCCGCTCAAGCGGGCGAAGCCCGCAGGCCGCCGCTTCGGCTGCGACGGCGTCGAGCGGAATCCGCTCGAGGACCTCGTCGCTGCATATCGATCGCTGGGAGCGCGTCCGCCGGGTGCGGCTCAGGATCAGCGTCTGGTTTTCCCCGGCGATCGCAGATATCTCGGTCGTCCAGGCCCGGCCTGAGATCCTTGCTGCCCGTCTGGTCCCGTCGACCACCCGCTCGCTGCCAACATGCGGCAGTCGTCCGTCGCAGGCTGCGGCGAACAAACCGCCGGGAACCAAAGCGCCTGCGACGGCATCGAACAGCCGGCGGCGGTGCCCGGAGCCTCCAGTCAGCTGCACGAGGAGGGCGGGGGCGAGGACCGTCGCCACGCGCTGCGCGAGCCGGAAATCCCTGACGTCGCTGCAGACCGTCTCGAGCCCCGTTCCGGGGGCGCGCCGTGCGCGGAGCGCCGACAGCAGGACGGGGCTCTGATCGATGGCCGTCACCCGGTGACCGTCAGCTGCGAGCGCGAGCGAGACACGGCCAGAGCCGGCCCCGAGTTCGACAGTGGAGGACGGGCCGGCCCGACCGGCAATTGAACGCCAGACGGGCAGGTCAGCTCGATAGCCGCAGTGCTCGAGGTCGTGCCAGACCACTTCGTCCGTCTCCATCATCCGATGGCCCCGACGTCTCCGCGGTCTTCCAGCCTGCTGCGCAGGTCGAGAAGAGCCGTGTAGGTGGGGAGCACCCAGAGTCGCCCGTTACCGTCACGGGCAGCCGAGTCGACTGCTTCGAGTGGATCCCCGGCGACTCTTATCGAGTCTGGCTCAAAGCCGGCGTAGCGCAGCCTCAACGCCATCTCGCCAGAGCGCGTTCCGCAACAGGTGACTCTGCGAACCGAGCCTGAGAGGGCCTCAAAGTCGGCATCCCAGACCCACGACACGTCGCGTCCATCGGCGATCCCGTCATTCAGCGCGATCACGAGGTCGAGCTCGTCTCCCTCCAAGGCCAGTGTGCGGATCACCTCGTTGGCGCCGGTCGGGTTCTTGACGAGCAGTAGCGTCGTTTCGCGGCCGGCCAATTCGAGTTGCTCGGCCCTCCCAAACGCAGGGCGCGAGCTCTCCAATCCTGTCTTGATTGCCGCTGGGTCAATCCCGAGCTCTGATGCGAGTGCCCATGCCGCAACTGCGTTGTAGGCGTTGTAGATGCCTGGAAGGGGGAGTGCCAGCTGCTGGCTCCCGGACGGGGCGTCGACTGTCAGCCGACTGCTGGTTGCCCCCTCGAGCTCGAGGTCCGTCACGGAGAACCGGGGTTCCGGGCGCTTCCGGCCGCATGATTCGCAGCGCCAGTGACCGAGGTGCCCGAGCAGCACGGCATCGTAGAGCAGGGCCGACCCGCAGCTGCGGCACTTGCCTGCGTCGGCCGAGTGGGGGAGCTCGGCAAGCGCATTGGATGTGTCCTCGATGCCGAACCAGATCACGGACGCCTCCGCCAGATCGTCAGCCAGGCTGGCAACGCCCGGGTCGTCTGCGCAGAGGATGAACTTCGTTCCAGCCAGGGCAAGCGTGCCGGCAGCGGTCCTCCAGCGCTCGAAGATCGAGTCGAGCTCGCCGTAACGGTCGAGCTGGTCTCTGAAGAGGTTCGACAGGAGGACGAACCGTGGGTCGAGCTGCTCCGCAACCTCCGGGAGCCAGAACTCGTCGACCTCGAACAGCCCGATCGACCCCGGACTTCGGCGTTCGGGGTCAGCGAGCAGAGAGGCGGCAATCCCACCGGCCATGTTCGCACCCGCCGCGTTGTGGACCGGGTGCAGCGCGGCTGCCCGCATGGCCCCGGCAGTGAGGGCGGCCGTCGTGGTCTTGCCGTTGGTGGCCGAGATCACCACGGACCCGCGACCGATCTCGGCGCTCATTGAGCGGATCGCAGTCGGGTCCACTGCGAGCAGGACCCGGCCGGGCAGGCTCGTCCCCGATTTTCCTGCGAGCCGGCCGACCGCGCCGGCAAACCGGGCGAGGAGCGGTGCCAGATGCCGCCGGAGAGCCTTCATTCCGGGAAGAGAACCCGGACGGCACCCTGCAGGACCTCGATCACGGCCGGCAGCTCACAGAGCGGGTCACCGTCCGCGAACACGGTGAAGGGCCTGTCGGCGGATACTTCCACGCGCTTGCCCCTGGCGACGGTCACGGCCGGAGACTTGACGTGGGTACCGCGGAAAACGGAAGGGAGCCTCATCAGGAAGGAGAGCTTCGAGCTCGCGCCGATGGTGACGACGTCGAGCGTGCCATCGGTCGGGTCGGCATCCGGCGCGATCAGCATCCCGCCTCCGTAGGCCTTCGAGTTGGCAACTACGACACTGAAGCCCGTGAAGCTCCGCTCGTTGCCGTCCACCGACACGGTGAATTTCGCTGGCGTCCATGCCTTCAGCGCCTTCAGCGCCGCCCCGAAGTAGACGAGCGAGCTGTTGCCCGTTGCCTCGTTCGCCATCCGGTTGGTATCGGAATCGAATCCGCACGAGGCAATGCAACAGAAGGTCTTG